>CAYTCZ010000017.1:23118-42660 GCA_964436315.1 uncultured Gaiellales bacterium | reverse complement strand
GGCAACGACCGCCTTGACGGGATTCTCGGGCAACGACCTTTGGCCGTTCGTCCTGATCGGCCTCCTCGGTTGCGTCGGCTACCTGAGCTTCTTCAAGGCCCTGAACGTCGGACCGATCTCGATCGTAAGCCCCATCGTCTCCGCGTACGCCGTGGTCACCGTGATCCTCGCCGTGATCATCCTCGACGAGCGACCGAGCTCTCTCCAGATTTTCGCGATCGTCGTCGTGCTCGTCGGCGTCGGGCTCGCGTCGACCGATTTCGCTTCTCTGGCGCAGTCCGGCTTGAGGTCGCTCGGGTCACCGGGAGTGCTGCTGGCCCTCGCAGCGATGGTCGTCGTCGCCGGCTATATCTTTGCCATCGCCTACTACGCGGATGAATTCGGCTGGCTGATACCGATCTTCCTCATTCGAGTCTTCTCGACGGCCTTCTTTCTGGGGGGAGCCGGGGCGGCGCGGTACCCGTTGTTTGCAAATCTCACGACGCTCCTCATCGCCGCGATGCTTGTGATCGGCGTCGTCGAGACGTCCGGATACATCTCGTTCTCGATCGGTGTTCGGAACGCCGACACGTCGGTGGTAGCCACGATCTCTTCTGCGTACGCGCTCGTCCCGATCGCACTCGGATTTCTCTTCCTTGCCGAACGCCCGGCGCGGAATCAGTGGGCGGGGATCACGCTCGTGATCGCAGGCCTGATCGTCCTTGGCACGACGGCGTGAGTCCTTCCGTCCAAAGCTCTAGGTCACCGCGGTCATACGACGAAGCACGAGAAACCAGGTCATCACGGCCGAGAGCGCGATAAGCACCAGGCCGGCGACGGCCGCATCCGCGAGGAAGGCGTCCTCCGTGGCCGCCCAGATCTTGGTGGCCAATGTTTGAAACCCGATCGGGGCAAGCAGGAGGGTGGCCGGGAGCTCCTTCATCGTCGAGAGCATCACCAGACCGGCGCCCGCCAGAAGAGCGGGAATCATCAAGGGGAACTCGACTCGCAAGAACCGCCGGACGCGTCGTACGCCGAGCATACGGGCCGCGTCTTCGAGTCGGCCCGGCACGCTCGAGACCGCGACCTGGGACGTGCGTACGGCCATCGCGCCGAAGTTGATGACGTAGGCGAGGATGAGCAGGGGCAATGTCTGATACAGCGCGCCGATTGGGCCGGGACTGTCCAGCGCCCAGAAGACGAGGGACAGCGCGATCACAAGTCCAGGAAGTGCAAAGCCCCCGACGATCACCGCGTTCGCCCCCTCTCCGAGCCGGCTTCTCCGGCGGACCGTGAGGTACGCGACTGGGAGAACGAGGACGATCGCGGCCGCAGCCGCGAGCACACCCGTCAGAGCCGTGTTTAGCGTCGGCTCGGCGAGGCCCCCGAGGTCAGTCGCGAGTTCGGTCGCGCGCGTCGAGCCACGGGCAAGGCCGCGAAAGGCCCAGTAGGCGAGGACCGCGACCGGCGCAACCAGCGCCAGCCCGACGAGGGTGCTCAAGCCGGCAACGGCAGGAACTCGCCAGCGGCCAAGTCGAAGTTGGAGTGGCCTCGTTCCGCGTCGCGTATCGAGATCTTCGCGCCCGCGCCGAACGAGCCGCTCGGCCGCCACGACGCAGATCGCCAAGATGCCAAGTTGCAGACTGAGGGCAAGGGAGACCTCCGGATCGAACAGCCGATTGGAGTAGATCGACCGCGTCAGCGTGTCGTACCGGAGGAGCTGCACCGCCCCGAAGTCGCCGATCGTATAGAGGAACACCAGTAGCGATCCGGCCAGAATCGCTCCCCAGATCTGCGGCAGAACCACTCGGCGAACCGTCTCGAACGGACCTCGGCCGAGCAGCCGCGCTGATTCCTCCAACGAACGCGGAAGCTGCACCAATCGTGCGGCGGTGGGCAGATACACGAACGGGTACGTCAATAAGGTCAGAACCAGGAAGGCACCAATAAAGCCGTCGAGCGTCGGGAGATTCTCTATTCCGAGTGGAGCGACGAGTTGTTCGATCAGACCTCCCTTCGCGAAAGCCGCAAGGAGCGCGAATGCGCCGATGAAGGACGGGATCACGAGCGGAAGCGCAAGCAGAAGCTGCCAGACCCGGCGAGCCGGTACGTCGGTTCTCGTGACAAGCCAGGCGGAAGCTGCTCCGAGGACCGTGGCCGAGCCGGTCACCGCAACCGCCAGCACGACGCTACGAACCAGAGGACCGACTGTGTCCGAGCTCGTGAAAGCGGACCAGAACTCCTCACCGGCGCCGAGGTTTCGGACGACGAGGTAGCCGAAGGGCGCGAGGAACAGGAGCCCAACGACGACCGTGACAGCGTGGAGCACCCAGCTCCCCCGTGGATACGACGCAGCGGGAACGGCCGCGGTGCTCACGCCGACGGCTCGAGTCGGCCGCCCACGGTCAGTTCTCGAGTCCGGCATTCGAGATCATCTCCGCTGTCGTTTCGAGGTCACCACCGAGGCGCTCGATGTCGTAGTCAGGCACATCGAGCGACGCCAGCGGCGGCAGGTCGGCCTTGGGCTCGACGCCGGGAACCAGTGGATACTCGAAGGTCTCCTCCGCGAAGTAGGACTGGCCCTGCTGGGAGAGCAGGAACTCGATGAATGCCTGTGCTGCCTCTTGATTCGCCGAGCTCGCGAGGATGCTGACCGTCGCCGGCATGAGCAGTGCCCCGACATCGCCGTCGGGAAGTATGTGATTCGCTGTCGGCGAACTCGGATCCTCTTCGAGGAATCGGTAGTTGTAGTAGTGATTCACAAGGCCCATCGGGACCTCGCCTCGACTGACCGCCTCGACGATGGCGCTGTTCGTCGGGTACGTGGGAGACTCGTTCGCAGCCATCGCGTCGAGCCACGCCTGTGCGGCTTCGTCGCCTTCCATGTGACGCATCGCGGTGACGAAGTCCTGAAACGACCCGTTTTGAGGTGCGATTGCGACCAGCGCCTTGTACTGCTCCGCGGTCAGGTCGAAGACCGAGGCGGGAAGCTCCGCCTCGTCGACGAGTTCCGTGTTGTAGACGACGACGCGCTGCCGTCCGGTCACTCCGACCCAGAGACCGCTCTCGTTTCGAAGGCGACCGTCGACCCGCGCGAGGACATCCTCGTCGATCGGGGTAAGAAGATCCTTGTCGGCCAGGAATCCAACCGCACCAGGACTTTGAGAGAAGAAGACGTCGGCCGGACTCCTGTCGTCCTCTTCGCCAATCAGGAGCGCGAGATCAGCCGAGTCTCCGAAGCGAACTTCGACTTCGATTCCGGTCTCCTCCGTGAATTGCTCGAACAGCGCGCCAACCAGCTCTTCGTTGCGCCCGGAGTAGATGGTGAGCGCTTCGCTCTCGTCATCTCCGCCGCACGCCGCCGCAACGAGCAAGACCGCCACGAGCAGGAGCAGGCCAACCGCAGCTGACCGCCGCGGTCGCAAGCTCAAACAGGAGTAAGGGCTATCTTTCACAAGTCGTAAGGGATACCTTACGACTTATTCCACCGCAAGTTTTGGCGGCTCGGCTACCGCCGCTGAATCAGCCCGGCGAGCGCCGCAGCGTCGGCTCCGCCTCCCCGTGCGCCTGCCGCCGCAGCCGCGACTGCCGGCGACGGAATCTGGTCGGCGCCTTGCTGGTCGGCGGCGCCGCGGGGAAAGGCGACGGCTGCGTCGCCGGTACATGAGACATCCACCTGGTCACCCGCTGAGAACTCGGGCGCTGCAATAACACGAACCCGAACCGTGCTTTCGCCGGCACGCAGGATGTAGACGGCATCGTGACCGTAGAACTCGACCCCATGAACGGTGGCCCCCCGGCCGGCCCGAAGCGTCAACTGCTCGGGCCGAAGCAGCACATCGACCGCGCCGATGAGCTCGCTCCGGAGCGGAACCGAACCGATCGGGGTCTCCGCGTACGAGCCCTTCGCGATTCCGGGAAGGAAGTTCCCGTCGCCGATGAACTCGGCAACCCGTCGCGTCGCGGGCGTCCGGTAGAGCTCGGCTGGCGAAGTCTGCTGAACCACGACACCGTCGAACATGACTGCGACCTCGTCACCGAGGACGAACGCCTCTTCTTGATCGTGCGTGACGAAGAGCGCTGTGACTTCGAGTTCCCGGAGCACGCGTCTGACCTCGAGCCGAATCTGGTTCCGAAGTGTCGAATCGAGGTTCGAGAAGGGCTCGTCCAGGAGGATCACCGACGGTCGGTGGGCCAGCGCACGAGCGAGCGCAACCCGCTGCTGCTGGCCTCCAGAGAGCGTCTCTGGGCGACGACGGGCGAGATCAGCGAGGCCGACCAGCTCGAGCGATTCCTGCACCTGAGCAGACCGACCTCGGCGGCCGAGTCCGAACCCCACATTCCGCGCCACCGTGAGATGGGGGAAGAGGGCCCAATCCTGGAAGACCATTCCTACATGTCGCCGTTCCGGGGCAATAAACGTCTCGTGACCTGTCAAGAGCCGATTGCCAATGACGACCTCGCCTCGATCAGGCCGGTCGAGCCCGGCGATGCAGCGGAGAAGGGTGGTCTTGCCACATCCGCTGGGACCGAGCAGGGAGACGATCGACCCTGCGGGAACATCGAGATCGACGCCTTGGAGGGCCGAGGTCGTTTCGAACGACTTCACGAGGCCTCGAACTGCTACCGTCTCGGCCGCTCCGGGGGCGCGACGTTGACTCGATTGTTCGGCGCGTTGGCTGAAGAGAGCAGGCATACCTGAAACGTCTTGTAAGACGTACCTTACACGGCTCTTCACGGTCGTGATCGGTCGTTCTGAGCTCCCCAGACGTCCAGCGTGAGCTCGATCGACCGCCGATAGAATCGTCGGCAATGGCTAGGGGTCACTCGGTAGACGACTATCTCGAGACGATCTACTTCCTTGCCTTCCCCATCGGTGAGTACCACCCGACGACCAAGGGGTCCCCGACGCTCGCCGTTCGAGTGGCCGACATGCTCGGCGTCTCGCGCGCGTCAGCCGGCGAGATGCTGAAGCGCCTCGAGGCCGACGGGCTCATCGAGCGGGGCGAGAAGAAAGAGGCGATCCTCACGCCGAAAGGACGAGAGGCAGCCGAACACGCTGTGCGCCGTCATCGAATCATCGAGCGACTCCTCACCGACTTCATGGGCTACACGGCAGCCGAGTCCCACGAACAAGCTGACATTCTCGGAGACTCGCTGACCGACGACATGGTCGAGCGCATCGCCAAACAGCTCGGTGAGCCCGACCGCTGCCCACACGGATGGCCGGTCGACACGGACTTCGAGCAAGAGGAAAACAAGGAGCTCAAGCCGCTCTCAGATCTCGAGCCCGGCGACAGCGCCGAAATCGTGCGGCTCGCCGAGCACGACGGCGACGTGCTCCATTGGTACTACGACCAGGGACTCGCGCCGGGTACCTCCATCGAGGTGACCGAAGCCGTCCCAGCCGCCGAACAGATCACGCTCAGGATGAACGGCGAGCAGCGGCTGATCGGCGAAAAGGCGGCGAGCGGCGTCTTCGTACGTCCGCTCTGAATCGCTTCACCTGCTCGCGGAGGCAGACCGTCGAGCAGACGACGGGCGTCGCCTGAAGGGCACCCAGAGGCCTATGAGAGCTCGTTCAGCGTCTCCTCGTCGTTCAGTACGTCGAAGGCTGAGATCAGCACCGTGACGAGCACTGCAACGATGAGGAGGGCGGATGCCGCAAGCAAACTGATGGTCGAGTCGAGCCAGGGGATTTCGTGGGCCATATTTTTCTCCTTCGGCCAAATCAAGGTTCAACTGGAGGGAAAAAGCAACCCCCAGGCGACGGCTCCGTCGTGGCAACCGATCTGGCCGGGCCGACCGCCTCCGATCGGCCCGGCCTTCTGCTCCGTCGAGTCGCTTGCTTTCTAGAGGAGCGTTGTACCCTCGGAACCCGAATCGGTTGGCGCCGCGGGAGGCGGTTCGCCCTTACCGAAGCCGCGCGGACCGAACTGAGCGTCCTCCGGAACCTCACGGTTCACCTTGTCGCTTACGCGCGACTCAATCTCGGCGAGTTTTTCCTGCGCCTCGGCCTCGGTCAGACGTCCGTCGGCGACCTCCTGGTTCAGGCGCTCCCGCTTCGCGTCGACGAGCGCTTGCTCGAGCCCTTCCACCGACTTGCCTTGTGCCTCGGCAAGCTGCGCAAGCGAGCTTCCGGGCAGCGCGTCTCGAAGCTCCTCGGGGGTCATCTCGAGGTACGCAGCTGCAGTTTCAAGGCCCGCACCGCCACCTCTGTGGTGGTGACGAAAGCCGCCGAAGAGCAGACCCTCACCCGACTCGATTCGTTCGCGGATCTCCGCGGCGCGGTCTTCCGAGATCTCGCCGTCCTCGACTGCGGCGTCCAGCCTGTCGAGCTGAGCGCCCTGAAGCGCTTGCTCGAGCTCTCCTTGCTCGACGCCCAGGCGACTCGCGATATCTGACAGGAAGGCGTCGCGCTCCTCCCCCGCAGTCGTCGCGAACGCAGCACCTCCGCCGACCGCTAGCACCATCGCGGCGATGCCTGCGACTGCCATGTTCCGTGACAGGAGTTTCATGGTGTTCTGCCCCTTCCTTCGTGGTTGCCTGCGTTCGGCGAAGGCCGAACCAGGACGTTGGTTCGGCTGAGTCCGAGCCAACGCGTTTACTGCATGGAAGGCAGGAAACCAACCGGAGTTGAGAAGGAACTGAAGAGAGCTTTAGAGCTCGTTGAGAATCGTGACCGAGGGCTCCGCGTCACCGGTTTTGGCACTGAACGAGGCGCCATCGGCCGGCGCTCCAGCCGGGCTATCCGATTCTTCTGCACCCCGACCGAAGCCGAAGCGACCGCGGAAATCGTCAAGTGACTCAGGCCACTCGCGATTGAGAAGATCGTCGAGTCGCAACTCGATTCGGTCGAGCATCTCTTGCCTCTGCGCCGAGGTGATTCGCTCTTGTTCGACCTTCTCGTCGAGGCGTGCACCCGCGCGTTCGAGAATCGGCTCCTTGATCTCGTCGAGCGTCACTCCTTGCTCTTCTGCGATCGCGGCGATTGAGCTTCCCGGAAGACGTTCCCGGAGCTCCTGCGGCGTCAAATCGAGCGTTTCGAGAACGCCGCCAAGACCGCGGAACCCATGCCCGTGGAGGCCGCCGCGCTTCTTGCCACCGAGGAACGGCGAGCGTCCCGACTCGATGGCCTCGCGGAGTCGATCAGCCCGCGCCGGGCTCAGTTGCCCCTCCTCTTCAGCAGCATCGATGCGGGCTTTCGCCGCGTCTTCAATCGCCTGATCGAGGTTCTCCCGAGAGACCCCGAGGCGGCTCGCGACATCGTCGAGAAACTCGTCCTTCTCGCTCTGGCCGATCGTTGCGAACGCCAGTCCGCCAGCGATACCACCGCCGAGGACGAGCAGAAGGGCCGTGAGGGCCACGACCAAGACGCCCCGTGAACGGAGTCGAGAGCTGCCACTTCCCGAGGTGCGATTCGCCATCGCCCTCAGAATGGAAGCAGGTGATTCTTAGAAGTTCCTAAGAACTGGCCCCGGACTGCGCTCCGGCGAAACGGAGCGTCAGCCTGGCCCCTCCCCCCTCTGCCCGCTCTGCGGAGACTGATCCTCCGTGCGACTCAGCGACCTGTCGGACGATCGCCAACCCGAGCCCCGAGCCAGGCATTCCGCGAGCGCGTCGGGCGCGATAGAAACTGCCATCGCGAGAACTTCGACGTTCGTTCGAAGACTGGTGAGTGGCGTACGAAGCTCGTGGGAGGGCGTCAGCCACGAGGCGACGCTGCGCTCGTTGCGAATCGTCGAGTGCTTCGAGCATCGAATTGAAGTTCTCTGCGAGGCGACTGAGTTCGTCACTGCCACGGATCTTCGAAGAAACCGCGGCCCGGAGGGCACCTCGCTTCCGAGACTTGGGATGCGGGTCGACAACGGCCTAGGCCTGCTCGATGAGACCTTCGTCGACCTGGTTCCGCAGCGAATCTCGCGCGAAGAAGAAGAGCGACGCTGACGCGAGAGCGACCGCGAGGGCAACAGCGAGTGCTGCTACTAAGAGCCCATTCCGGTAGGTGCAACACCCCCGGCTGGCGGCTGAGACGCGGCGCATCTCGCCGCGATCGCCCTCGCACATATCTCTGTCGATATGCGCTTCGGTCGATCCCGCCAAGCTGCTTGGTCTCATCCGTCCCCAAGGGCGCCGCACCTACCGGAATGGGCTCCAAAGCGAGGCGGCCGCGGAAGCTCACGGCTCGCGCAAGACATAGCCAACTCCCCGCACCGTGTGAATCAGCCTGGGTTCGCCCTTCCCCTCGGTTTTTCGACGCAAGTAGCCGACGTAGACGGCGAGTGAGGTCGACGTCGGGCCAAAGTCGTAGCCCCAGACCCGATCAAAGATCAACGAGCGCGTGAGAACCTGCCGTGGGTTTCGCATGAACAGTTCGAGGAGCTGGAACTCGGTGCGCGTCAAATCGATCTCGCGCGAGTTCCGTCGCACCTCATGCCTGCCGGGATCCAGCACGAGGTCGTCAAACCGGAGCGGTGTCTCACCCTCAGGCGGCGTGCTTCGACGGAGCAACGCGCGGAGTCGCGCGAACAACTCCTCGAGCGCGAACGGTTTCACGAGGTAATCGTCGGCACCGGCATCGAGCCCACTGACGCGGTCCGTCACACCGTCGCGGGCAGTGAGCATGAGCACCGGCGTCTCATCCCCCGCCATCCGGAGCCTCCGGCACACCTCGAGTCCATCAACATGCGGCATGAGAACGTCCAAGACGACTGCGTCGGGCCGATTGGCGGCGAGGAGCTCGAGCGCCTCGCCGCCACCGGCGGCGAGCTCCACGCGATAACCCTGGAGTGCCAACGCTCGCTCGAGCGAATCCCGCACGGCTGGCTCGTCGTCGACAACGAGTATTCGCATGCCGACGAGTCTCACCAGCAATCCTAAGATCCACCTAGGGACTGTCTAAGAATTCGTTGAGAACACGAGACCTGTGCCGTCCGGGGACTTGCAGATTCGCGCGCGGAAAACCCGCAGTCACTCCGGGCAGGACTCCGGATGCTTGTTCGGGCCGAGATCGGGTAGCTTCACGCGACACGCGTGCAACCGGACAGCCACATGAAGATCGTCGTTGTCGGCGGCGTCGCTGCCGGAGCCTCAGCCGCCGCGAGGGCCCGTCGCCTCAGCGAGGACGCCGAGATCGTCGTGTTAGAACGCGATCGCTATGTGTCATTCGCGAACTGCGGACTTCCGTATCACATCTCTGGCGAAATTCCCGAACGCGATGCACTCCTGATCCAGACGCCCGAAAACCTGCGGGCGGCGCTGAACCTCGATATTCGGATTGAGCAAGATGTGATCGCGATCGATCGGGATCTCAAGCATGTCAGCGTGATCGATAAGGCGCGCGGCCAGACGTATGAAGAGTCCTACGACAAACTGATTCTCGCTTCGGGTGCGGCACCGTTGCGGCCACCCATTCCAGGCGTGGACAGCCCACGAGTGCATGTTTTGCGGACGATCCCGGATATGGACGGGATCATCGCCGAGCTCGAAACCGGCGCGCAATGCGCGGTCGTAGTCGGGGGTAGCTACATCGGCATCGAGACCGCCGAGGCTCTTCGTGTTCGAGGGACGGAGACGCACGTGGTCGAGATGCTCGATCAAGTCGTCCCCTTCCTCGACCACGAGATGGCGCGAGAGCTCCAGTATCACATGGAGAGTCACGGAGTTGTGCTCCATCTCGGCACGGCGGCCGAGCGCTTTGACGAACTCGAGCATGGAATCGAGGTTTCGCTTTCGAATGGCACGACTCTCGTCGCCGATTTCGTCGTGCTCGCCGTGGGCGTGCGCCCTGAGACAAGGCTCGCCAAGGAGGCCGGGCTCGAAATCGGCACGACCGGCGGAATCACAGTCGATCCAAATCAGCGGACCTCCGACCCCGATATCTACGCGGCCGGGGATACGGTCGAGGTCACAGATACGGTAACCGGGAAACCGGCGTTGGTGGCTCTGGCTGGGCCCGCCAACCGGCAGGGGCGCATCGCAGCCGACCACATCTTCGGCCGGCCGAACACCTATCGCTCGACGCAGGGAACGGCCCTCCTGAAGGTGTTCGAGATGACCGCGGGTGCAACCGGGCCTTCCGAAGCGGTATTGCGCCAAGCCGAGCGCCCGTATCGAAAGGTCTATCTCCATCCGTCCGGTCACGCGAGCTACTACCCAGGGACCCGCCCGATGCATCTGAAGCTGCTTTTCGAGCCAGACGCGGGCGTCATCCTCGGTGCGCAGGCGGTCGGCTACGACGGCGTCGACAAGCGGATCGATGTCCTCGCAACGGCGCTCCGGTCGGGTCTGACAGTCTTCGATCTCGAGGACCTGGAGCTCGGCTACGCGCCGCCGTACGGGTCCGCCAAAGATCCGGTCAACATGGCGGGCTTCGTTGCAGCAAATGCGCTTCGCGGCGATGTCGAATTCTGGTTCCCGGAGGACTGGCCCCATCAAACGAGCGACGCCCTGCTCCTAGACGTTCGATCGCCGCTCGAGTTCGACACCTGGCACATCGAGAACGCGCTCAACATTCCTCTGCGCGAACTCCGTGGGCGCCTCGACGAACTTCCTCGCAAGACAACGATCTTCGTCTACTGTCGTTCCGGAGTCCGGAGCTACCTCGCGTACCGACTCCTCCGGCAGCAGGGGTTCGATGTTGCGACGCTGGCGGGCGGCACGAAGACGCTTCAGGCGTTTCATCGCACGCCCCTCTCGACCGGACGGCCAGGGATTCCCGTGGTCGCCCATGCGGAGGACGACCTCGCCGCCCTTCCAGGCGCCCTCGACAACGCCTGATCGCAGTTGCCGCAACACGGTAGGCTGCGCTCCCCTTGGTCGAGAGCTTCCATGTCGCGAGCGGTGCCGTGGCCGGTCTGAGGATCCGCTCGCCTCGGCGCGCCTTTGCGTTTGGACTTCTGCTCCATCACGCCTTCGACCGACTGCCACACCGCGACATTCCGGACGAACACTTCGAGGCGTGGTCTGGTGCCGCCGCGATGCTGTCGGTGGTCGGCGCGCACGGCGTGCGCGGCTCGGTCGCCGCCGGCGCACTGGGAGCGTCGCTCCCAGACATGGAGCACGTCTACCGCTACCTCGGGCTCAATCAACGGCGATTCTTTCCGGCGCACCGCGGCCCGTATCCGACCGGTGGTGCACCGACTTGGCTCCAGTTGATAACCGCCGGAGCGCTCCTCGGGTTCGTCCTCTCGACTCGTCGACGAGGGGCATAGAAAACCGCAGCAGCGCCTTTGGGGGGCTTTTGGCACCCGAACGGGGGATCTTCGGCCTTGCGCGCTCAAGTTTTTTCCCTCTGCTCCCGCTTTAGGGAACAGGAGGCCATCATTTCGCCGCTTCTCCTCAAGAGGCTCTCCGATGAGCAGCTGAGCCGCCGTCTCGCCGCCGGGGTCACCTCGGCTTTCGACGAGCTCTACCGCCGGTATTCGCGCCGGCTCGCGACGTATGCAGGTCAGCTCATCGACGACCCGGTGGCCGGCGAGGACGTTGCTCAAGCCGCACTCCTGAAGGCCCTCCAGGCAATCCAACGAGGCAGCCAACCTGATCGAGTCCGACCGTGGCTTTACCGCATCGCGCACAACTCGGCCATGGACTACGTCTCGAGTCGGCGAGACACGTCGCGCCCTACGGACGAGATGCAGCTGTCAGTCGTCGAAGATTCGGGAATTCGGAGCGCGCTTATTAGCGCTCTCGAGAAGCTTCCCGAGCGGCAGAGGCACGTCTATCTGCTTCGCGAGGTTCATGGCTTGAAGATGGCCGAAATCGGGCAGGCTCTCGCTCTTGCCCCCCAGCAAGTCGAGCAGGCGATGTTTTCGGCCCGGAATCGCCTCGCCGAGCTCCTCGTCTTCGGCGAACGGCTCACCTGCGACACCGTTCAACTGCTCAAGGACACCGCGCTCGGAGAGGCCGAGCGCCGTGCCGTTCGAAGCCACCTTCGCTCCTGTCGCGAGTGTCGCGCGACGGTCTCGCGCGCACGGCTCTCGATGCTCTTCCTCCCGCTGCCGTTCTTCAGGGTTCGCGAGGCGAAGGCGGCCTCGAAGGTCACTGCCAAGCTCGGCGGGATTCCGGCCCCCGCGTGCAAAGTCGCAGTCTTCGTCACGGCGGGCGGCCTCGCGCTCGGAACGCCGGTGACGGCTCAGGTCGTGAATGATCAAGCCGGCGAGGAATTCAACCTTCGAACAGCTCTCGAGGCGACCGGCAACTCGGGTCAGGCCGAGCTCTATCCCGGGGGTCGGCCGGTCGCAGCCTCGACGCTCGGGCGTATCGTCCCGGCTTCCGCTGATCGTCCCGCATCAGAGCCGACCGAGGACGAGAAAGCCGGAGCGGCGACCGGAGCCAAAGCCGTTGTGCCGACGAACAGCGAAAACAGCGCCGCAGCTGCACCTGCAGCATCCGGCCCGCCGGCGGTCGAACCGTCGAACGGAGGAGGCGGCTCGGGCCAGCCCGGCGATGGATCGACCGCAGGCTCCACACATCCTGAGAAGCCAGGGTCCGCCCCGAACAGCGCCGCAGAGCCCGCTGACTCGTCGCCGAGGCCGCAGAGGCCCGACCGGCCTCATCCCGCTGGCGATGCCGACGAGTCCGGTTCGCCGGAGGAAAAGGCCACCGCCAAACCGGATGACGAGAGCTCGAACGCTGGCGGTTCGCATGAGGACAAACAGCCCGAACAGCCCGAAAACGACGATGGAGAGACCGAAACAAATCCGGGTCAAGACGAAGAGCCGGACAACGGCGGGGGCGGCGCAGGCGGGCCTCCGCCAGGCGAGCCCGAAGGCGACGAGGGCAAGTCCGACGGACGCGGTGGTCACGGAGGGGGCGGCAACGATGACGGTGAAGATGACCGGGATCGTGGCTGGAACGACGACGACGACGACGACGACGACGACGATGATGATGATGATGATGATGATGATGATGACGACGACGATTAGATCGTCCGTTACCGGCGCGTAGCTGCCGCCAACACCCCGCCAGAGCTCACCTCATCAGCGGTTCACCCCTCGACGATAAGCCGTCGGTTGCGCTTAGAACTCGTTTCACAATGCACCCTGTGTCTCCAGGCCGCACTGACGTCGTGAGGCGGTGTCCTCGGTCGCGTCCGCCATCGTGCGTGATCGCAAGATCCGACCCCGGTTTCAGAGCCTCGATTGGTGATCCGACTCGCCGGCGTCCCTCGATCGAGGGATCTTTGCGTTCCTGAAACAAGTTTTGGGTCGCCCACCCCGTCTTTATGGACGTGAGTGGTACATTGAACAAGGCGCCAGACCTGCGACTGGCCGCTGAGTCATCACCTGCTCGAACAGAACGACAGCCAAACGACGCTGGTGGCTGATTGAGTGGGTGCCGGCTTTGCCCCCGATGCGGTGGGGGGTGGGGCCGGCTCTCATCGTTCTCGAGGCCCGGCTCCTACTCGATAGAGATCGTCTCCAGCACGTCGTTGGCATCGCGAACCAGCCTTCGGCTGTGCCCGAAGGCGCCAACGACGACATACAGACAGAACGGCCGTCCGCGAGCCGTGAAGAACCGCTGGACACCAGCCTGCCCTGCGCGGCCGCCGAGGACGCCGGCGGGATTCAACTCGGCCGCCCGGAATTTTCGCGGTAGACCTTCCGGTGCGTAGAGACCTTTCCCGGCCAACCGCCTTCGGTACTCCGTCAGAACGACGAGAACACCGTCGTTCGGCATCAGGCGGGTGGCCTTCGGGCCGAAGTCCCCGTCGCTTGCCGGTAACCCGTACGTCGCTGCGTGGAGAGTCGCTTCGCCCTCAGGCCGCTTGAACAGTCTGCCGTCCCAGCCTTTCGGGAGATCGATCCCGATGCCGAACCCCTCTAGACGCATCAGGCGACGGCGACCGCGAGCGCCACAACAAGCACTCCAGATTCCGCAACCAGAACGAGACGTCGGGACGGCTGGTCGAGTCGCTCGACGAGCCGGGTAAGTCTCGCCAACTCCGCGGTCGTCCGGACGCGAGAGGCTGGCAAGATCATGATCGCTCGGGTGAGCCCGAACGCCATGCCGATGATCAGTCCCATGGTCACTGACCCCGAGAGAAACGCGGCCGCCAGCACGAGATACGTGGCCGACACACTCACGATCGTGACGATTCCAAGTCCCAGCTGGAAGCCAAATCCCGCGCCGTATACCCAGCCACGGTAGCGCCCCAACCATTCCTCATTGACCTGTCGCCGCAGAGTCGGCAGCCGAATGCCCCCGAGACGCAGGTCGAACGCAAGGCCCAGAGCAATGAGTAACAGCAGCGCCCAGATCCGCCAGTCGCCCCGTGTGTGGAAGAACCAGGAGCCAACCGAACCGAGAAGCGCTCCGATCGTCGCCCCGCCTACCAGCGAGCCGAGGAAGAACGCAATAAGTGTGAGAGGAAAGGATTGCCCTCTGCCCCGCTCTCCGAGCGGAGTGATGCTTCCGAGCATCGACTCGCCTCAGGGCGACCAGGCGGAGCGAACCGCTGCGAACGCTGCCAGGCCGAGACCGATCCACACGATCGCCGTCATGCTGCGCGCTCCTGCTTGGACTCGCCGTAAAGGCTCGGATCTCCCGGCTCGATGCCAGCCGCCTTGAGCTCAACCTCCGCCCGAAGCGCTCGGTCGCGAGAACCGTGGCCGAGCCCCGAACCCTGCTCCAAGAGGGCGTCCTCGAGGAGGGACGACACCTGCTCCCAGGTGCTCGCAACGCCCTCGCCGTGCACGCGTCCGGTGGCTCCGTCTACGAACACGAAGTACGGGGCCGCCGGAATGGCGTAGTCCTCCCAGGCGGGGGAGGACATGACAACGGGGAACTCCTCCGGTGCGAGCCTGAGCAACTTCGACGGGCTCTCGTGACTAGAGTCCTTGGTCACGAGGATCAGGCGTGCGTGGCCGGGGATCTCCGGCGGCGGATCCGAGTGAAGCTCTCGCCAGAGCCCCCCGCAGACTGAGCACCCGCTGGTCAGGAACGCCAGGAGCGTGTTCTGGCCGCTCCCCACGCCGACCTTCAACGGCTCGCCGGCCAACGTTGTTCCAACGAGATCTGGCGCAGCATCCGGCTCGACCGCGCCCCTGGGCCTGGGTACCGGGAGATCCTCCCGGCCCTGGGTCATTGCCTCGAGTCGGCGCAGGATCTCGGCGTGGCTGCGCAGCAGACCGGCGACCAGGAGCGCCATGAGGGCCAAAACGACGGTCTCGACGACGACGAGGGCAGTCACGGTTCAGTCCACATCAGAAGCAGGCCGCCTCGTGGCGGCAAGTCTCGTTGCTCACCTTCTCGGTGCAGTCGCAAAAGCTGTAAACCGAGCAGGGGTTGACACACATGACGACGCGGCACACCACCTCATTCGTCGCGGCGACGTCCGTGTTGCACTGCCCATACCGGAAGTTGATGCAACACGTCTTTCGGTTCTTGCATTTCCCGTTCGCGCACTGACATCCGCTGGGGCATTTGTGACGGGGTTTGCGATTACAGTCGATGTAATACCGGACGCCCTCATCGGCGCAGAGCCGGCTTCCCTTGTAGCTCGTACATTTCCACCATCCGGCGATGAACGAGTATGGCGGGCAGGCGTTGACACCGTCGTTGATCGTGCAGCAGAACGTCGTCCAGCCGTCACAGCAGAGGTTGCGTGGAGCACAGTCGCCGCAGGTGACGACGGCCTGTGCTGTCTCGGGTCGAAGCAGGTACCGAAGCGGCGCGACTGCGAACGCAGAACCGAACAGAGCCACGCGACTCAGGAAGCTCCGTCGGGAACTCTCCCGGTCAAGAGCCGAGACGGCGGTTCCGACCAGGCGGTCAACCATGGCTCGGCCTCCAGGCCGAGATCGCCGCCGGCAACTCCACGACGACGAGCCACGAGAGATAGACGGCGACGATCACGCCAAGGACGAAGGGCGCCCCCGCCAGCGGAAGCTCCGTGAGGAGACCTCCGAGGCTTGCAGGCGTCGCGGCAACCGCGAGGAGCGCTGCCCCGGCCGCCCCGACGTTGAAGACAACATGGACGACGCTTGGAGGAGTGTCACGCTCCCCGAAACAACCGCAGGTTGGGACCTCGATCCGCCGCACGAGGAGGTAGCCGACGAAGACGGCAAATACTCCGAATGCACCCGCGAGCAGAATTGCCATCGTCGTGCTTGGACTGGTGATGCAGCCGATTGCCAGACCGAGCTCGATTGCTCCGAGCAGACGGACCGCGACCGAAGGGGCAGGTAGCCCCACCGCATCGAGCGCCCGAGAGGCTCCTCCCGGTGATCGGACCTTCGCCACTCCGGCAACTGCCAAGACGCCGGCAGCAACCAGGTAGGGGCCTGTGGCAACTTGTGCATCGAGAGACATGACGACGAGACCTAGGGCGTGCGCGGCCACAGTCTGCCGTCCGGCCCGGACGCCTACGGTGTTGGTGATGGTCCGTTACGCCGTCTTCGTCGCCATCGCCGGGGTCGCACTCGCCCTGAGTTCCTCGGCCGGCGCTCGACTGGAGGCGTTTCCCGGCGGCAACGGGAAGATTGCCTTCTCCGGGCGCACCGCGACTGGTGCGTGGCAGATCTACGTCGTCGAGCCGGGCGGCAAACCGAAGGCACTCACGAGGACGTCCCGGAGCGATCTCGATCCCACATGGTCGGCCGACGGCGCTCGGATCGCTTTCGCGAGCAACAGACGTCGCCCGATCAATTTCGATCTCTACATCATGGAAGCGGACGGCAGGAAGCAACGTCGGCTCACGCGAAGTCCGGCGAACGACATCGACCCCGTCTGGTCGCCCGACGGCGCACGAATTGCCTTTTCAAGCGATCGCGTCGCCGGCAGCTTCGATATCTGGACAATCAAGCCGAACGGACGCGGGCAACGGAGGCTCACCGACTCGGCGGGCACAGATGTCGATCCCGCGTGGTCGCCCGACGGAACCCAGATCGCGTTCGCCAGCAGTCGCGAGAGAGCCAACTTCGATATCTGGGTCATGAATGCCGACGGCTCCGACCCACACAGGGTCACCGGAGGACTCGGCCAGGATCTCTCGCCGTCGTGGTCGCCCGACGGACGCCTGATCGCGTTCGACCGCCGACCTCCGCTCCGCGGTGACGCTGAGCTGCTGAGCGTGGATCTCGCGACCGGGAACGTGAGACGGCTCACCCGGAACCGAGGTGACGATCTCACGCCTGCGTGGTCGCCGGACGGTGAGCTCATGAGCTTCCCGGCTCACCCGTCGTGCCGAAGCGACTGCAATTTCGACCTCTACATCTCGGGCGGGGACGGAAAAAACCGACAGCGGATCGCAGCGCGGAGCCTGCGGGTGGCGAATCCGGACTGGCGCCCACTGCCGGCAGATATGGCGTTGGTTGTCCTCGCCGCTCCCGAGCAAGCCTCGGTCGGTTCCGAGGTCGGATCCTCGTTCGACATCGTCAACACTGGCCCCGGAATCTCCTTCGGCACGATCGTCAATCTGGCAGCCTCAGGTGCGCCGATCGTCGGGTTCGCACCATCGCAGGGGACGTGCGAGCTGCTCGCCGCCCTCGTGTGCCAGTTCGGCACACTCCCCCGGGGAGCAACGGCCAGGCTCGATGTTGCGGTCAACGCCGAGGCCGTCGGAGAAGTAGTCCTGAGCGCCGCCATAACATCGTCTACAGCGGACCGCGTCCCGGACAACAACGCCGTAGCCCCCAGGACACTGATCGTTCCATAGTCGCTGTCCGGATAGGACAATGGGAGCCATGAGCATGACCTGGGTGAGGCTGTCCCGCCTAGCTCTCGTGATCCTCGCGAGCGCAGGTGTTGGCGGAAGCGCGGTCCTGACCGACGATGCTGCGGCGGGCGCCACGCCTCCAACCTGGGAGGTCATTGGACAATCCGTCCGGGATCGGCCGATCCGGGCCTCGTATCGCGGTCCGGCCAAGCCGGCGACGCGCGTCCTCGTGGTCGGCTGCATTCACGGCGATGAATGTGCCGCAGTCAAGGTCATTCGGCGCCTCGCCAACCAAAGGGATCCCCGCCGCGTTGGGCTCTGGCTCGTGCCGACCGTTAATCCCGATGGCCACGCGCTCGGGACTCGTCAGAACGCCCGTGGAGTCGACCTGAATCGCAACTTCCCCTGGCACTGGCGCCTTTCCGGCCGGCGCGGCGATCGCTTCTACTCAGGACGACGAGCTCGCTCAGAAGTGGAAACACGCATCGTCCAGCAGTTCATTCGACGCATTCGCCCGGACCTCACGATCTGGTTCCACCAGCCCGAGGTCAACGTTCGCCAGGGCGGCGGATCCACGGAATCGGCGAGGCGCTACGCTCGGCTCGTCGGCCTTCCCTTCCTCGCGCTTCCGATCCCGAACGGCGCCGCGACGGGATGGCAGATCAGCACGCTTCGTGGATCTGAGGCCTTCGTCGTCGAGTTGCCCCGGGGCCCGCTATCGGCGGCCAACGTTGAGTTGCACAAGCGGGCCGTGAGAACGGTAGCGCGCAAACTCGCGACTGCTGGCTGATCGAGCGCGTTCGGCTGGCGCCGGACGTCGCAAGACTTGTGGCAGTTCGCGAGTTGAAGAGACAATGTCCGCGTGCACCTGCATGAGACGCGCAGCCAAACACTTGGAAGGACTCGCATCCCTCGCTCGAGTTGTCGTCTTCGACAAGCGCGGCACAGGCCTATCCGATCGGCTACGGGAGGTGCCGACACTTGAGACGCGGATGGACGATGTCCGCGCCGTCATGGACGCGGCAGGTGTCGAGCGCGCGGTTCTCTGGTCGGGCGCCAATGAAGGGGCGCGGATCGCAATCCTCTTTGCAGCGTACCCGGAGCGAACGACCGGGCTCGTCCTCTTCGACCCCTCAACCCAGGGAAAGGCGAGTCCCGACTATCCGTGGGCCCGCAGCGACGACGAATGGCGTGTCTGGCTCAAGGAAGTCAAGGACGGTTGGGGATCGACCGAGTTTTTCGAGCGCTTCCTGGTCGAGAACAGCCCGACGCTCGCCGCCGACGAGGACGTTCGGCGCTGGTACGTCCAGCACATGCGCCAGAGCGCAAGTCCGGGAGCGGCAGTCGCCTTCCAGCGGATGGTGATGGACGGCGACGTCAGCGACGTTTTGCCGACGCTTCGGGTTCCCACTTTGATCCTCTGTCGACGGGCCACGGCAGCCCAAGCCGCATACATCTCGAGCCGTATCGCCGGCTCGATCGTCAAGGAGATCCCGGAACTCGTCGACCACTACTCGTGGGCGACCCCCGCGGCGACCGACTTCGTCGTGCGGGAGACCGAGGCGTTTCTTGGTCAGCTTGGCGATCCAATCGAACCGGAGCGAGTGCTCGCGACAATCCTCTTTACGGACGTCGTTGGCTCGACCGAGTGGGCGGCGAAGTACGGCGACACCGAGTGGAGGAAACGACTCGAAGAGCATGACCGAATCGTTCGGCTGAAGCTAGCCGAGTACCGGGGACGGGAGCTCAACACAACGGGTGACGGATTTTTCGCATCCTTCGACGGCCCGGGAAGAGCGATTCGGTGCGCCTGCGCCATCTGCGACGAAATAAGGAGCATTGGTCTTGAGATTCGCGCTGGGCTTCACACCGGTGAAGTCGAGCCGCTCGCTCGCGATCTA
>CAYTCZ010000017.1:16649-23018 GCA_964436315.1 uncultured Gaiellales bacterium | reverse complement strand
AGCCGCGGCGCTGACGGACGGCATCTCGGGGAGCGAAAGCCTAGGACCGATGCAGACGACGCGTACGCGTCAATCCTTCAAATCATCGGCGCCGTCAACGACAACAGCGAACAAATCGCTGATCGCGGCGAGGCTGGCATTGTGCAACCCTCGGCGCTGATATCGCCGTGGGGCCCGGGCAGGCTGCGGGTCGCCGTCGCATCGGCGACCACCGTTGCTCCGTAGCCCAGATTGAAGGCCCCGCGGAAGGTGGAGTTGACGCACATATGTGTCATGAAGCCGGTACGTACAACCTGATCGACGCCCAGATCCTTGAGCCGTTCATTCAAGTCGGTCTCGACAAAGGCATTGGGAAAGCGCTTGATGACCGTCGGTTCGCCATCCTCCGGCGCCACCAGGTCGGCGATCTGGCCGACATCGGCGGTCGTGTCGTACGGGGTGCCCGGACCACTATCGTGGGCGATGTGGATGACCGGCGTGCCCGCGGCACGCGCACGGTCCAAAACCTTCTTCGCTTCTGCCAGCGCACCCTCGACGCCTTCGAGCTGCATCACTCCTACCGATTCAGCTAGAGGGGAGTCGGAGAATACGGCTCCTCGGCACCCGACCCAGGCGCCGAAAAACGTCCGGAATCCCCCACGTCCAGCAGACATCGACGACCCCCGTCGCGCGCGCCATGGTGGCTGCGATGAGGGCGCAAAGCAGTGCCGCCGCTCGGTCGGACCAGCTCGCCTTAGAGCAGGATCTTCTTGGCCAACTCCGGTGTGCAGCCGCTCTCCACGAGCCGGCGCACGTCGCCCAGGTCGACGGTCGTCGCCGAGAGCGTTTCGGCATCGGCGTCGCTGAAGCCCATGGCGCGGAGGGACTCACGCCGCCAGCTCAGCACGGCGAGCGCTTCAGCTGCAGGTTCGATTACGTCATCTTCATCCCCGCCGGCGACGGGCTTCGATCGGCTTTCGACCGACTGCTCGACTTCGACCGGAACCCAGACGCGCTCGCTCGTCTTCGACGGCCGCGGTCGCGATGCTGCGACCCGCGTGCGAACAAACCGACTGATCGCCCGCGCGGTTGGTGCCGGCTCGAGCGCGAAATATGCGGTTCGATCCTCGTAGTCCCAGATCGCGAGAATTCCCGCCTCGGAATGAACAAGCCGGATCTCGTCGAGACGGAATTCAACCACGCTTCTCCGAAACAGACGTCTAGGCGAGAATAGGAGCCGCTCGGCAGTTGCGAGGAGGAGACCGCGAGTGCCGTCGAGATCCGCCTCGGCGAGCGCAAAAACCGCCTCGCCCTCGCCAACGAGTCCCTTCAGCGCCCTCAGCGCACGCCGGTACCGCAATCCGTGTGCGCGCAAAGCACCAATCCCGCGATCGTCAACTGGAAGTTCAACGCTCATCGCTTCCCCCGGATCGCCATTCTCCCAGTTCGACACCCTCCGACGCCAGGAGATTCGTTGAAATCGTGCGACCGGTTTTTGGAGAGGTCTCAGCGACCGTTTGCGGCCGGTCTCAGCGACCGGCTGCGCGCTCGAGAACGGCCCGAATCGGAGGTGATGAAAGAAACCCGGCCCGGTTGGTCTCACCCAGTTCGCCCGCCGCCGCCACAACAACCTCCGAGGCGGATCGATACGCGTCTCGAGCCCGTTGAGTCTCGCCGCTTTCCTCCCAGAGGCCTCCGAGTACTCCGTGGATTTGCCAGAGCTGCGTCGGGTTGCCGACGACGTTCGCCTTCTCAAGCGCACGATCGAGCAGGGCCGATGCCGCTCCTGGGTCATCTTGGGCGAGAAGAATCTGCGCCTCGACTCGCAGCGCTCGAGCCTGGAACTTCCTGAAGGGAAATTCGTCGGCGAAGCCTTCGTCGTGGAACTGAGCGAGGAGGGCTGTGGCTCGATCGACGTTCCCCAGCGCCAACGAGGCCTCGGCCAGTCCGACGAGACATCGCGGCTTCCAGCGTGTGCGCGCCAGAAAGTACTGGTCGTCGCGCGCGTTCTCGAAGGCCGATTCGAAGTAGTCGAGCGACGACTCTGGATCGCCCGTGAGAAGGAGCAGATCGCCAAGGTTCAGGCGCGCGTAGGAGTCCACCTCGGAGAGAGTCGATGTATCGGATCCCTTCGCCTCGTTGGTCTCGAGGAGGGAGAGTTCGTTGTACTTGGTCGCCTCATCGACGTTGCCGATCTCTTGGAAGATCCAGCCGAGCGCGTTGTCGATCTTCAACACGCCGTACAGCGAGTCGGCCCGGAGCCCATATTCCCGGCCCTCGAAAAGCAGATCGATCGCCTCCTGGTATCGGCCTAACTCTCCAATCGCCAGGCAGTAGTGCATAAGAGACTGGAGGTAAAGCCCGGCCCCTGACTTCTCGCGGTCTATCTCGTACGCAATTCGAAGGTACTTCGCTGCCTCTTCGTTCTCCCCACGCCAGCGATGAAAGGCACCCAGGACGAAGGCCGCGCGGCTGTACTGCGGTGAGTTCGGCAGTCGCCGGAACAGATGCTTCGCTTCACGCTCTTTCTCGAGGGCAGTGTCAATCCGCTCGGACATGAAGTTCGTCAAGGCCTGCATGGACACGACACCGAGGCGCGCATGGAGGTCCTCCTCGACGAGGCGCTCTACCTCCGCTGCGATCCGAAGGGAATGGTCGAACATGTGGGCCCAGAACGCCGCGTTTGCACGCGCGAGGAGCGCCTGCACCTTCAGTCCCTCAGCGTCGTTCTCCCGCGCTATGCGATCGGCTTCGGAAACCGACCGGTAGGCCGCAGGCCACCGGCCCCTGTCTCCGAACGCCGCGCCTTCGAAGAATGCGAGGTCATAGAGATCGCGCCACTCGACGTCAGCCTCGTGACGCTCGAGAATCTTGCGCGCTCGTTCGAAATGTGTGAGCGCCGAGCCGATGACGTGGTGTTTGAACGCCTTCACACCGGCGTGGATGCGATACGTCGCCGCCTTGTCCCAGACCTCTCCCCGGTCGAAATGAAGGGCGAGCGCCTCAGGAATCTGCGAGAGCCGATCGGAATAGAGGTCTTCCATCGCGGCCCCGACCTTCGCGTGCAGCTCTTTGCGTCGGCTCTTTAGGAGCGTCTCATAGACAACGACCTGGGTGAGAACGTGCCTGAAGATGTACTCGACCTCGGGCAGAACTCGGAGCTGCTGAATGAGATCCTGCGCAACGAGGCTGTCGAGCGCGCTGTTCAAACCCTCATCGTCGTCGCTGATCCGCTCCAGAATCCGCCGAGCGAACTCTCGACCGCAGACGGCCGCGAGTCGCAAGACTTCCTGGGCGTCTGGATCAAGCCGATCAAGCCGCGTGCGGATCACGGCCTGGACGCTCTCGGGCAAGGCGAGATCGTCGAGCGGCTTGGTCAACTCGACGTGACCGTCCGATACGCGGAGGCTCCCATCCTCGAGGAGGGCGTTGCACACCTCCTCGATGAAGAGCGCGTTGCCGTCGGTTCGGAGGTGAATGAGCGCTGCAAGGCCATCCGGGAGGGCCTCGGCCTCGAGGCACGCTGCGATGATGCGCTCTGAGTCGGCCTCCTCGAGGGCTCTCAGAAGGATCGACGAGTGGTGGGCCATGGCTGCCCATCCGTTTTGGTACTCGGGCCGATGGTTCACGAGCACGAGGATCGGAAACGCGGTGATCGTGCCCGAGAGATAGCGAAGCGCCGAGTCGGAAGCCTCGTCTGCCCAGTGCCAGTCTTCGAGAACGAGCGCAACCGGACGAGTTTGCGAAAGAACGGTCACCAAGGCGGCTATCGACTCCTCGAACGCTCTCCGCTTTTCTTCCCCCATGAAGCGTGGCGGAAGGCGGTACCGCTGGTCTGGAAGCGAGAGGAGCTCGAGGAAGTAGGGGAGGTAGCGCTCGAGCGACGGGTCTATCTCCCGAGCTTTCTCGATAACGGCGTCCGCGGATCGATGATGGCTCTCGCCATCAGTGAGTCCGAACGCCTGCTCCAGTACCTCGAGGAACGGCAGATAGGAGATGTCGGTTCCAAAGGCTTGGCAGCGCCCCGGGAGCACGGCCACCTGATCTCGTTCGAGCCCCCGCACGAACTCGTAGGTGAGCCGCGACTTGCCAATACCGGGCTCACCGCTGACCGAGACGATCTGTCCGTTTCCGTCGATCGCTTTCGCGAAGGCCCTTCGGAGGCTCTCGAGCTCCGCTGAGCGACCCGTGTACGGCGTGAGGCCTCGCCGAGCAGCGGCTTCAAAACGAGTCGAGATATCGGTCTGTCCGACGATTCGGTGCGGCGCAATCGGCTTCCGCCTGCCTTTGAGAGAGACCGGCTCGAGTGGCTCGGTCTGGAAGTAGTCGCCGACCAGCCGAGCCGTCTCTTCGCTCACGAAGACTGTCCCGGCGCCGGCGAGCTCCTCGAGGCGTGCCGCGACGATCGGCGTCTCCCCCAACGCCGCTTGCTCCCGGTGCCCGCCACCGCCGACCTCTCCGACAACAACCAGACCGGTGTGGATCCCCGCGTGGACCGAAAGCTCGCGTTCGACCTCGCGTGCCAGCGCTCCACCCAGCGCCTCAACGGCCTCGATCACACCGAGCGCCGCACGAACGGCCCGGATCGGATCATCCTCGTGCGCCTTCGGGTAGCCGAAGTAGACGACGATTCCGTCGCCCGTGTACTGAGCGATATGGCCCCCAAAGCGTTCGATGACCTCTGCTGCGGTCTGCTGGTACGACCTGAGGAACTCCCGATAGTCCTCGGGATCAAGGGTGCCTGCAAGCGCCGTCGACCCGGCCAGATCACAGAAGAGAATCGTGAGCTGCCTCCGCTCTGGCTGTCCGGGGACCGAGATGGGCGCTTCGGCCGGCGGCTCGACTGCCGGTACCTCGACGGGGGGCTCGAGCGCTTCGGCGACCTTCGGCACGGCAGGCGCCTCCAGATCCAGGTCCTCGTCTTGCTGGAGAATCCTTCGCTCCAGGTTCCGGAGCATCGACGAGGGCTCGATGCCGAGGTCGTCTGAAAGCACGCGCCGACCTTCCTGGTAGACCTCCAGTGCCTCGGCCTGACGACCACCCCTGTACAGAGCGAGCATGAGTTGGGCGCGGAACCGCTCGCGGAGGGGATAACGCGAGACGAGCGTCTCGAGTTCCCCGATCAGATCGCCGTGCAGGCCCTGAGCGAGGTCTGCCTCGACACGCTCCTCGAGCGCTTGGAGCCTGAGCTCTTCAAGTCGGCCGGCCTCGGTCTGTGCAAACGGCTCCTGGAACTCTGCGAGGGCCGGCCCGCGCCACAGAGACAGAGCGTCGTGGAGCTGCCTCGAGGCTTCGACAGGATTTCCACTGCTGAGCGTTTCCCTGCCAGAGCTCACGAGCTGCTCGAATCTGGTGAGATCGAGAGCCGACGGTTCGATCTCGATCGCGTAACCCGGCGCACGCGTAACGAGCACGTCTTCCGGCAGGGCCTTCCGAATCCGAGACACGTACCCCTGGAGGGCTTTCACCGCTGTTGTCGGTGGTTCGTCGCCCCAGAGATCATCGACGAGCGTGTCCGTCGAAACCGTCCGGTTGGCGTTCAGCAGGAGCAGCGCGAGCACGGCCCGCGGCTTGCCACGCCCCAGCGGAAGCGGGTTTCCGCCGTCGACGACCTCGAGCGGACCGAGTACTCGAAACTCCATTTTCCTCCTCGAAACCACCGTAACACGATCGATTTACCCGCTCCTTACCAACCCGGCACCAAGCGTTGGGCAGCTTCCCGTCTCCTACGAAGCGAGCAAACGAGCCGATACGAAAAGGAGACACAGATGTTCCGATCAACGCTTCAGAAGGTAGTCGTTACAGCAGTGGCAATGGGCAGCCTGGCCGTCACCGCACCGGCCCTGGCACAGGACGCGGCAACGGATCGCAATCAAGCGTGGTTCGACGGAACCGCCGCGCTTCGGGCCGAGGCCCCCACTGGTGAGACAGGGCACGTCGCGTCAGCGGCCACAGCCGCCGTCGGAGGCGTACTGTTGGTCGGCGGAGTCGCTGTCGGGCTGGCGCGCTATGGACGGCGCGAGCATCTCGCTGGAGCTCGCCGCCTCGCCTTCGCCGCTCGCACGGCCCTCGCGGAATGGGACGAGAGCTCACCGGCGCGCGCTTGGCCGCTCGATGCACCGACAACGACGTACGGCCCGGTCGATCTGTCCAGGTGGAATCCCGAGCGGGGCTCGGCGATCACGCGTCCAGTGCGGTTCCCGCGGCCCGCAGCAGGCGCCGAGGTCGAGCATCCCGCCCCCCGCAGCGACGCCGAGCCAGCCGGCGCGTAGGTCACCTTCGTCCTGGATCACCCGACGAGCCCGCCTCCCGGCGGGCTCGTTTTACCCAGCGAGGGCACGGAGGTCGAGGCCGCTGTCCACCGTCTCGACGGGACTGTCGAACTGGCGG
>CAYTCZ010000017.1:0-16549 GCA_964436315.1 uncultured Gaiellales bacterium | reverse complement strand
CAGATTAGACGTCGTTCGGAGAGCGGAGTCAGCCGCTGAGGCCCCCGAGTCCGTCGCCGATGAGCTTGACGCCGATGACGAGCAGCAGAACGGCCATAATCGTGCTGTTGTTCGCGATCAGCCAATCCTTCGCCCGATCAAGAGTCGCATCGGCCCGGTGTCCGGCGAAGAGGTAAACGAGCACGGGAGCAGCGACCGTCAGACTCGCCAGGATCACGAAGACGGCGAGAACGACGATTTGCTCCGCGCCTGAGAGACCGGCCGCCGCGATCGTTGTGGCGGCCGAGAGCGTCAACATCAGGTTCTTCGGGTTGATGGCCGAGAGGAGGAACGCGAGTCCGAACGACTTCGGCACCGTGAACTCGTCGATCGCGGCCATCCACTTCGGCATCTCTGGCTCCTCGACGCCCCTGGGCCTCGTGCTCCAGTTCCGGTAGGCCAGCGCGAGGAAGAGAACGCCGAGCACGAGTTTGATGATCCAGGATGCGGTCGACTCGCCCCCCTCGCTGCTCTCGAGGTCACCGACCGCGGCGATCGCGAGGACAATCGCACCGACAACAGAGAGTCCGACGAGCCAACCCGCGAGGAATGCAAGGCTGTTTCCCCTTGACCGCTTTGTGAAGAGCATGAGAATGACGGCGATGATCGGGACCGGACTGATCGCGACCGCGACGGCCTCGCTGAGGATGGCTCCGATCGCTTCGCCCAAATCAATCCCTCGTCGCCGCTTTAGGGTCGGCGACCGCTCGCCAGTTCATCCGAGCGTTTAACCAAAGGCCTGGAGGGATCACTCTCGTCGAGCGCGTTTCGCTCAGGCGTTCATCGCGCTTGCACGTCCCACGGCCGCCGCCTTGCCTTCCCCACCCATGTGGGTGGGGAGAGTGCGGTCCACCCGCCACCCGATCCGAGGTTATGCGAATAGGACGCGCAAAACCCGCACGGTGCGTGTCGAACCTGATCCAGCTCGAATCAATTCCGAGCTTCGTCGACCTCGACGCCGCCGGCCGATGAGGCGGGAAGCAACGACCGGAGTACGTCGATCGTATCCGCCTCAGCGGCGTCCTTGTCCTCGCGGTAGCGTTTCACCCGCGCAAAGCGAAGGGCCACGCCGCCCGGATAGCGAGACGACGCCTGGACGGCGTCGAGGGCGATCTCGACGACTAGTTCGGGACGAACATGGACCGTGATTCCGCTCTGACCGGACTTGAGTTCTCGAAGCTTCGCCGTCTGCCACTCGAGCATCTCGTCTGTCATTCCTTTGAAGGTCTTCCCCACCATCACGAAGCCCCCCTCCGGATCGCGGGCGCCGAGATGCAGGTTCGACAACCACCCCCGTCGCCGACCATGGCCCCAGTCGGCGGCCAGGACGACGAGGTCAAACGTCTGCACGGGTTTGACCTTGAACCAGGCTTTGCCGCGCCGGCCTGCTTCGTAGGTGGTGTTGAGCCCCTTGACCATGACACCCTCCTGACCTGCCTCGAGGGCGCCGTCGAGGAACGCGGTCGCCTCGTCGGGATCGGCCGTCGAGATTCGCGGAATGCACCAGTTGCCGACAATCCGATCGAGCACCGCGAGCCGCTCACCCAGGGGAAGATCGATGAGATCCGATCCGTCGATGTGCAGGCAGTCGAAGAAGAACGCCGATAGTGAGGCCCCCAACTCTCGCTCCCGACCGAAGCGGCTCATCGAGTCCTGGAAGGCGCGAGGCCGGCCGTCCTCTCCGAGCGTCAGCGTCTCGCCATCGAGCACTAGCCGTCGGGCCGGAAAATCTTGAACCACGGAGACGACTTCGGGGACTCGCTCAGTGACGTCGTTCAAGTTCCGGGTGAACACTCGGACCTCCATTCCGTCCCGGTGCGCCTGGATCCGGGCGCCGTCGAGCTTCCATTCCACGGAGGCCATCCCGGCGCGCTCCAACGCAGCGACGACATCCTCCGCCGTCGAGGCAAGCATCGGCATGACGGGACGCAGCACTTCAAGCCCGACGGCTGCGAGACCCTCCTCGCCTCTGTCGAAGGCGATCTCTGCTGTCTCGCCGAGGTCTCCGGAAAGCATGAGTGCGCGACGGGCACCGCTGGATGGAACGCCAGCGGCCTTCGCGACCGCCTCGACCATGACACCCTCAAGCGCTCCTTGCCGAAGCTCACCAACGAAGAGGCGGCGGAGGAAATCGGCCTCGGGCTCGGTCGCTCGGCCTAGGAGGGCGGCGAGGATACTCACTCGCTCGGCCGTCGAGCCAGGACCGGCGGTTTCCCGAACCGATGCGATTGCATTGTCGACGTCCCCAACCGTGAGCACAGCTTCAGCAGCCGCCGGCGAACCAACCCTGCTGACCGTCGCCCAACCCACGCCCACCTTGCCCTGACGGGGCTCTCCGGTGAGGAACCCGATCGCCGGCCGAATCTCCTCGAGCTCGAGGCGGCCAAGGAGGTCGGCGAGCGCCTCGATCTTCGCTCTACGACTTCGGGTGGACCGGACCGTTTCTGAGGTCTCGACGAGCTCGTAGAAGAGCATCGCCTTGATTCTTCCCGAGGAACTAGGCGGCCGGAGCTCTCATCGCGTCTGGCTGCAGCGTCAGGTCGTCGCGCTTGAGCACGAGCAGTGTGGCGATGAAGGCGATGATTGCCAACCCGACGCCGAACCAGAAGGCAAGGCTGAAGCCGTCGGTGATCGCGACAACGAACTCTTCGCCGTCCTCGAGCAGAGTCTCCGTGCGGGTGTTCGTGATCGTGACCATGATTGCGAGGCCAAGCGCGCCGCCGATCTGCTGGCTGGTGTTGATGAGGCCCGAGGCGAGTCCGGCTTCCTTGTCCTCGATGCCTGAAAGAGCGGCAATCGACACCGGGACGAACGAGAAGCCTAGGCCGACGCCGATGATGATGAACGCCGGCAACAGGTCTTCCACGTACGAGCCGTCGACAGAGATCTGCGTGAGGTAGATGAGACCGCCGCAGAGGAGCAACATGCCGAGTGCGAGGATCGGCTTAACTCCGGCCTTCGTGACCAGGGCCTGCGCAACCCCCGATGCGACGACCGCGGTGAGTGCGATCGCAAGGTAACCGAGTCCCGTCTCGAGCGCCGAGAAGCCGAGAACTTGTTGCTGGTAGAGGGAGAGCAGGAAGAACATGCCGAACACGACCGTTCCGAGACCAAAACCGATCAGGTTCGCGCCGGCCGGCGTTCGCTTTCTGAAGAAGGAGAGCGGCACGAGCGGAGACTTCGACCGCTGCTCGATCAAGATGAAGGCGCCCATCAGGATCGCCGAGGCAACAAGTACCAGGATCGTCTGCGCCGAGAGCCAACCGACCTCGGTCGTCTGGGTGAGACCGAAGACGAGGAGCATGAGGCTTGCCGTCACCGTCACGGCGCCCGCGACGTCGAAGTGGCGGGCAAGATCCGCGGCTCGACTCTCGCGAACGTAACGCCGCACGAAGAAGAGGGTGACCACGGCAATCGGCACGTTGATGAAGAAGATCCATTCCCAGCCTGCGAACTCGGTGAGAATCCCGCCGAGGAGCACTCCGATTGCCGCGCCCGCGCCCGCGATCGCGCCGAGCACGCCTAGCGCTTTGTTTCGTTCAGCACCTTCGGCGAACGTGACCGTTGTGATCGAGAACGCCGACGGTGCCAACAGCGCCGAGGCTGCTCCCTGAAGCGCGCGACCAGCGATCAGCATTTCGGACGAGGCAGCGAGAGCACACATGAGCGAGAAGGCGCCGAAGGCGACCAGCCCGATCATGAACATGCGACGGCGCCCGAGAATGTCGCCCGACCGTCCCCCGAGCAGGAGCAGACCGCCAAATGTGAGCGCGTACGCGGTCACAACCCACTGGAGGTCCTCTGAGGAGAAGTTCAAGTCCTCCTGGATCGAGGGAAGCGCGACGTTCACGATCGAGATGTCGAGCACGACCATCAGGTACGCGATGCTCAGCACTCCGAGCGCCTTCCAGCGCATCGGGTCGGGAGTGGAGGCAGGCTGATTCATGACGACGTCTTCCCTATTCCAGTTCCAGAGAAGACGATTCGCTCCTCCGGCACGGCCGCAGATCCTAGCGAAGCGCCCGCGCCGCACGGGCCGGGTTCGGGCTCGACAGCTCTAGATCACGGCGAAGAGCGCGACCGCCGTGTAGTGACAGGCCACCGCACCGACGACGAGGAGATGGAAGACCTCGTGAAACCCGAACACGCGCGGGAAGGGATCGGGACGTCGCAACATGTAGGTCGCGGCCCCGACCGTGTACAACAGCCCGCCGGCGAAGATGAGCCCGATCGACGCGTGATCGATCTCAGCGAACGCTTGTGGAATCGTCGACAGACCCACCCAGCCAAGGGCGATAGCGATTGACGCGGCAAGCCACCGTGGCCCGTCGATCCACGCGAACTTGAGAACAATTGCTGCGATCACGCCCACCCAGACGGCGGCGAGAATCGCGACCATCCACGCCCCGCTGAGCACAAGCAGGGCGTAGACCGTGTAGCCGCCAGCGATGCAGAGATAGACGGTGGAATGGTCGGCGCGCCTGATCCACGGCCGAGTCCCGGGCGTCCAGTCGATTCGGTGGTAGAGACCGCTCGCGCCGAACATCGCCGTCACGGAAGCGGCGAAGACCGCGACCGCAAGACGTGGCATGACGCCCGGCGCGGCAACCAGAACGACAGCGCCGAGCGCAATCGAGAAGAAGAAGGCGAGGAGATGAGAGACGCCGCGTAGCGCCGGCACAGGTGGCTCGGTTGGGAGGGCTGTGGAGGTCGAGGCTGCCTTTGTGGGACTACGGCTGGACCGGAGTGACGTCGACCGCTTCGGGCCCTTTCCGGCCCTCGCCGATCTCGAACTCGACCTTCGTTCCCTCGGTCAGTGCCCCGGGAGCCGCGCCTACGACATTTGTCCGGTGGACGAAGAGGTCGTCTCCGCCCTCATCGGGAGCGATGAATCCGTATCCCTTTACATCGTTAAACCATTTGACGGTTCCGCTTGCCACGTCGCACCTCCTGGAGACCGAACGGGTAAGGAGGAGCCGCAAGACGCCGTCGTTACTCGTCGGTGATTCGCGGGCAGTGTAGCCGACGAGGTTCGACGTCCCGGGAGGGTTGCCGATCTGCAAGCATGCCGGGCCATGGCGGTTGACGAGAGCTTTCGACAGTACGTCGAAGACCTTCTCGCGCCTTTCGGCCAGATCAGGGCGAAGCCGATGATGGGCGGCCTCATGGTGTGGGAGGGATCGGATCCTTTCGCGCTGGTCACGAGTGAACAGGTGGTCTGTTTCAAGGTCGACGAGGAGACGAAACCAGCCTACGAGGAAGCCGGCTCATCTCAGTTCAAGTCGATGCCGTACTGGGAGGTTCCGGGCGACGTACTCGATGATCCGGAGCGGCTCGCAGAATGGGCAGCGAAGGCCATCGCCGTCGGCCACCGGACCGCCAAGAAGTGGGGAACTGTGCGGGCCGCGCCGCGGTCTTGAGAATCCGCGACAGCAGCGATCATCGATTCGGGTGATGGGCTGAGGCGCAAATCGGGCGACGCTCCAGGAGATGCAGTGAACCTTCCAGAGAATCCGCCTGAGCGCCTTCGCGTGATCTGGAATCCACGGGGGTTCGGGTCGCCCAATATCAAGGCGAACTCAGCGCAGGCCTACTACCCGGGCGATGCGTACGTCGACGTCGTCGGGAACGACCTCTACAACATCGGCGGAAAGGGAGAGTGGACGGCAGCCGAGGCTCTGTGCAAGGCGCATCCCTCGAAGCCCTACGCCTTCCCGGAGTGGGGCCTGTGGGAGTCGACGACCCCGCGTTCGTCCACCGCATGGGCACGTTCGCGCGAACGCACGAGCGATGGGAACTGGTCGCGTACTACCAGAGCAAGCCCGGCTCGGTCTTCGACCTCGCGACGAAGCCGGCAAGCCAGACGGCCTACCGCCAGACGATCGCGACGCTTCCGTAGACCTTTAGAGCCTGTTCCGGTAGGTGCTGCCGGCGAGCGCGACGTCCGCAATCGGCGTTCCCTGCCAACCTTCTTCGCGCTTGCTCCAGTAGAGCGACTGAAGGTGCCTCGTGATCTCACCCGGAGAGCCGTCCCCGATCGCGTTGTTGTTCAGAGCCGTGATCGGCATGACCCCGCCGGCCGTCGTGGCAGCGAATAGCTCGCCAGCGCCCTCGAGGTCAGCCGGGTACAGCGTTGCAAACTCGAACGGGATCCCTTCCAGTTCACACAGCTCGGCGACCGCCTGACGCGTGACACCTTCAAGGCAGTCCTTGTCCGGGGTAACGACTCGGCCGTCGCGAACCGCGAGGACGTTCCAGCCGTGCCCCTCGGTGACCGAACCGTCGGCAGCGAGGAGAATCGCGTCATCGCATCCGTGGTCGTAGGCTTCGAACCGTGCTTTGACCATGTCGGCGCGGTTGTAGTTCTTGAACCGCGCATCGATCGCCTGCGAGGGAACGCGCTCGGTGCCGGCGACGTAGATGTTTGCGCCGTTTCGGCATTTCTCCTCGCCCCAGATCCAGATGTAAGGGACGGCATACGCGACGAACTGGTTCTCAGCAAGACGCGAATCGCGGCCGTGCTCAGGAATCACACCTCGCGTGATCTGGAGCTTGACGTACGAGTCCTCCAGCCCCGCGCGCGCAACACACTCGCCGAGAATGGTGCGCACCTCGTCGCGTCCGTAGGGATTCTTCAGCCGAAAGCCCTCGCAAGAGCGTTCAAACCGCGTCAGATGTTCTTCGAGTTTGAAAAACCAGCCCGCCCATGTCGAGACGACGTCGTACACGCAGTCCCCCTGAACGAAGCCCATGTCGAAGATCGACATACGGGCTTCTTCAGGAGCGACGTATTCACCTTCGATGAAGACCGTGCCTGCCATGGTTCCTCCAAGTCTCGCTGAACGCGCTCGCTGTTTCTACCTCGCAGACGCAAAGATCGCCGCAACCTGGGGCGCCTGAAGGAAGCGCTCCCGCCGGTCGGGCGAGAGCTCGTGAGCAAAGCGTTCGACCGTGCCCCTTGCCTGTTCGAGGGCAACTCCCGCTCCCTCGTCGTCGCCCGTGGCATCGCACAGCTGCGCAACCTTAAGCGCAGCCTGCCAGATCGACGGTGGGTGGCCGAGTTTTTCGGCCTCTGCCAACGCCGTTCGAACCTCCCTGAGCGCCTCGCCTGTTCTGCCCACCGCGCTGAGCGTGTCCGCAAGCACGAGTCGCGAGGCTGCGCTGTATTTCGGCCGCCGATAATGGACGGCTTGCTCGACAGCTACGAGGGCAGCGTCCAGTGCATCGTCGAGTCGACCGGCCGCCAAGGCAATCTCAGCCTTCGCGCGCGCGAGTCGCGTCATCCACAGCCATTGATGCCAACCCTTGCTCGCCTCGGCCGCATCCCACAGCGCGGGCCAGGCGGCTTCAGCTGATCCCACCTCGCCGAGCACGAGATCGGAGAACAGAAGATCGATCCTCCCGCTCATCACGGCCGCGCTGAAGCTCGCACTGTTCCCGAGTTCGATGGCCTCTTCGTTCAGGCGACGGGCCTCGTCGATCTCATAGAGCTCGTGATAGGTGCCCGCGAGGATATTCACGAGCCGTGAGGTGAAGATCGGCTTCCCTTCGAGCTCGCGTCCATCGCTGGCGGTTTGCTCGAGAACGGCGATCGCTTCTTCGTGTCGTCCAAGTCCCGCAAGGGCGAGACCTTCATGAGAACCGCCGGCAACGAGTCCATAGACATTGGAACGCTTTAGCCCGAGCTCGTGGCCGGCGCGTGAGTGCTCGATCGCTCGGTCGTAGTTGCCTATCCAGTACTGATGGATTCCGGCCCAAGCCATGGTCTCGGAGCGTTCAGATTCATAAGCGCCTCTCGGCCAAATGCCAAGTGCCTGCTCGTCGAGCTCGGTGGCCTCATCGATTCGTCCAAGCATCGCAGTGGCGAACGCTCGAAGGCCCAACGCGAGGGCTTTGATGTCGGCGCCACCGAGCTCCTCGGCGAGCTCGAAGGCCCGCTCACCGAACTCCATCGATTCGGTGACCTGCATTTGCCAGTTGGCGGCGAGCGTTCGCGAGCGAATCGCCTCGAAAAGCTCCCGACCTGCGAGGACTTGCAGGAGTTTGTCGAGTTCGGCGGTCGCCGGCTCGAAGTCGCCAAGTTCGACCAGAATCGTTGCTCTCTGGAGGCGGACGCTGCGCCGCCTTGACTCATCCTCGACCGAGTGAAGGGCAAGCGCTTGTTCGAGGAGCGAGACAGCTTCGATCTTCGCGCCGGTTCGATGCGCCTGCTTGGCCGCCTGAACGAGGTACACGAACGCCTGCTCCTCATCGCCAGCCAGCTGCCAGTGATGGGCGAGGGTCGCGGCCGACTCGGCGATTCGATCGCCCGACGCCTGCTCGATGAAACGTGCCACCGCCGCATGGCGTTCGCGCCTCCTCGCCTTTGGAAGCGTTTCGTACGCGACGTCCCGAATGAGCATGTGCTTGAAGGAGAACTCTTCGTCACCCTCGACCATCGAGGTCGGATTCTGCCGGATCAGGTCGCGCCGCTGGAGCTCGTCGATAGCCGCGTCAAGCTTCGCGCCGTTCGAGCCAAGGGACTGGAGTAGCCCGCGCCAAAACGTGCGCCCGACAACCGAGGCGTTGTGAACGACAACTCGCTCGTCAGCGGGAAGGGCATCGATACGAGCGGCGACGATTCCCTTGATGGAGGTCGGAAGTTCTCGGGCATTAGTGGCGCGACCCTCCTCGACCGCGGCAACGAGCTCCTCCGCGAAGAGCGGGTTGCCCTCTGCGCGTTCGACGATCGTCGAGACGGCCTCGCGGTCTGCGTCTCCGAGGAGCCGCTTGACGAGTTGCTTTGCATCCTCAGTCCCAAGCGGTTCAAGACGAAGCGACGCGTATGTCTCGAGACCACCGCCCCATTTCGGGCGACTCTCCCGAAGCTCAGGACGAGCGAGCGTGAGGATCAACACGGGAACGTCCCGGAGCTTTTCCGCGAGATCCTCAACGAGGTCGAGGAGACTGACGTCTGCCCAGTGGACATCCTCGAACACGAGTACGGTAGGCCGTTCGCGACCGAGCGCTTCGACGAGCCGGCGCGCCGAGTAGAAGATGGCGTCGCGGCTCCCGATCGACTCCTCGTCTGAGAGTCCGGCCAACACGGCGAGTCGCGCACACGTTTCGGAGTCGACGAGCCCCGTCACCACCCCATCAAGCTTCTTTCGAGCTTCGTCGACCGAGTCAGTCTCAAAGATTCCCGCGAGCTTGCGGAGTTGGTGGACGAGAGCCCGGTAGCCGCTCTTCTCGCCGTACGGGAGAGAACGGCCGACAAGGCCGCGGCCTCCGTCGGCCTCGACCCGATCGACGAACTCCCTTGCCAGCGTCGTTTTTCCGATACCCGGCGGACCGAAGATCGTGATCAGCTGTGGCTGGCGCTCCGCGATGATCTGCTCCCACGCGTCGCGGAGCCGAGCCAGTTCGCGGTCTCGTCCGACCATCGGGCCGGTCGAACCGCGACGCTCCCCGGGAGCATCAGTCGCTTCGAGTATCGGCCAGCCCTGAATCGGGGCTTCTCCATCCTTCACGACCACTGCGACGGGATCGCCGTAGCGGACGGCCGGCGCGGTCGCGCGGAAACTCTCTGCGCCCACGAGGACGCCACCTCTCGCCGCGCCCGCCTGGAGCCGTTGGGCGACATTCACGGTATCGCCCATCACGGTGAATGCATCTCTGGCAGGTCCAACGGGTGCGTACATGACCTCGCCCGTGTTGACGCCGACGCGTAACTCGAGGTTCTCGAATCCGCCGAGAGCCTCTGCGGCACAAGCCTGCATCTCGAGCGCAGCCCTCACAGCCCGTTCCGGATCGTCTTCATGTGCGAGCGGGGCACCGAAGACGGCCATCAAGGCGTCGCCGATTACTTTGTCGACCGTTCCCCCGTACCGGCTCACGATCTCGCTGAGTTTCGCCATGCAGGCGTCCACCATCGCGGTGACCTCCTCCGGATCACGATCTCGCGAATGGCTCGTGAATCCCGAGATGTCGGCGAATACAACCGTGACGAGACGTCGCTCCTCTTCAGGCTGGCTGGCCGGAGCCGAGGCAAGTTGAGTGCCGCAGTTTCCGCAGAATCGGGCGGCGGGTGGATTCGTGTGGCCGCAGTTCGGACACTGGACTGCCAGTCCGGAGCCGCAGGACACACAGAATTTCTGATCGGCGGCGTTGACGTGGCCGCAGACCGCGCAAGTGATCGTTGCCATTGACGTCATTGTCGCATCGCAGCGAGGCGGACGGCGTTAGCAGGGCCGGTTACCGAACCAGGACGGAGACGCGCTGTACCGCGTTGTTGCCGTACCCGCGCAGATTTACAACTCCGCGAGTTGGCTGCGTGTTTCCCGCCGCGTCTGTCGCGCGGGCGACGAGCACATAGGCACCTGGCTCGGCTGACCATGTCAGACGCCACTGGCAGGCGGAGGAGTCGGAGTTCGCCTCGGCCACATCGGCGTCGGTCCACGTGGAGCCGCCGTCCAGACTGACCTGGACTCCGGTTACGGCCCCGTCGCCCGACCACGCAGTCCCGATAATCTCGGTCATGCCCGCCCTCAGCTCGGCGCGATGCGACGGCACCCCAATCAGCGCCCGAACTTTGGTTCTCGTAACGGGAACGCCGTCGGAAGCGTCCGGCTCGGTCGCGTACACGTATTCCCGCTGGAAATGCCCGTCGAAGGGCGCTGTGAGCACGGTGATTCTCACGAGCCACTTGACCGAGGCCATTCCGTACCACCGCGGCACAATCAGCCGAAGCGGGTGTCCGTGGTCTGGTGAGAGCGGCTCGTCGTTCATGGCCCAGGCGAGAAGGACGCTCGGGTCGAGAGCGTCCTTGACCGGAAGGCTTCTGACAAAGCGCTCACTCACGCCCTCAATCTCCCCCTGGTCGGCGCCCTGGAAGGCGACCTCCACAGCGCCTTGATCAAGACCGGCCTCACAGAGGATCTCAGCGAGCGACACGCCGGTAAACGGTGCGGTGCTGACTGCTCCGAAGCCCCAGGGGACACCCGGCGGGACTGGATCCATCGCGGTCCGAGCATTGCCGGCGCATTCGAGTGTGACCATCTCCGTCCTGGAGGGTCGGCCCTGCAGGTTGTCGAGGGTGAACTCGAGTGGACGCACGACGGCCCCGCCGACGACGAGTCGCCAGTCGGCCGCATCGATTGACGGTACGGCGAAGTGGTTTCGGATGTAGAAGAGCGAGTTCGGCGTCAGGGGATCCGCGAGCGCATCGAGTGGCGTCTCAACGTTGAGCGGGTCGTCCAGGCGGCGAATTGGTTTCGTCTGTGCGGACATGGGCCGCGGGGCTCCGGTTCGATTCAATCCGTCGCGGCGATTATTGCCGAGCAGCCGATCGCGAGCCGACCTCGGCGCTCCACGGCTGACGACATAGACTGGTCGGCCATGAAGACTTGGAGGCTCCCCGAAGTTGACACGCCTGGCGGTAAGACGTCGCCAGTGGTGCTCGAGTCGCAGGATTCTGCGCGAGCGATTCTGATCGGACTCGAGCCCGGGCAGGAACTCGGTGACCATCAAGTCAGGGAGCAGGCCTGGGTCGTCGTCGTCGACGGCTCGGTCAACTTCTCTACGGGCGACGGAGAGATCGACGGCCCGACCGGAACGCTGGTCGTCTTCGATCCGGCAGAACGCCATTCGGTTCGAAGTGACGACGGGGCGAAGATCCTCATCCTGCTTGCCCCGTGGCCGGCGCCGGACCACTATTCATCCGAAACCTAGGCGAAGGCCTCGGCTGTACCCTGGCTTGCCTTCGCCTGCTCCCATCGTCTCTTCATCACGAAGAACATGATCGAGACAATGACCCCCGTAAACGCGGCAGAAATGAGGATCGAAACCAGCGGGTAATCGCTGAGCGCCGTCCCGATCCGGAGAACCGCGTCCCGGGGACAAAGCGACCGCCCACGATAAGCAGTGGAATGACGGCGTCGAAGGCGACGAAGCCACCGATGAGAAGGTAGGGATGGGAGATCTTCGAGAAGTCGATTTCCAGAAGCCCGTCGCCTTCGGTCAGAGCCTCGAGAATGACCGGGACGATCCAGAAGATCAGGACGACCCCGATCAGGGCGACACGATCCAGCGCGTAGCCGATGGCGATCCAGAATGCAGCGTTCAGGGAGATGGCGTCGACTGCGGCGAGCACGGTACCTGCCTCGGACGGCCTCCAGGTTAGGTCTTCGCGACCGTGAAGCCGATGAGGGCCGTGTAGAGAAAGATGTAGACGGTCAGGCCGACGGAGAGCCAGGCCGCGAGCCTGTGCTTGTTGATGCCGAGACCAACGCCCATCAATGCGCCGGCGAGGGCCCCTCCGGCAGCTGATGCCGTCACAGTTGCCTCGGATAGGCTTCCGGCTTCCAGCGAGCGTGACGTCAGGAGGAGCCAGAGATGGCAGCGGATAGACCCAACGTCCTCGCGATCATGGCTGATGACATCGGCTGGTTCGATGTCGGCGCCTACCACCGGGGAATCATGGGCTGTGAAACGCCCAACATCGATCGAATCGCCGAGGAGGGGGCGCTCCTGACCGACTGCTACGGAGAAGCAAGTTGTACTGCAGGGCGCGCCGCCTTCATCACCGGCCAGATTCCGATGCGGACGGGACTCACCACCGTCGGGATACCGGGTGCCAAGCAGGGGATTCAACCCGAGGACCCCACGATCGCCGAACTCTTGAAGCCCGAGGGCTATCGCACCGCGCAGGTCGGCAAGAATCACCTCGGCGACCGGAACGAGTACCTCCCGACCGTGCACGGGTTCGACGAGTTCTTCGGGAACCTCTACCACCTGAACGCGGAGGAGGAGCCGGAGCAGCCCGACTACCCGCATCACCTTCCGGGTTTCGACGAACTCTTCGGCCCGCGAGGAGTGCTTCAGACCAAAGCCACGAACAAGGACAGCGCAAAGGTGGATGCACGTTTCGGACGGGTCGGGAAGCAGACCATCAAAGACACAGGGCCTCTAACCCGCAAACGGATGGAGACGGTCGAGAAGGAATTCCTCGAACGGTCAATTGACTTCATGGGCCGCGCAGTTCGCGGGCGGCGGCCCTTCTTCCTCTGGCACAACACGACCCGCATGCACGTCTGGACGCGTCTGGCGAGACGTTGGCGCGACAGGACGAGGTTCGGCCTTTACGCGGACGGGATGCAGGAGCTCGACTGGGTCGTCGGAGAACTCCTCGGCGAGCTGGATCAGCTCGGTATAGCCGACGAGACGATCGTCATCTTCACGACCGACAACGGTGCCGAGAAGTTCAGTTGGCCGGACGGCGGCACGTCCCCGTTCCGCGGCGAGAAGGGCCTCGGCTGGGAGGGAGGCTTCCGGGTGCCCTTCCTGATCCGCTGGCCGGGGAGAATCCCCGCGGGCCAGGTGCTCAATGGGATCGTCTCGCTGCAAGACGTTCTCCCGACAGTTCTGGCGGCGGCCGGCATTCCGGGCGTCAAGGAGCAGCTGCTCGAGGGATACGAGACCGGCGACAAGAAGTTCCGGGTGCATCTCGACGGTTACAACCTACTTCCGTACCTGAAGCGCGAGACCGACGAGTCACCCCGTCATGAGTTCTTCTACTACGGAGAGCGAGAGCTCTACGCCCTCCGATACAACGACTGGAAGATCCACTTCGCGACGAAGGACGACTGGTTCGAAGGCCAGCTGATCGAGCCGACGTTTCCGCGGCCCGTGAACCTCCGATCCGATCCCTTCGAGGAGCACATGGACGCGCCGGGATATCCGCTATACGCGGGCGAGAAGCTGTGGACGCTCCAGCCGTCTGCCTACATCCTCAAGCAGCACGTGGAGACGTTCAAACCGTTCCCACCCCGTCAAAAGCCACCGGGGTTCAACCCTCAGGCTCTGGCGACGGCCGCGCTCAAGGCGGCGGCCAGTCGCCAGGGAAACTAGCCGGCCGAAGAAGCAACTCAATGGAAGCCGACGTGCCCCCCGTCCCGGAGTCCCGGGGCCGCTCTGACATGGTCTGGATTCCGGCTGCGACGTTCCGCATGGGCTCGGACCGCCACTACCCGGAGGAGCGGCCCGTCCACGAGGTAGCTGTCGATGGGTTCTGGATGGACGTCTGCACCGTCACGAACGGGCAGTTCGCGACATTCGTCGACGACACCGGCTACGTGACGGTCGCCGAACGGCCACCAGACCCTGCCGACTTCCCCGGGGCACCGCCGGAGAATCTTGTTCCCGGCTCCCTCGTCTTTCACAAGACCGACGGCCCGGTGGACCTCGGACGGCTGGAGCAGTGGTGGTCATGGACGCCGAGGGCGAGCTGGCGACTCCCCGAAGGCCCCGGCAGCTCGCTCGACGGCCGGGCCGAGCACCCGGTCGTTCACGTCGCCTTCGAGGACGCCGCGGCCTACGCGACCTGGGCAGGCAAGGAGATCCCGACCGAGGCGGAGTGGGAGCTGGCTGCGAGAGGGGGCCTCGATGCAACGATCTTCACGTGGGGCGACGAGCAGTTCCCGGACGGTGAGATCCTGGCGAACTGGTGGCAGGGCGAGTTCCCCTGGCGAAACACGCTCGACGATGGGTTCGAGACGACGGCTCCGGTCGGCTCGTTCCCCCCGAACGGCTACGGCCTCTACGACATGGCGGGAAATGTCTGGGAGTGGACGACCGACTGGTACGCGGCGCAGCCTCCAGGAGCCGACGAGCGGCCGTGCTGCGTTCCGCGTAAGCACCGCGGCGGAACCGAGGAGGAGAGCTATGACCCCGCCCTTCCTCAGTTCCGAATCCCGCGGCGCGTGATCAAGGGTGGTTCATTCCTCTGCGCCGATAACTACTGTCAGCGCTACCGACCGTCCGCCCGCCGGCCGCAGATGATCGACACCGGGATGAGCCACGTCGGCTTCCGCTGTGTCTCGCGCCCGCCAGACGTCAGTGCTGGGTTCTGACTCGACGGCCTAACCCTCGGCGTGGACCTGCTCGCGAAGCAGCCTCCGCTCGGACTGGGACGACGGCGCCGGCTCCGTCATCATGCGAGCGCCACCCTTGTCGTCCTCCTGACGAGGCGAAGGACGGTGATCGCCGCAAGCGTCATCCATGCCTTGCCGACGATCTGGCCTTCAAGGAACTCGAGGCTGCCGAAGGCAAGCCAGAGGAAGAGGGCCGAATCGACGACGAGACCGACGGCGTTCGAGGCGAGAACTGCCCCAGTCCAGCTTCGTTCACGCAGCGGCGTGTAGACAGAGAAGTCCGCGAGTTCGGAGACGAGGAAGGCCGTTCCACTCGCGAGGGCAAACGCCGGAGCGATCAGGTAGGAGAGTCCTGCCCCGAGCACGATGGCGACGACCACTGGCAGCCGACCCCAGGCGTGCTGGAGGACATCCCGAAACGTGAAGGCGAGCCCTGCGAAGTAGACACCCGCTGGCGCAACTAGGCCGAAACCGACCGGCACAACCCCGAACGTCTCGATCGCCCAGTTGGCTGCATAGACAGTGAGGACGAAGCAGGCAAAGGCGATGCCGCCGCTTGCCCGAACGAGGTTCGTTCTGCTGCTTCCGATCATCAGCGCAACACCTACAGTACGGCGTATGGAGCAAGGGTCGCGTTCAACAGAGTTCGTGGCGCTCGGGCAGCCAGGCTCGGATCGCTACGCGGGCCTCGAGACATTTGCCAATCCGGGCGTCTCCCATGTCGAGATGAGGAGTGACGAGTTGACGGCCGTCTGTCCTGTCACCGCCCAGCCCGACCTCTACGTCGCAGTCATCGAGTACTGGCCCGAGAAGCTTTGCCTCGAATCGAAGTCGCTCAAGCTCTACCTGGCCGGCTACCGAAACGAAGGGCACTTCTGCGAGGCGCTCGCCGTCAAGATCCGCGATGACGTCGCAGAGGCGCTCGAACTCGCCTCCGACAAGGTGCGGGTGACGTTGACGCAGAAGGCACGCGGAGGAATCTCGATCGCTGCCACTGCCGAAGCGTCCTCAGCTTCTCGCACGTAAGCGCTGGAGCGATCAGGCAACTCGGGGAACAGACAGTTTTCGTCTCCCCAGTCGCCGTGCACCGAGGCACCGCCGCTAGCACCGACGCTGCCGAGCGGAGCTAGAAAGTTCGACTTGCTCGGGTCGGAGACACCCGGTGGATTCTGCGTATCGGCCGACGTCCCGTCCGCCGGCGGTGCGGCACACTCCGACGAGTTGACGGCGTGAATCGTCGCCTGGGCCACGCCCGCGACAACGAGCGAGAGCGCGGCAGCGAGCACAAGCCGCAGTGGGCTCTGATTGTGAGCGCGATCGTATGTCTTGCTGCTTTACCGCAGCCGGGATTGCCGCGCAGACGCTCGTAGATGTTTTCACGGCAGGCTCGCTCCAGGGCAAGTAAGTCCGTGCGACGAGCTTCTCGATGGCCTCACTCGGGAGATGGAGGAGTGGGAGAAGGCCGAACCCACTAAACGCTGGCAGTTCCGCTGGCACTAGACCTTTGGCGTTTTCGGCTTAGGAAACAGAAAGACCCCGTTACCAGGGCCTTTCTTGGTGGGCGCAGCTGGGATCGAACCAGCGACCTCCCGCGTGTGAGG
>CAYTCZ010000016.1:32294-43164 GCA_964436315.1 uncultured Gaiellales bacterium | reverse complement strand
CTGCTTGGTCTCATCCGTCCCCGACGACACCGCACCTACCGGGATAGGCTCTTAGTTCTCGTCGCCGAAGCTTCGCTTCGCCGCCGGAACGACCCAGGCCATCGATCAAGCTCGCGCTCCAGGGCCGTAAGCAAGGTGGAGTAACTTCCCACGTCGGAATCGGCCGGGCGAGAGCGCAGAAACGTCGATGGCCGGCGGCCGCCCGAGTATCTCGTCGGCGACGACCTCACCAACCGCTGGAGCCAGCTTGAAACCGTGGCCCGACCACCCGAGGGCGAGGTAAAGGCCATCGACTTCCTCGGCCCACCCGATGACCGGGTTCGCATCAGGCGTGCTGTCGAATGCTCCGGCGAATCCGCCCACGAGATCGGCCTCGGCATACGCGGGCACGCGCTCGGCCAGGGCGCTTCGGAGGTGCCTCTCGTACGTGGCTTCGATGTCTTCGCGACACGCATCCCGGTTCTCGAGGTCTTCTCGGGGTTGGTAAGCGACCGCGAGTGCCTCCAGTGCACGGTCGGGCCGGAAGACCAGGTTCGAGGCCATGTCCGAAAACGTGAGCCGACCTTGCGGTCGGCCGGGGAGTTGTCGAAGGCGTGCGACCTGGATCCGATGGAGCGCCACCGGCACGTCGACGCCAGCGGTCTTCGCGAGAGCGGGGCCCCAGGCGCCGGTGGCATTGACGACGACAGATGTCTCGATTGGCCCCCCTTCGGTCTCGAGGGCGACGACGCGGTCGCCCCTCACCTGGAATCCCGTTGCCCGACTGCCGATGACGGGCTCCACACCTGCCTGAATCGCTGCCGTAAACCACGAGAGAGTCATCGAGACGGCATCCGCAAATCCACCGTCCGACTCGTAGGCTCCGCCGGCAATGCCGTCGAGCTCGAGGAGCGGCTCGAGTTCCGCGATCTCATCTGGGCCGACGACCGTCGTGTCGAGGCCGAGCGCACGAAGCCGTTCGGTGTTGTTCTGGAGTGCCGGAAACCGTTCGGGCGTCGCAGTTAGGAGGTATCCGGTCGGAACGTACCCCGATCCTCCCACTCCGACCTCATCGGCCCAGTTCTGGATCACCTCAACGCCACGTATCGCGAGCCGGGCTGTGACGTCGTTCGAGTAGTGACGGCGGACCATCGAGAAGGACAAAGACGAGTCGCCGGCGCCGACGGAGGTCTTCTCGACAAGCGCCACCGAGCCGTGGCGGCGCCGGGCGAGCTGGTACGCGATGCTCGTCCCGAAGAGGCCGGCTCCGAGCACGACGATGTCCGCCGAACGTCGCATGCCGGCATTGTCACCGCGTTAGGTGGCGGATGCGGGCGTGCTGTTGGCGGTCTCGAGAGTCGGGATGCGCTCGAGGAACTTGAGAGCAGCATTGATCTGCACTTGAACCACGGTGATCAGGCACAGACCGGAGCGGCAGTTGTGGATCCGGTGGATGAGGCCCTCGTGGCCGGCATCCTCCGCAAGCTCTCGCGCGTTTCTGAGGCGCTCTCGCATCGCTCCCGTACGGCCGGCAAGGCGTGCATCAACCGCCGCCTCGAGTTCTGCGCGGATCTCGGCCTTCTGCTCGGCTCTGAGCGATGTCACTTCATCTTGAGGCGCCCCATCGGATCCACGCTTCGCCTGATCCGCGGACTCCCCGCCAGCCAGGGCTACCCCGAGTCCACCCGCGAGGGCGGCGGCGGCGAGCAGGAGAGCGATCACAACCGCAGCGACGTGCCGCCTCCTCGGAGGCCATCGGTGGCTGCCGTTCTCGAGCTTGCTCACTGTCCGTAAGAGCGCACGAGCGCCAGGACCGATTCAGGAATCTGGGAGCTATTCGCGAGTTACTTCGTGGGCGACACCTTGAAGCGGAGCTCGGTCCCCTCGACGTTGATGTCCAGGGTCTGTTCGTGGAGGAACCGTGCGGCCCCCGCATCAAGGAAGATCAGAACTCCGTCCTGCTCGACTATGCGATCTCGTTCCTCGGATTGCTCGACGATCGCGCTAGCGAGACTTATGGACTGCGGCTTGTTCCTCTGGCTCTCGACGCGCTTCACGAAGATGCGAAGCCCCGCGCCCTGTGGCAGTTTCGGAGATGCCAGCACGTGTTCCTTGAGGAAATCGATCGCCTCAGGTGAGAGCTTTACCTTCGGCGGAGGGAGCGGCCTTCGCTTCGGTTTTAGCTTCTTCCACACTCTTCGAAGGGGTACTGCTCAATTATCGCGTCAGCTTCTTGTTCGATGCTCTGGATTTCCTGAAGGAGTCCGGGGATAGCGTCGGTATCGCCCTCGGCCGTCGCATCCCTAAGGTCGCGAGTGGCCTTTACCTGCAGAACGGTTAGATCCAACAGTCGTGTGTAGTCGGCGTCGGCCTCCGCTGGAGGATTCAGCTCGCGCAAACCGTCGAGCTGCTCATCCCCGATCTGCGAGGCTTCATCGAGCAGTTCGACGAACTCTTCCGGGGAGACCGCGCTCAGTTCCTCGCCGGTCTCCGGCAGACCGAGCGCCTCGAGTTCTGCAGTTCCCTTCGCACAGATCGCGTCTGCCTGGGCGATCCACTCGGCCTCCGAAAGCCGCTGCGTCTGTTGGGCTCCGCCTCCACAGGCCGCGGTGCCAAGAGCGAGCGCCGAGACTGCGAGACCAACGGTCTTTCGGAGCCCGGCTACAGCCATCTCGCCGGCATTATGAGTAGCTCCAGCTTGAAGCGAACGTGCTCGTCGCGCAGTATGGACGGGTGATCCTCTTCCTCTTTCCGGGCATTCCCGGCGCTGTCATCTGGATAACGCTCGCGATCGCCCTCTACCTGACATTCGTGGAACTCCGAGAGATCCGTCCACACTGGCTCTGGTGGATGTGGTGGTTCTCGCTCGTCTTCCTCCTCCACTTCGTCGGGGTCTTCATCCTAAGAGGCTACGTTGCCTACCGACGCCGAAAGAGCACCGGGACCTAGACTCCAGCGGCCGGGGGCGCTCGTCTTCGTCATTGCGCTGGGCGTTGCGATCTTCTTCGTCGCCCGTGGCTGCCAGTCAGAGGGAATCGACCTCAGCCAGGAAGAAGCCCTGGCGATCGCCAGGCAACAGATTGAGTACGTGCCTGATCAGGAGCAGATCCGGATCCTTCGCCGCGGAATAAGCTCGAAGCCACACTGGGTTGTCGGCTTCGAACGCCGGGACGAGAGCGGAGACAGTGCCGACGTCACGACCGTCGTCATCGATGCCGAGACCGGCGAGGTCGTGGAGGTCCGTGTGGATGGGAGGGAGGTCCCGATCCGGGGAGGGGCGGAATGAACCGCCCAAGCTCATGTGTCGCTTTTCTACATAGTCTCGCGAGAAACCATGTCAGAAGTCGACCTGTTGTTTCCTCGCGCCTGACATGTTAGGTTCGCCGTGCCTGGCTGAGGTACAGAGAACGCGGAGGTTCGCCTGATGGAAGTCGCAACTGTGCTCGCGCAGGGACTCGAGGAACAAATTGGCCTCGATTCGGCCATTCTGACTGAGTTCTACTTCTTCGTCTCGCTGCCACTCATGTGGCTCATCCACGTCGGCTTCCTCCTATACGAGGGCGGAGCCTCGCGACGGAAGAACGTGATGGCCACTGCCTTCAAGAACTTCCTGACGATCGCGATCGTAACACCGGTGTTCTACTACCTCGGCTGGTGGGTCTACGCATGTTTCCAGAGGGGCGGTCTTCCCTCAGGACCGAACGAGCTGGGACCGGCGAACTTCGAAGGATTCTGCGGCTCGACCTACCCGTGGAGTGCGTTCTCAGGTGGCCGTCTCGACGACCACATCACTGCAGTCTTTCTGATCGCCTTCATCATCTTCTCGTGGGTGACCGGCTCGATCATGTCGGGGGCGGTCATCGAGCGCATCCGCCTCTCCGCCTACCTACTCTTGACGGCGTTCCTCGGCTGCGTGGTGTGGGTGATGGCGGCATCCTGGGGCTGGAGCACCGGCTGGCTCGCCACCGACTTCGGCTACCACGACGCTGCCGCGGCGGGCATCGTCCACGCCGTCGCCGGGTTCTTTGCCATCGGCGTGATCGTCAACTTAGGCCCGCGCATAGGTAAATACGACCCACAAGGGAGAACCAGACAATTCAGACCCCACAGCTTATGGATGACCATGCCTGGGCTCATGCTCATCTATACGGGGTTCTACGGCTTCTACATGGCCTGTATCGCGATAAGCTCAACCACGTTCCCGGGGTACTTTGCGATCTTCGGGACGCCGACAACACTTGGGACGTTCGCGCTCACGCTGACGTTCGGCTTCGCGGGCGGGTTCATAGGTGGGTATTTCGGAAGCAAGGGCGACCCGTACTGGACGATGGCCGGAGCCATCGCCGGCGGGGTCTCTGTCTCAGCGGGTGCCGACATCTACCATCCGTCATTCTCGTTCCTGGTCGGGCTGGCCGGGGCCTTCACAGCCGTCTACGCGGCCGCCTGGCTCGAGAAGAAGGCGCGGATCGACGATGCGGTCGGCGCCTGGTCGATTCACGGCTACTGCGGAATATTCTCGGTCTTAATGCTCGGGATATTCGTCGGCGGCTACCCAACGGGGCTCGACAACGTTCCGACATCCTTCGGCGGGCAGCTCATGGGTGTCATGGTGATCATCCCGATGTCGTATCTCTCGGGGTGGGGTTTGAGCTACATCCTCAAGAAATTGAACTTGTTACGAGTGCCGCCTGAGGTCGAACTTGAAGGCCTCGACTTCGCAGAGTTCCAGCAGGACTACTACCCGCAGTTCGAGAAGGCGCCCGAGACGATCATCGAGGCGAGCGGCGACGAAGTCGACGCCACGGGCGTGCTGCTCGAGGACTGGGCCCGCACGAACGGGGCCGGGACCGGCGCCGGCGCGCGAACGACAGGAAAGTGAGTGTGAGCGATGATCGATTCGTTTGATTTCGTGAGCTGGTGTGTTGAAGGCGCTGCGCCTTGCGCCTTCGGGGATGCAGATCCGGCGATCACCGCGTTCTGGCCGTATGCCGGCCCTCCGGGAGACGACTTCGTCGATGCGTCGGCGGCCACGTGGATCTTGACGATCCTCGGCATGATCTTCACGTTCCTGGCCATCGTCGGCTGGTTCTACATGGACAACAACATGCTGCTGCGCCATGCGCGACGGCTCCGCGAAGCAGGCTTCGGGCGCGGCGCGGGCGCAGCGGGTCAGGCTCCCCCAGGAACGCCGGGGGCTGGCCCTCGAACTGACGTCTAGGAAGGAGGTCAGACGAAATGGCGCGACGAGAGAAGCAAATCGAGTTCCCGCCCAACCAGACGCATACCAAGTCGTTTGAGTATGGGATGTTCGTCCTCTGCTTCGCCATGATCATCGCCGTGATCCTCATCGTCACGGCGACCGACTGGCATTCCTTCATCGGACCCTGGTAGTCGGAGGAGATAAGTCGGCTGACGGCCGCGCACCGCGCGGCCGTCAGCGTTTCTTCTAGTTGCAACCTGACGACGAGCTAGACTACGACCTCTACCAATGCCAGCGTTTCTTCACTGCTGCATCTGCGGTCTGCACGCTGTCGATGGCTTCCTGTCCCGATACGCCTGGGGCTATGTCGAATCGAACCCGCACGGCACGCTTCAGGTCTGCCCCGAGTGCCTCGAGCGCCATCACGACGACTGGGAGGACAAGGCCATCGCCGCGGCAGGGGCTTCCGGCGAGTCTCAGGAGACGCGTCGCACGCAGAGCAGCTGGTACTAGGGAATCGACGTCAGAAGAACGTGAGGTAGCGCTCGGTCTCCCACGCGGAGACCTCGTTGTGGTAGTCCCACCACTCCTGCGTCTTGAGCTCGATATACGCCTGACGGAGTTCTGGGCCGAGTACACGTTCCATTAGCGGATCGGCCTCGAAGGCCTCGATGGCCTCGAGGAGCGTTCGCGGCAGCGTCTGCACGCCCATCTCGGCAAGCTCCGTGTCAGAAAGCAGATACATGTTCACATCGATTGGTTCGCCCGGGTCGCAGCCGTTCTCGATCCCGTCGAGTCCGGCATGCAGGTAGGCGGCGGCTGCTAGATACGGGTTTGCGGTTCCGTCAACCCCTCGGCTCTCGACACGTGGACTCGTTCCGGGAATCCGGAGCATGTGTGTGCGGTTGTTGCCGCCGTAGCTGATGTAGATCGGCGCCCAGGTAAAGCCGGTCATCGACCCGGTCTTGACCAAGCGCTTGTAGGAGTTCACCGTCGGCGCACCGATCGCGGTGATTGAGCCGGCGTGTTTGATGACCCCGGCCATGAACTGGTAGCCGAGCTCCGAGAGATCCCGGCCACGCGGGTCGTCTTCATCCACGAATAGGTTCGCGCCGGATTCTGGATCCGCCAAAGACATATTGAAGTGCCCGCCCGTGCCAGTTCGGTCGCTGTACGGCTTCGGCATCAGCGTGACGTCGAAGCCGTGGTCGCGCGCAAGTTCTTTCATCATCATCCGCCAGAGGGTCTGACGATCAGCCATTCCCATCGCTTCCGTGTAGGAGAAGTCGAACTCGAACTGCGAGTTTGAGTCTTCGTGGTCGAACGAGTGGACATCCCAGCCCAACTCGTTCATGTAACCGATCACCTCGTCGAGGAAGGGCATCGCGGCGAGCAGATCGACGATGTCGTACGCGGCGCGCTCGAGCGCATCGCGCGGGTTCGCGGGAACGACAGCGCCCTCCTCGCGCCGGACGAGGAAGAACTCGGTCTCGATCCCGAGATTGAGGACATAGCCCATCTCTGCGGCGCGATCGACCGCCCGCTGGAGCACGACACGGCTACACATCGGCCACGGCTCGGTGCCGTAGTAGAGGAAACCGGGGCACCACGCGAAGTCGCGGCGCCACGGCAGCACCACGATCCGGTCGAGGTCCGGGCGCACGCCGAGTTCGTCATCGCTCGGCTCCTGGCCCAGCCCGTCGATCGCTGCACCAGTGAAGAGCTCCGAGCCGCGCATCATCGTCGAGAAGTGACTGATCGGAACTGCTTTTGCTTTTCCGACACCGTGGACGTCGGTGTAGGCGGCGAGGCAATAGCGAACGCCCTGGCTACGCAGTTCTTCGCGTTTCTCGTCGTATTCGGGTCGCGCTTCGGCCAGCGTCGGCAGCGTTGCCTTCCTCATTGGGTCTCCTCATTTTGTGGTTCCAGCGACGGCGGAAGCTCGGCTCGCGCTCTCTCGAGACGCTCCGCCAGGGCGGTCACAGTCTCCTCGAAGAGGAGTCTTCCGGCCTCGGCAGAAGCGGTGCTCGGCTTGCCGGTGAGACCGTCGGCACTGGTCTCGGCGACCGTGTAGCTGAACACGAGCTCGCCCGTCCGGTCCGGATCGTCTCGAATCTCGCTATCGACGACGAGCTCAGACCGTAGGTGAAGCATCAGAGAGGTCTCAGCCGCGTTGGCGTGCCAATCGGCGGCGTCGGCCGACACGGTTGCCTGGATCTCGGGCGTGAGCTCCCACCAGTTCACCGCGCCAACCCGAAGCTCGCCGGCGAGTCGAAGATCGTCGATGGCCACCTTGAGTGGTGCGACATTGCCGACGTGGGCGTTCACGATCAGCAGTTTGGTGAAGCCGCTAGCTCGGGCCCATCGCGCGATTTCAATGACGACGTCGACGAAGAGTCGGGGGGGAAGCGAGAACGTGCCGGGCCAGGCCGCTGTGTGTGCCTGCGACGAGCTGATCGCGAGCGGGGGGAGCACCGGGACTCCGGTCCGCGCCGAGGCGGCCTCGCAGAGCGCCGTCGCGATCGTCGTATCGGTCGAGGCGGGGAGGTGCCGTCCGTGCTGTTCCGTCGCTCCGACAGGTAGGACGATCAACTCCTCACCCGCATCGACGAGGTCGGCGATCGCCGGCCAGGTCAGATCGTGTAGGAGCCGGGGCCCGTCTGCACTCACGGAGGACGAGTCTACGGCACCCGTGCCGGCCGGCCTAGGGCCCTCAGGCTTCTAGAACAGGCCGATCGTCCGACCGTTCTCATCGATGTCGACCGCATGCGCTGCCGGCGTCTTGCCGAGACCGGGCATCGTCTGCATGTCTCCGCAAAGGGCGACGAGCCATCCGGCTCCGGTGTAAGCACGAAGGTCGCGCACGGGTAGACGAAAGCCCGTCGGCGCACCCGTGAGCAACGGATCGTGCGAGAGCGAAAGATGCGTCTTCGCCATGCAGATCGGGAGGCGATCCAGCCCCTGCTCGGTGAATTGGGCGAGCTTCTGGTGAGCGGCGGGAAGGAAGTCGACGCCGTCGGCGCCGTACACGCGGGTCGCGATGGCTTCGATCTTCTCGCCGATCGGCGCGTCCAGCGGGTAGATGAACTCGAAGCTCGAGGGCTCTTCGGCTGCCTGCGCTACCGCGTCGGCGAGCGCGGCCGCTCCTTCGCCACCCTTTTCAAAGGCCTCGTTCAGCTCGGCCGCGTGAGCTCCGAACTCCAGCGCGAGCTCGCGCACCACTTCGAGTTCCTCGTCGGTGTCGGTCGGGAAGCGGTTGACTGCAACCACCGGGTTCACACCGAACTCCTTCACGATCCCGATGTGTCGCTCGATATTCCCGGCTCCGGCACGAATCGCGTCGAGACCGCCATCCGGATCGCCCCCATGGTGCTTGAGTGCGCGCACCGTCGTCACGACCACCACAACGCTCGGCGTAAGGTTGCCGGCGCGGCAGATGATGTTCAGGAACTTTTCCATTCCCATATCCGAGCCGAAGCCGCTTTCGGTGATGACGTACTCGCCGAGCTTGAGTGCGACCTTGTCGGCGACCAGGGAGTTGTTCCCGTGGGCGATATTCGCAAAGGGCCCACAGTGGATGAACGTCGCCTGCCCCTCGAGCGTCTGGACGAGGTTCGGCTTCAAGGCATCTTTGAGGAGAACGGTCATCGAGCCGGCCGCCTTGAGCTGCTCGGCCGTGACGGGCTCGCCCTCCCATGTGAACCCGACGGTGATTTCGCCGAGGCGACGTCGTAAGTCGAAGACGTCGCTGGCGACTGCCACGATCGCCATCACCTCGGAAGCAGCGGTGATGTCGAACCCGGTCTCCCGCGGATAGCCATTTGTCTTGCCGCCGAGGCCCAGCACGATCTGGCGCAGCGAGCGGTCGTTGATGTCGAGGCACCGCCGCCAGCCGATCGAGTGCGGGTCGATGCCGAGCTCGTTTCCGTGGAGGAGGTGCGCTTCGAGCATCGCCGCGAGGAGATTGTTCGCAGCTCCGATCGCGTGAATGTCGCCTGTGAAATGGAGGTTCATGTCCTCCATCGGGACAACCTGTGCGTAGCCCCCGCCGGCCGCTCCGCCCTTGATGCCGAAGACTGGACCCAACGAAGCCTCACGCAGGCAGAGCACCGGCTTTCGACCGGTATGTCCGAGTCCTTGGGTCAGTGAGACAGACGTGGTGGTCTTCCCCTCGCCCGCCTTCGTCGGCGTGATCGCGGTGACGCAGACGAGCTTCGCGTCCGGCCGGTCTGCGAGTCGGTCGACGACCGACAGATCGACTTTGGCCTTGTACCGCCCGTAGAGATCGACTTCCTCGGGTAGGAGTCCGAGCTCTTCGGCGATTTCAGCGACGGGTCGAAGCTCGGCCTCCTGGGCGATCTCGAGCGACGAGGGCATCTGCGTTGCCATGTTCCTCCTTCGTGGCGGGGTCAGGTCTGCAATGTTGCACCGTTGAAACAGAGATGTCGGTGCAACATTGCAGACCTGACCCCCTAGTGACTTACCGCGGCCGCGGCGAGTTCCGAGACCATCGTGTCCGTGTAGCAGCGCTCGAGGGCGAAAGGAGCGATCAGCTCGGGCGTCTCGCCGGTCGCGATCTCCTCGGCGAGCGTCACGCCGACGATCGGGGCAGCCTTGAAGCCATAGGTTCCCCAACCCGCCGAGAGGTGGAAGTTCTCGAGTTCAGTCTTGCCGAGAATCGGGCTGTAGTCGGGTGAGAGGTCGCACAGACCCGTCCAGCTCCGGAGGATCTTCGCCTGCTCGAGCTGGGGGAAGAGCTCGAGCGTGTGTCGCGCCGAGTACTCGAGGAAGGGGAAGGTTCCGATCGAGTTGTAGGTGGTGTACGGCTCGATCTCAGCGCCGATCAGGATCTCGCCGCGATCGGTCTGCGAGATGTAGACATGCATCTGTGAGGAGACGATGATCACGTCGAGAAACGGCTTCAGCGGCTCGGTCACGAAAGCCTGGAGAATGTGAGTGGTGATTGGGAGCGGGATCCCCGCGAGATCACAAACGAGCGTTGACCAGCCGGCCGTCGCGCTGACGACGTGTTCGGCTTCGATCTCTCCGCGGTTCGTCTGGACGCCGGTCACCTTCCCGTTCGAGCGCCTTATTCCGGTCACCTCGGTGTCCTGGTGGATCTCGACGCCTTGGCGATCGGCACCGCGTGCGTAGCCCCAGACGACGGCGTCGTGGCGGATAATTCCGCCCGGCGGGTGGTAGAGGGCTCCGAGTACGGGCCAGGTCGGGTGATCCGACAGATCCATTTCGGGGCAGAGCTCGGCAATCTCGTCTGGACCGATCACACGACTATCGATGCCAAGGAGTTGGTTGACCTCTGCCCGCTCGGTCATCGTGATCATGCCTCGGTCGGAATGAGCCAGAGTGAGATGACCCTGTTGGGAAAAGAGCAGGTTGAAATCGAGCTCGGCGCCCAGTCCCTCGTAGAGAGCGACGCTCCGTTTGTAGAACTCGGCCCCCTCCGGTGTCCGATAGTTCGAGCGGATGATTGTCGTATTTCGGCCGGCGGCTCCCGAGCCGATATAGCTCTTCTCGATGACCGCGACATCCGTGATTCCATGGTTTTTCGCCAGGTAGTACGCGGTGGCAAGGCCATGGGAGCCGCCACCGATGATCACCACGTCGTAGCGGGGTTTCAGGCTGGAGCGAGGTCGCCACATCCTGCGGACGCGGAAGATGTCTTTCATACGA
>CAYTCZ010000016.1:0-32194 GCA_964436315.1 uncultured Gaiellales bacterium | reverse complement strand
CTGGGCCGCCGCCGAGCGGCTCGGCTGTATCGACCACGACCTCCCAAAGATAGTGGCCGTATTCCTGGTTGAAAAAGACGAGAAAGCTCTCAGCCTCGGGACGGAAGACGATCGCGCGGATGTGCGCAAGTTGGCCGACCGCCGGCAATGCGTCGAGGTCGAGGTCGGTGAGCCGGCGTATGAGCGTGTCCGACTCGGGGCCGGCGATTTCGAGGCAGGCATATCCCGCGGTCATGTCGACGAAGCTCTCTGGGAGCCCGCGTTCGAGACGATCTTGGGGCCAGGCAATGAAGGTCGCCCCGCTTGGAGACGAGTGGTGGTGCGTATCGCGTCGAAACTCGAACTCGAAAGGACTCTCCCCCTCGTGGATGACGTAGGCGTGGCTCCGGTCGCAGATGCGGAGCGTTCGATCGGTTTCACCCGGAACACGGGTAGCCACGAGCCAGCCGTCCCGTTCGGCGAACTCCGCGCCCGCTTCGCGGAGTCGTCGCTCCATCGAAGAGCGGGCGAGGGGCGTCCGATGGCCGACGCTCGAGCGCGATGCAACGGAGAGGAACTCGAGCGCGCTCACGAGCGAAGCCTCTCGCCGTCGGGATCGAAGAACGGCCGAAGCTTGACCCGCCCGCGTTCGATGTTGCCCTGGACGCGAATCTGGAGTTCCGTGTCCTCGTCCGCCAGCTCAGGTGGGACCCAGCCGAGCCCGATCGCCTTGCCAAGTTCCGGACTCAGCCGGGCGCTCGTCACCCGACCGGCCGGCTTCCCGTCGATGACGATCTGGCCTCCCTCCTCGGGGACGACGCCGTTTTCCATGACGAAGCCGACGAGTCTCTCGCGAGAACCGCGCTCCTGGAAGTCCTCGAGCGACCAGCGCCCGACGAAGTCGTCTTTGTCCCACTTGACGATCCAAGGCATCGCGGCCGAGAGGACGTCCGATTCGGAGTCGGTGTCCTGTCCCGGAAGGATGTGCATCTTCTCGAGCCGGAGGATCCGCTGGGGCTCGAGGCCGAAGGGACGGATTCCCCAGTCGGCACCCGCCTCGAGCAGCGTGTCCCAGAGGTGGACGCCGTACGGGGACGGGCAGTGAATCTCGTAGCCGAGCTCTCCGACGAACCCGATCCGCAGGATCAGGCTGTTTACTCCGGCGACGGAGGCCTGCTTGGCGTCAAGGTAGGTGAACCCATCGGCGGAGACGTCGAGCTCGGTCAGGCGCTCGAGGAGTAGACGTGCATTGGGTCCGGCCACGTTGACGGCGCAGAGCGCGCCGGTGATTTCCTTGATCTCGACGTCGAGTTGCCAGACGGCGTTCCACCAGCCGAACCACTGCAGGACTGTGCCAGCGCCCGTCGAGGTGGTGGTCACGTAAAAGGTCTCATCGTCGAGACGAGCGATCGTGCCGTCGTCCATGATCCGACCCGCGTCGGATTGGAGGACGCCGTAGCGGATCCGACCCACCTTCAAATCGGAGAAGCGGTTCGGGTAGAGCCGATCGAGGAACTCGCCGGCATCCCGACCCCGAACAAGGAGCTTGCCGAGCGTCGAGACGTCGATCAGTCCGAGGCTTTCGTGAACGGCCTTGGCCTCACCCTCTGGATCGCCGTAGGCGTAGGGCCGCCGCCACTCGCCTGTCCACATCATCGTTGCTCCTGAATCCTTGTGACGGTGGTGCATCGAGGTGCGCTTGGCCGGCTCGTGTCCGCGTCCGGCGAGGAGGCCGAGCGTCACGGGTGCCCATGGTGGCCGGGCCGTCGTTGTCCCGATCGACTGCTCATCGGTCTCGTTCTCGCGTGCGTAAAGGCGAATTGCGTTCAGCTGACAGAGCTTCCCTTGGCAGGGCCCCATGGTGACGGTGGTGTAGCGCTTTGCGAGCTCGATCGAGTCGAATCCCTCGGCGATCGCGCGTTTTATGTCCTTGTCGGTCACGTCTTCGCAGATGCAGACGAAGCACTTGCCCTTTCCCGAGGCGCCGTTGAAGGAAGCCTGGGGAACGGTCGTCGGGCCTAGCTCACCCGTCGCTCCGCCGATGACCTCGACCCAGTCGGGATGGTCGACTGGCCGGAAGATCCCCATCGCCTGGTCGTACTCCACCGTTCCGCCGGCTTGCGAGACCAACGAGTAGTTCGGCTGTACCACGCCCGAGGCCACAACGAGGTCGCATTCGGTCTCTGCTCCGTCGACCGAGAACGATTTCACGCGACCTTTGCTCCCAGAGGCCACGAGTTCGCGCGGGCGACGCTCGCGAAGGTCGAGCGTCTCGACCACGTCGACGCCGGCCGTGCGCAGCGCTTCGACGGCCTCCAGGCCGCGATCGTCCGCACTGACGACACAGGCGCGCTCACCGGGCCGGATGGCAAAGTCGCGGACGAGGCGCCGAATTGCCTGGGGAAGCATCACGCCGACGAGGTCGTTGCCGGGGAAGAGAAGGGGCTGCTCGGTGGCCCCAGCGGCGACGATCAGCCGCTGCGTTCGGTAGCGGTACAGGACGTTTCCGGCGTCGATTGGCACGAGCCGGCCTTCCCACACGCCCAGAGCCCGGGCCGGTGCGTGCACGGTGAATGGAAGTTCGGCCGCGGCTGCCGGATCCAGACTCAAGCCTTCGTCGACGAGAACAGTCTCGTGGCCATCGGCAGCGGATTTGCGGGCTGCCTCCAATCCTGCCTGCCCGCCGCCCACGACAAGAACATCGGTGCGACGGTGCTCGATGTCGTAGCGCTGAGTCCGCTTTGCGTGCTTGTCGATCCGCCCAAGCCCGGCGACGTTCCGGAGGAAGCGCTCGAAGTACGGCCATGCCGCTCGCGGGCGAATCATCGTCCGGTAGTAGAAGCCGACCGGCGTGAACGGTCCGCCGAGCTTGTCGGTCAGCGCCAGCACGTCGCGGTCGAGCGATCCGACCACGTTCTGAGGCTTGACGCTCGCTCCGGCGCGAACCGGCTCCACGCAGACGCGGACGTTCGGAACGCCGTCGACCTCCATCATGCAGTTGGGGCAGTGACCCGAGCAACAGAGCAGCCCTCGCGGGCGGTGGTATTTGAAGCTTCTGGAGAACACGCGCTGCCCGAATGCGTAGAGCGCTGAGCCGATCGTGTCGCCCTCGCAGGCTCGCACAGGGAAGCCTTCGTAGAGGAACGAGAGTTCTTGGTCTCGATCGAGTCGCTCGCCCGGCTGCGGGGGAAGTCTCATTGAGACGCTGAGGCCTCGGGCGGCGCGGCCGGAGCCGGCGCCGCGATCCAGGAGCGAACGACCTCGTTGGTTCGCGTATCTCGCTCGGCCTGGAACCAGATCTCGCAGCCGTCCCGGTGGAACCACCACTCCGTCTGCACGCCGGCGACGTTCTGCCGGAAGTAGAGGTACTCCGAGAGCTCTCGGCGGGTGGGCGAGCTCTTCGGCCGCACCGTCAGCTCGCCCATGGTCGAGAACTCGTTGACATCGCGCGGCCCGCAGTTCGGGCAGGGGAGCAAGAAGGACATCAGGGCGTTATTTCCACCAGGGCAATACCGTTGCCAGATTTGAAATATTGTATCGACGCCAGGCGGCGAAATACGCTTGTCACGTTGACTGCTCCCGGGCCACTGGGGCGGGGCTCGCAAGAGAGGCAAGGCCGCGAGCCCGAGACAGTACGTTCAAGGTACGGCGAGGGATCGCGGCTGCAGGATCTCGCCACGAGCGTCGTCAGGCGGCAGGCGAAGCCGGGCTTCGCCCGACGAGAGCCGCAGCCGGCCAGAGGCGCGAGAGTGGCAGGCGACCAAAGAGGCGAGATCAGAACCTGGTCAGGTACTCCTGGACCTCCCATGGTGTGACGTTTTCGTGGTAGCGGTTCCATTCGTCGCGCTTGACGCGCACGAAGTACTCGAGATAGTCCTCGTCACGCGCGCGGCCGAGTGCCTCTCGCATCACCTCGTTGTTATGGAGCTCATGGGTGGCGTCGAGCAGATTGGAGGGGAGTGTCTCGAGTCCTCGCGCACGCAGCTCGTGGTAATCGATCGCGTAGAGATTCTCCGAGTTCGGCCCGCCCGGGTCGATCTTGTTCTCGATTCCGTCGAGACCGGCGGCCAGAACCACGGTCGCAGAGAGATACGGGTTGTTCGAGCCGTCAATCGTCCGGTCTTCGATTCGACCCGGTCCCGGGATGCGAAGCATCTGGGTGCGATTGTTGTAGCCGTATGAGATCCAGACGGGCGACCAGGTCGCACCGCTCGTCGTCGTGCCGACCTTGAGGCGCTTATATGAGTTGACCGTCGGCGCGGTGACGGCGCTGTAGGCCTTGGCGTGTTTCAGGAGACCGCCGATGAAGTGGTAGGCCGTCTCCGACAGTCCGAGCGGATCGCTCTCGTCGTCAAAGGTGTTCTTGCCGTCCTTCCAGAGCGACATATGGAAGTGACAGCCGTTCCCCGTGAGGTGGCTGAAGGGCTTGGGCATGAACGTTGCGAGCAGACCTCGCTGCTGGGCGAGGGTATGAACCATGTAGCGGAAGAAGATCGCCCGATCACAGCTGACGAGCGCGTCGGTGTACGTGAAGTTCTGCTCGAACTGGCCGTTGGCGTCCTCGTGGTCGTTTGCGTAGTTGCCCCAGCCGAGTTGGTTCACATACCGCGAGACGGTGGTGAGGAAGTCGTAGTTGCGGGTTAGGCCCTTGAGGTCGTAACAGGGCTTTTCGAGCGTGTCAAGCGGGTCTGCGACCTCGATTCGTCCGTCGTCTGTCTGACGGACGAGGAAGTACTCGAGCTCGACGCCCATTTTGAACTCGTACCCCTTGTCTTTCGCTTTGGCCAGTTGGCGGCGGAGAATCGTCCGCGGATCGTACGGCCACTCCTCGCCCTCGACATGGACATCACAGGCGAAGCGAGCGAGGTTCGGTTCCCAGGGAACCGGGGTGTAGCTCGCCAGATCTGGCATTGCTGCCATGTCCGGATCGCTGGGTACCTGTCCGATCTCGCCGGCCGCGAAGCCGGCGAAGCCGGCACCTTCGGCAACGAGGTCATCGAGATTCTCGGCCGGAATGAGCTTCGCGCTTGGCCGCGCATACATGTCGACGAACTGCGCAAAGAAAAACTCGACTCCGTCGCTCTCGGCCCGCCGGCGAATTTCCTCCACGGTGGGAGCGTTGCCCGACGCCATGAGCCCTCCTCTCGTTCGGAAGGTCTGACCATAACCGCCCGGCGCGTCGCTTGGGAAAGGTTCGGGTTGCCGCGGAAGGTCAGGTGCTGTCGGAGCGGTGTCCGCCTTCCTTGGTTCCGATCGTCTCCTCCAGCTTGACCATCTTCAACGCGATCTCGACCATGAGCCAATCCTCGCGGCTCAAGTCGAGTCCGGAGATTTCCGCGATACGCCGGAGACGCTGCCGCAGAGTGTTCGGATGCACATAGAGAGCCTCGGCGGTCGCCGAGATGTTGCCGCGACGCCTCAAGTATTCCTCGAGCGTGGGGAGCAGCAGCGTCGAGCGGCGTTCGTCGTACTCGATGAGGCGCGCGACCGCGTCGCGATGGCGATCTCGCAGGTCCGACTCGAGCGGCATGCGAAGGAGATACTTGTACGGACCGAGTTCCTCATAGGCCATAACGCCAGGTCGATCGGCCAGCACCGTTGTCCCGAGGAGCGCGTGTTGCGCCTCTTCGAATCCAGCGCGAAACGAGTCCGCGCCGCGGCACGGATTCGAGATCCCGATCGCAGTTCCGGCCTTTCGTTTCACTTTCCGCACTCGCTCGATGAGCGCGGCTTCGTCGCCGGGCGGCACGTGGAGCAACGCCCGCATCGAGTCCTCACGACGATCGAAGAGCGAGTCGGGCGCAACGGAGCTCAGACGCCGCTCGAGTGCGTCGTCAGGCCGGGCGATCGCGAGGACAAGGTATCGGTCGTTGAGATCGCAGTCGAGGCGTGCCGCCCGGGATTCGACGTCTCCGAGCGGCCCGCCGGACGAGAGCTGCTCGAAGAAATCCTTGATCAGATTCTTCTCGGTGAGCCGGTCGATCAGGTCGATCTTCTTCAGCGCGACCGCGGTCTGATGCGCGGCCGCCCGCGCGAGATCGACCTCTGCCGTCGCCTCGGCGGTGAGAAGCCCCAAGAGTTCGTCGTTGGCAACCAAAGGCACGGCGATTGCGGTGGAACGTCCGGTGTTCGCGAGTTCCGGCCCGAGTTCCGCAAGGGTGATCATCGGACGCCCTGTCGCCTCGTTGGGCGCCGAGGCCCGCAGCCGGAGCTCCTCGCTGCCGGGCTCTTGGAGATAGACGTGGCACGCCTCGGCGCGTAAGAGTTCGCGGCCGCGTGCTGCGACCTGCTGGAGGAGTTCCTCCTGCGTTTCAGCCCTTGCGATCGTCTCGCCCAGGGCTGCTAGATGCTCGAGGTCGACCACGCGTCGTCGCGTCTCTTCGTACAGACGAGCGTTCTCGATTGCGCCGGCGACCAGCGATGCGCTCGACACGAGAAACTCGACCTCGCTGTCCGTGAACTCTCGGGGTGCCTCCGTGTGGAGAGAGATGACGCCGATCACGTCTCCGTCCTTGCCGATGATCGGAACCGAGAGCAGCGACTGAAACTTCTCCTCCTCGAGTTCGGGGACGTAGACGTTCCGAGGATCCTCGAGCACGTTCTGGGTAAAGGCGGGCTCGCGGTGATCGACGGCCCACCATCCGATCCCGGCTCCGCGCTCGAGGCTGATCTTGTCGATCAGCCGTCCATATGGACGGGATGCCGCTTTGAGCGTGAGCGAGTTCTCGTCTTCACTCAACAGATAGACGAAGCATGCGTTGACCGCGCTTGCGTCGGACAGCAGCCGAACGACCGCTGAGAGCACCTCGTCGAGCTCGAGCGATGAGCCGACGGTCGAGATGATGTCGTAGAGAATCCGGCTGTCGCCGGTGCTCGCAGCTTCGTTCTGGCTCGTGGCGATGGCCAGAGCCTATGACAGAAGTGTCCTGGCTACTACCCGCGAGCGGTGCGACCAGCTAACTGACGGTGAGCACGTTGACGACGACGGCAAGATTTCCTGCCTTGTCACGCGCCTGCACCGTCCAGCGCCCTTTCGCTTTCGACTGCGCAACCGTGATCGTCGGCTGCTTCACGAACTTGACTCGTTTACCGTTGCGCTTGACGAGGTAGCCCCTGATTGGGCTGACGGTGTCCTTGGCCCTGGCCCAGCGGAACGTCACGGTCGTTGTGGTTTGTGAGAATCGGATGCGCTTGGTGGGAGGCGGCCCGACCGTGTCCTTCGTGACCTTCCCTTTTGCGTTGACGATGCCGAAGGCGACCTTGAATCGCACCGTCCGGAGCGGGCCGAGATTCCCGCTCGAATCGACTGCGCGGACGCCGAGGACGATGACCTTCCCCTTCTTCGTCTTCGCGAGCTCGCTCGGCGTCAGGATGTCGAACTTGCGCTTCTTCGTGATCCCGACGAGCTCTCCATCTTGATACACGCGGTACGTGATCCCGCCTGGGTCTTTCGCCTTCGACCAGCGGAGGACCGAGACAAAGAGTTGCTTCTTGAATCCCTGAACCCGTGAGAGTTCACTCGTCGACGTGAACCTATTCGGCCCTGTCGGCGGATTCGGGTCGCCCTTGTCCAGATGGACGAGGAACCACGAATCATGCACATCCGTCCAGTTGCCGCCGTGCGCGTAGTAATCGTCCCGACCTGTGTCGAGAACGTAGCTGCTGAGCGGAGGCTGGCCGGGAAGTCCCTGGGGTGCCATCAAATCAGCGGGGTTGTCGCAGGGGTGTCCAGGCGAGTTCTCGACTCCCGGGGCACAGGTGTTGGGAGGAAGTCCACCGGGATCACTTATGGCCAGCGCATGGAGCGAATGGATGAACTCGTGCACCGCCGTTGCGGCTGTATCGCCACCAATTCCAAGGACGGCGGCGCAATTGCCGAGGAAGACGCTGGAGAAGGTGGTCGTGTTCGCTGAAAACTTGTTGTTGTCAGACACTCCACACGCGTTGCCGTCGACGGGGCCATTGTAATAGACGAGGTATTTCAGGTCGGGGTCGTTGAAGCCCATCGTCCGAAGGTCGGCCGCAAGACGCGGCAGATGCTCGAACTGCGGCTGATAGTGGCCCGTGCCGTTTGGCAGTTGGACGACGCTGATATCGAGTTGGCCGAGCTCAGATCCGCAGTTTGGGAACGGAAACAGGTCAAAGCGAATCTGTCGCGTTGGATCCTGGCTTAGCCACCAGGCGTTGATCGCCGCGATATCCGTCGCGATCCCGTCCGCCGAGGAAGCGAAATTGTTCTGACCGTCGGCGGGGAATGCATAGATGACGTGAACGAGGAGTGCATTCGCGTTCGGCTTCCGGTCAGCCGCCAGCTGGTCGGTACCGCACCACACGCTCGGATTGACCGGGCCGGCGGATGCAGTCGGGGCAAGGGCGAGCGCTGCGACGGCGAGGACCCCAATCCAGAGCAGACGGCCGATGCACGAACCCTAACGCACCCCCGCCGTCGGGCCAAAGCGGGTCGTGACGGCGTCTCAGTGAACCCGTTGCCCGGTCTCCCGCGTGTCATACCCTCCGAGCGCTTCGATCTCTTGGTGGATCTCCGGCTCCTCGAGCAGGGCGAGAAGCGGTGCAGTGAGCGGATCGTCCAGCCGCTCTCGCAGAAACACGAGGTCGTACGGCTCCGAAGTGACGGGGACAAAATCGAGGCCAAAGGCTCGAGCTGCCGCGAGCACGCCCACGCCACAGTCGGCTCGTCCAGCAGCGACGGCGGCTGCCACGTTCAGATGGGTGTGTTCTTCCCGCTCGTACCCGTCGATCGACGAAGGGTCCAGCCCTAGCCGGGCAAGTTCCGCGTCGAGGAGCACCCGCGTGCCGGCACCTCGCTGGCGGTTGACATATCGAACTCCGCTCCGGCCGAGGTCTTCGATTCCGGTGAGCTCGAGGGGATTGCCCGGAGGAACGATGAGGCCCTGGTCACGATGGGCGAGTCGGACGACCGCAGCGCGCTCGAGGCCGAGCGCGGTCGCGACGTACGGCAAGGTGTACTCGCCAGTCTCCGGATCCAACAGATGTGAACCAGCGACGTGGCACAACCCTTCTCTGAGCGCGACCAGGCCGCCGAGCGAGCCCACGTTCGCCGAGGCGAGCGTCGCTTCGGGATCGCGGGCGCGGAGTCGTGCTCCGAGGAGGTCGAGGACCAGATCGTGGGAACCGACAGCGACGATCGTCTTCTCGATCTCGGTCAGCGGGCGGAGTAACTCGACATCCACCGAGGCACCTGCGTCGTAGCCTTCTTTCTCCCGAGGGACACACAGAAGTCCGTCCGCGCGAGTGAGTGACGTCAGGACGCCAGCCGCTCGCGAGAGCGGGGCCGCAACGAGTCGGCCGCCGACGCGCCCGAGCCGGACGCGAATCCAGTCCTCCATTCCGATCGTCGACGGGAGCTTTCGGGCGAGCTGAGCTCGAGCGTGAGGGCGATCCCGATCGCTGGTCTGCTGGAGTTCGGCGAGCAAAGGTCTCGCGATGAGATCGAACGTCAAGGCAGCCGAGACGGGGTATCCCGGCACGCCGATTGCTGGCGTCGAAGACACAACGCCGAGAACGACCGGATGTCCAGGCTTGACAGCGACGCCGTGTGCAGACACGGTGCCGACCCGCTCGAGCACCGAGGCGGTGTAGTCGCCCCGTCCGGCCGACGATCCAGCAAGCACGAGCACGAGGTCGGCTTCCTCGCTTGCCTTGAGTACGGCTTCGGCCAACGCATCGGGATCGTCAGCGACGATCGGGAACCGCCGCGCCTCCGCGCCGGTCTCACTGGACTGGCCGGCCAGCATGAGCGAGTTCGTGTCGCGGAGCTCGCCGGGTGCGAGAGCGACGCCGATTGGCTTTAGTTCGTCCCCCGTCGGCAGGATTGCGACAACTGGCCTTCGATGGACCAGGACGTCCGTTGCGCCGCCCGCCGCGATCGCAGCGAGATCAACGGCTCGGAGCCGGTGCCCTTGCGGGAAGAGCAGTTCACCTGCCACGACGTCTTCGCCGATTGAGCGGACATTTGTATGTGGCGCCACGGCGGCACGCAGCTCGACACCCCCTGCGACGAAGTGGAGGTACTCGCGCATCACCACCGCATCGAAGTGGTCAGGAAGCGGGTCTCCTGTGTCGACGGGTGCATACTCGACTTCCGTCAAGCGGAGTGGCGCGGTTTCACTCGCGCCGATCGTGGTCTTGGCGCTGACGGCAATTCCATCCATGGCCGCCGCGTCGAAAGGAGGAGATGACGTCGTTGCCCATATCGGCTCGGCGGTTGCGAGTCCAAGAGCCTCGCTGAGCTCGAGCCGAATCGATTCGAGCTGCTCGGGGCAGCCTGCAGCCGTCCGATCGGCCTGCCACCGCTCGAGCGCCTCCCCGAGCGGGAGGTTCTGGAGGAAGTACCGGTTCTCTTGTCGATCCATCTTGGCCACTCGTTACGAGTAGAGGATGACCTCGACCCGATCTCCCGCGTACAGGCCGCTCGCCTCTTCCGGGATGTGGACGTAGCCGTCGGCCCTAGCGAGGGGTGAGAGGAGCGCCGACTGACCGAAAAGCGGCTGGGCGCCATCGTCGGCGAGCCGGACCTGGACGACGTCGAACCGACCCGCTACGGAAGGGAGATCTTGCGTGAGCCGCGCCCCTCTCGATGGCACGGGCGGCTCCCACGTCCATCCACCGACCGCCCGCACGATCGGGATACCGAGGAGCCGGAAGACAACGAGCGCAGAGAGAGGGTTTCCGGGCAAACCGATGAGTGGAATGCCTCCACAGTCAGCAAGGAGCGTCGGCTTCCCCGGTTTGAGTGAGAGGCCGTGGCACCAGATTCCGGGCTCCCCGAGTGACGCGACCACCGACGCCGTTTCGTCACGCGCACCGACTGACGACCCGGCCGACACAACGACGACATCGGTCGTTTGCAGCGCCTCGGTCAGCACCTTGCGGAGGCGGCCCGGATCGTCGGGCACGATCCCCAGATATCGAGGCTCGCCTCCGGCCTCGCGGATCAACGTCTCGAGAGCGGGACCTGTTGCGTCACGAACCTTTCCGAGTTCCAGCTCGGCGGTGGTTGGCGGAACAACCTCGTCTCCAGTCGAGATCACTGAGACCCGTGGTAGCGCCACGACGTTGAGTTCGGTGATGCCTGCCGCGGCGAGCATGGCGAGGTGCTCGGCGCGAAGCGGACGCCCGGCGGCCGCGATCGTGGCCCCGGCTGCTACGTCGTCGTCGGCATGGACGAGGCCGTCGCCCGGTGCCACCGACTTGAGGACTTCGATGGTACCCGGGGCCGCCTCCTGCGTGAACTCGACCATGACAACCGCGTCGGCGCCAGCTGGCAACGCTCCTCCGGTCGGGATGCCGAGCGTCGTCCCCAGAGTAACTTCATGAGCGCTCGGGGCCCCGATCCGCACCTCGCCCGCCACGTCGAGATAGCTCGGCGATCCTGCATCCGTCCCGAACGTGTCGGCTGCCCGAACGGCGAACCCGTCGACGGTCGCGCGGGCGAAGCCCGGAAGATCGTCCGGGGCCCTGACGTCCTCGGCCAAGACTCTGCCGGCCGCGCCTCTGGAATCGATCGTTTCAGGGGCAGCGCGGTGCGCAGGCCGAAACTGAGTCAGGGCTTCCGAGACCCGTCGTACCGAGAAGAACTCACGGCTCACGGCTCGCGAAGCCTCGGAATCGGCCGCTCAGGGAGCGGCGGTCGGTTCCTTCTCCATACGGAGAACGCTGAGCACCGGCCCGAGCGCCACCTGGCCGAGTCCGCAGATCGACGTGAGCCGCATCGCCTCCTCCAGCTCGACAATCTCCTCGCCCACGTCTTCGGGGCCTCCTCCGTAAGCCAGGACGTCGTTGAGGAGCACAACAGCCTTCTGCGATCCCGCGCGACACGGCACACATTTGCCGCAGCTTTCATTCCGGAAGAACGTCAGCACATTCGTGGCCGCTGCAAGGAGGTCCGTGCCTTCGGCAAAGGCGACCAAGGCACCGGATCCGAGCATTGAGCCAGCTTCTTGAAGTGCCTGGAAATCTAAGGAGACGTCCACCTGATCCGGGCCGAGGAAGTTCGAGGATGCTCCGCCGGGTTGAAATCCGGCGAGCTCGCCACCACCGGTGACGCCCCCTGCCAGCTCGAGCAGCTCGGCGACCGAGGTTCCGAGCGGGACGCAGTAGACACCAGGCTCGACCACATCTCCGGAGACTGCGAGGAATTTGTAGCCGTCGGCTCCGTTCACCCCCTGCTCTCGCCACCAATCGGCTCCTCGCTGCAGAATGATCGGGACGTCCGCGAACGTCTCGACCGAGTTCATCAGCGTCGGCTTTCCCCACAGACCATGGGTGCCGGGAAACGGCGGTTTGTTCCGTGGCTCGCCTCGGTGCCCCTCCATGCACTCGATCAGCGCGGTCTCCTCACCGAGGATGTAGCCGCCTGGAGAGACGAAGATCTCTATCTCGAAGCGACGGCCGCTCTCGAGCACATCGTCGCCGACGAGACCGATTTCAGTCAGCTGCTCGAGCTCGCTTTCAATGACGCGGCGCTCGGGTTCGTACTCGTGACGGATGAAGACGAAGCCGTTCTCCGCACCAACGACCGCCATGCCCAGGAGCAGACCTTCGAGCACGAGGTGCGGAAGCTCCGCGAGGATCTGGCGATCCTTGAACGTGCCAGGCTCCGACTCGTCGGCGTTGACGATCGCGTATTTCGGGGAATCGTCCTCTCCCGCGACGAGTTCCCATTTGAGCCCAGTGGGAAAGCCGGCTCCGCCCATCCCGCGCAGGTTCGACGCCTTGAGCGTCTCGACCGCGGCGGCCGGGTCGAGCTCGCCGCGGAGCACGTCTCGAAAGACTGCGTAGTGGTCTTGCGAGGACTCGTACGGGTCTGTGGGCCAGCGGCGGTCCGGTCGGAGCGCCTGCGCTTCTGGCAGGTCGCCGGCTTTCGCTCGCTGAACCGCGGCCTCGACCTCGCCGGCCCGTACCGGGACCTCGTTCACGGCTGCGGCGGGAGCGATGTCGCAGCGGCCGAGACACGAGACGCGGTGGACCTCGACGTCGGGATCGTCGCGGAAGTTCGTTTCGATTTGGCCATGGTGTCGCTCTGCGTTGCGGAGCCAGCAGGAGAGGTCACGGCAGACCGCCACCTCCGCCTTGACGGGAGGCCCGGTGGTGCGGAAGTGGGGGTAGAACGAGACGAGGCCTTCGATCTCGTAGAGCGGCCGGCGCCGATCTCGCGCGAGCGCGACGAGTTCGTCGCGTGGGAGCCAACCGTGCCGTTCCTGAATCGCATGGAGTTCCGGAATCAGACTCGGCCCGGGGAACCGACCGGCGCGAGCCTCCCGTCCGATCTGAGGGAACCAGGCGGGGCGACGAGACTCGCTCATGCCGCGAGGGCGCGTTCGATCCGCACAGCACAGAACTTGAATTCCGGGATCTTCCCGAAGGGATCGACCTCGTCGATGGTCAGGACGTTGGCGGCGGCCTCACGGAAGTGGAACGGGATGAACACGCTCCCGCGAGGCTCGCGATGGGAGATCCTGGCTTCGAGTTCGATCTCGCCCCGTCGTGAGGCGACGCGGGCGTAGTCGCCGTCCTTGATTCCGAGCGCGGCGGCGTCGTCTGGGTTCAGGTACACGAGCGCGCTCGGCGCGATCGCGTCGAGCGCGTACGAACGGCGCGTCATCGAACCCGTATGCCAGTGTTCGAGCAGGCGTCCGGTGTTGAGGACGAACGGAAACTCATCGTCCGGAAGTTCCTTTGCCGGGATCCACTCGGCCGGGACGAGCTTTGCCTTGCCGTTGTCGGTCGGGAAGCCGTCGCCGAAGAGGACGACTGTGCCGTCGGAATTCTCCGGATCCGGGTTCGGGTAGAGCTTTCCGGTGCCGCCGAGATTCTCGTAGGTCAACCCGTAGAGGGACTCGCCGAGATCGCGCATCTCGTCGAACACCGCTTCGGGGCCCGAGTAGTCCATGGACAGCCCAACCCGGTTGGCGATCTCCTGGATGACGTCGAGGTCGCGGCGCGCTTCCCCCGGAGGCTCGAGGACCGGCTGGCCAATCTGGACGCGCCGGTCCGTGTTCGTGTACGTACCGAGTTTCTCCATGTAGGAGGAAGCCGGGAGGATCACATCCGCGAACTCGGCGGTCTCGGTGAGGAAGATGTCTTGGACGACGAGGAACTCGAGCGTCGCGAGTGCCTTGCGAACCTTATTGACGTTCGGGTCGGAGAGGAACGGATTCTCGCCCAGCATGTACATCCCACGGACGCCGCCCTGCAGCGCGGAGGCAATGATCTCGGTCACGGTGAGTCCGGGCGTCGGCGAGAGTGAAACGCCCCACGCCTCTTCGAACTTCGTCTGCGTCGCGAGGTCGTCGACAAACTGGTAGTCGGGATAGACCATCGGGATGAGGCCCGAATCGGAGGCTCCTTGGACATTGTTCTGACCACGGAGAGGGTGGAGACCGGTGCCCTGCTTCCCGACGTTTCCCGTAATGGCGCACATGGCGATCAGGCAGCGCGCGTTATCGGTTCCGGTCGTGTGCTGAGAGATCCCCATCCCCCAAAAGATGATTCCGGTCTCGGCGCTCCCCCAGAGGCGTGCGACCGCGCGAATGACGTCAGGGTCGATCCCACAGATCTCGCCCGAACGCTCGGGTGGATAGTCCTTGACGAGGCGCGCGAGATCCTCGAAGCCGGTGGTGAACTCCTGGATGTAGTTGCGGTCGACGAGATCGAGCCGGATGACTTCGTGCATCACCCCGTTGTAGAAGGCGACATCGGTGCCGGGCCGAATCTGGCAGAAGAGATCGGCGTGCTCGGCGATCCGCTCAGCCCTCGGATCGACGACGACCAGTTTCGTCCCTCGTCGTTTGGCCTGTTTAAAGAACGAAGACGCGACGGGATGGTTCGCCGTCGTGTTCGTACCGGCCAGGATGGCGACGTCAGCGTTGACGATGTCGCCGTACGTCGTCGTCACGGCGCCCGAGCCGATCCCTTCGAGGAGTGCTGCAACGCTCGACGCGTGGCAGAGTCGGGTGCAGTGGTCGACGTTGTTGGTTCCGAAGCCGGCGCGCACCAACTTCTGGAACAGGTAGGCCTCTTCATTCGAGCACTTCGCCGAGCCGAAACCAGCCAGGGCCTCGGAGCCGTGCTCGGTCTTGATCGCCTTGAGGCGCTCCCCAACCAGATCGATTGCTTCGTCCCAGCTTGCCTCACGAAATGCTGGCAGCACTTCGTCGTAGTCAACGAGACCGCCGGGCTTGCGTCTGCCCTTGCCCTCGCCTTTGACGTCCGCCGACAGAGGGCCTTTGGGATAGGCCTCTGCTCGCCGGATCAGCGGAACGGTCAGGCGCTGTGGCGAGAGGGCGTAGTCCCAGCCGTAACGTCCCTTCACGCACAGGCGCTTCTGTGACCCGGGCTGTTCCCGGCCCTCGGCGAAGACGATCGCATTCGCATCGGGATCGACGTGGTAGGTCAGTGCGCACCCAACGCCGCAGTAGGGGCAGACCGTGTCGACTTGCTGGAGCTCGTTCCTGGGTCGCAGCGGGACGGTGATCGGCTTGTTGACGAGCGCCCCGGTGGGGCACGCCGCGACGCACTCGCCGCAGCTGACGCAGGACGATTCTCCCATCGGGTCGTCGAGATCGAACGCAATACGGGTCGCATATCCCTTTCCTGTGCGACCGATCACGTCGTTGCCCTGGACGTCGTCACACGCACGGACACACCGGTCGCAGAGGATGCACGCCGAGTGATGAACGGCGATCACGGGATTTGAGGCATCGTCAGGCCGGCCGTTCTCGATCGGAAGGCCGTTCTCTCGAGAGACTCCATACCTGCGCGCGAGGGCGAGGAGTTCGTTGTCGGCCGTGGTGGTTTCCTTCGGATCCTCCTCTTCCGGCGGCTGGTCTGCCATGAGGAGGCGGATAAGCGTTCGCCGCTGCGACTCGACTTGCGGTGTGTCCGTCTTCACCTCGAGGCCGTCTTCGCAGAGCCGTACGCACGAGGCCGCGAGCACCCTTGCACCGACGTCGACGACGCACAGTCGGCAGACGCCCACCGGCTCGTATCGAGGGTCGTGGCAGGCAACGGGGATCTCGATCCCAGCGTCGCGCGCCGCTTCCCAGATCGTTGTGCCTTCGGGGACGCTCACTTCCCGGCCGTCGATGGCCAGCGTGACTGTGCGGGTCTCCGGAGGCGCTAGTGCCACGGCTTGATCCTATCCGCCGTCCTAAGCCGGCTCGGAAAGGCCAGTGCTAACCGATGCGAGCTCCGGGTCGAGGTCGTCGAGCGCCTGCGGCAGTGGACGCCCGTCGCGGTCGAGCCCGCGCTCTTCGTAGTAAAGGTCGATCATGCGCGTGAGGCGGTCGGCCGAGAGACCGGCGGTTCGGCCCGACGGGACCTCGAGTTCTTCCGACAGAAACCGCGCCGGCAGCCAGTCGTCGTCGCGCGTCCAGCCCTCCCGAAGGTTGTAGAGACGTTTTGCCATAACGACGCGTTTCGCGGTTGCGGCGAGCTCGGACTCATCGACGTCCCAACCCGTGACGGCACCGAGGAGGCCGGCCCATTCCTGCAGGGGCTGCGTGAAGATTCCGCGGAGAAACTTGCAGAGGATCAACGAATCCATCACTGCCGCCCGATCTTCGGTTGCTATCGCGGCGCGTACGTGCTCTGGCCCACCGAACAGACGGTCGAGGTCGCCCGACAGGTCCGCCTCATAGGCGCCCGAGCGGTTGTGATCGGCTCCCCGTGGATTGACCGCCAGTCCGAGGGCCATCGAGTGCATCGCCCTCGGCTCGTAGCCGGGTAGCTCGAGACCCTTCACCTGAGGGGCGAAGGCCGGTGCATCGCCGCCGATCTCGGCGGCCAGCCGGCGAGAGCCTTCCGCAAGGCGGTCGCCGAGACCATGTCGTGCGCCGATATCGCTCAGCGCGCGGAGCAAGGCCTCCGCCTCGCCGAATCGGAGCCAGGGGGCGTCGAGCAGGCCCCGCTCGACGCACTCCATTGCGAAGGCGACTGTTCCTCCGGCCGAGATGGTGTCGATGCCGATCTCGTCGCACGCTTTGCTGGCGGCGAGGACAGCGTCTGGATCTGAGACGCCGCAGAGCGGTCCGAGCGCGAACATGTTCTCGTACTCGACCCGGGCCGGTCCACTCGGAGTGGCGTAGATGTGCTCGCAGCCAATCGTGCAACACGCGCAGGAGTTTCGAGTGACGCCGCGCAGCGAGTTCAGCTCCTCCGCTGAAAGCCGAGGTGCCTCGGCGAAGGTCGCCTCCTGGAAGTTCTTCGTTGGGAGGCTCGAGATCGCGTTGAACGCAAGCAGATTGGCGAGCGTTCCGAGCTCCCGGTACTTCTCGGTTGCCGGTCCGAAGGAGCGCTCGCGAAGGTCACGAGCGGCCTCGACGATCGCCTCACGAGACGCCGGTCCGGCTTTCCGACTCGCCTTGACGGCGACGGCTTTCAGCAGCTTGGAACCGAGTACGGCACCGTGCCCACCTCGCCCTGCATGTCTCCCGTCGTGCGACAGGGTCGCGTAGCGAACGAGCCGCTCGCCCGCCGGACCGATGGAACAGACCTGATAGCCCCGTCCCAGCATTTCCCGGAGTTGCTCCTCGGCCGCCTGTGCTGGTTGACCCCAGAGGTCCCTCGCCGGCAGAAGCCGCACCCCGTCCTCGTCGAGGACGAGCAGGGACGGAGAAGAGCACGCGCCGTTGAGGACGATTGCGTCGTAGCCCGTGTTCTTCCCGGCGATTGCGAAGTGACTTGACGCCAACGCATCGTTGAGCAGGCCTGAAAGAGGTGACTTGGCGACGACCGCAAATTTCGCGCTGGTCGTCAGAGGCGTTCCGACGAGCGGGGAGAACACGAATGCAATCGGCGCCTCGGGCGCGAGCGCGTCGACACCGGGCGGTGACAGGTCGAGCAGCAGCCGGGTACCAAGACCACAGCCGCCGATATAGGAGCGAAGCAGGTGATCGGGAAGATCGTGATCGGCGCCCAACCCGCTCGACAGGTCGACGACGATGGCGCGGCCGAAATAGCCTCCGGGTGCCTGGTGAGTTCTCCCGCTCACTGGGCTATCCGCCCGCATCCGCACTCATCAAGGAGACAACGTCGCCCTGTACCAGCGGCAGTCCAGGGTCTCTCGAGATCTGATCGCCGTTCAGGGCGGCGACCACATGGCCGTTGAGCTCGATTCCGCACGCCTCTGCGGCCGCTCCCAAGGTCGAGGCTCGGACTACTTCGCCCGAGCCGTCGCGAGCGGTGCGGAGCGCGCCGAAACGCTCGATCCTGATTTCTGGCTCAGGCATCCGACTCGCCTGCTCATAGCTCGACGGATCGTTCAGGTTGCGGAGGGAGTTCAGCATCGGATCGACGGGCTTTATCTGCGGGTCTGTTTGGAGCTCTTCCTCATCGACCCAGACCACATTGGCGTCGTCGAACAGGAATGCAGGCCGAAGAGCCTCTCGAATGATGAGTGCTTCGGCTCGCTCGAGCAACGCTACGCGGTAGACCGCGGCGAGTGGATGTATGTGGCCCTTGGCTCGGGGAACAACCGCGTCCGCGGTCTCGCCCAGGCGATCGACGAGGCTCCGGACGAAGCTCGGATGCAGGAACGGAGCGTCGGTGGACGAGATGAAAGCCGCAGTCGCTCGACCCTCGATCGCTCGGAGGCCTGCGGCGATGCCGACCAACGGGCCCTGGCCTTCGACGGGATCGTCGCTGACCTCGATCTCGGCCGGCAGATCTGGCAGCTCCTGTCCCGGGGCCCGCACGACCACGACGGGTCCATCCACAGCGCGTCGAAGAATCCCGGCGACCCTCGCGACAAGAGGGATGCCGTGCCACTCGAGCGCGGCCTTTGGCGTCCCCATGCGGGACGACCGACCGCCGGCCAGTACGATGCCCGCGCAGAGCATGTGTCAATCGTACTCTCGCGGGTCGTATCCGCGGTCTAGATCGTGCTCGAAACGGCGCCTCGCAGAATGCGTTCGCGCTCGGCGCCCGTACCGATCAGGCTGACCTGAACCCCGGTTTCGTCTTCGATGAAGCGTATATAGCGCTGCGCCGCGGAGGGGAGGTCTTCGAATCGCTCGGCTCCGTCGATGGGCTCGTCCCAGCCGGCGAGGGTCTCGTACACCGGCGCCGCATGATGGAAATCGCTCTGGTGAGCGGGAAACTCGTGTGTCTCCGAGCCGTCGGACCTGTAGCGAACGCAGACCGGGAGCTCGGCGAATCCCGTGAGGACGTCGAGCTTGGTCAGGGCGAGAGAAGTCATTCCGTTGACCCGCACGGCGAACCGGAGCCCAACGAGGTCGAGCCACCCGCAGCGGCGCTCACGACCCGTTGTGGTTCCAAACTCAGCACCGAGCTCGCGGACGCGCTCCTGGTCAGGTCCCTCGATCTCAGTCGGGAACGGGCCCTCACCAACCCGCGTCACATAGGCCTTGGCGACTCCGAGCACCTCGTCGAGGCGGGTGGGTCCGATGCCGATTCCGGTCGCGGCAGCTCCGGCAAGCGGGTTCGAGGAGGTCACGAACGGGTAGGTCCCGTGATCGAGGTCGAGCAGTGTTCCCTGAGCCCCTTCGAGCAGGACGCTCTTTCCGTCTTGCAACGCTTCCTCGACGAGTAGCGACGTGTCCGCAACGTACGGCCGGAGTCGACCCGCGAACTGTTCGAGCTCGTCGGCGAGTTCAGCTGCCTGGAGCGGCTCGACGCCGAGGATCCGCTCGAGAACCAAATTCTTCTCGGCGAGGGCGGTCTCGAACTTCTTGCGAAGAATCTTGGGGTCGAGGAGATCTTGGACGCGGATCCCGAGCCGCGACGCCTTGTCTGCGTATGCCGGGCCGATTCCGCGCCGCGTCGTGCCGATCTGGAGCTTGCCGAGTTTTCGTTCTGACGCCGAATCGATCGCAACATGCCACGGCATGATCAGGTGGGCGTTGCCCGAGAGCTTCAGACCGCGCGTCGAGATGCCGCGTGTCTCGAGGTCGTCGATCTCCCGTCCGAGTTGCCTGGGATCGATCACACAGCCCGCTCCGACGACGCAGACCGTGCCGGGATAGAGAATTCCGGAAGGGATGTGGTGGAGGGCGAAGGTCTCGCCGTCGCGGATGATCGTGTGGCCGGCATTCGGCCCTCCCTGGTAACGGCAGACGACGTCGGAGTCCTTCGCGAGAAGGTCGACGATCTTCCCCTTTCCCTCATCGCCCCACTGAGCGCCGACGATTACAGTTGCTGGCATCGACCCGTGAGCTTAGCCAGACGAGTGAAATGCAGCACTTTTTCGTACGTCAAGCTGTACGCCGACGAGAACGGAGACTCGCGCTTTGAAGATACGACGGCGGTGTTGGAACCCGTCGATTTCGCGCCACCGGCGGCGCCTCGGACGTCAAACTGCGGCCAGGTCGGCGAACTTAGCGTAGCGCTTGAGGAACGAGAGCTTCACCACATCGGTGGGTCCGTTCCGGTGCTTGGCGACGATCACCTCGGCGAGCCCCTGTTCCTCTGAGTTCTCGTTGTAGTACTCGTCGCGGTAGATGAAGCACACGATGTCGGCGTCCTGCTCGATCGCGCCTGATTCGCGGAGATCGGAGAGGATTGGCCGCTTATCATGGCGCTGCTCGACCGCCCGGGAGAGCTGGGACATCGCCAGGATCGGAACGTCGAGATCTCGGGCGAGCACCTTCAACGAGCGCGAAATCTGCGAGATCTCCTGGACGCGGTTCTCGACGGTCGTCCCCGAAGTCATCAGCTGAAGATAGTCGACGATGATGAGACCGAGTTCGGGGTGCTTCGACTTCAGGCGCCGGGCCTTCGAGCGGATCTCCATCATCGTCGTGGCCCCGGTGTCGTCGACGTAGATCGGTGCCTTGGCCAGCTTGTCGCACGCCGCGGTCAGTCGCGGCCAGTCCTCGGGTGAGAGCCGCCCTGTTCGGAGGCGCTGAGATTCGACCTTCGCCTCGCTGCACATGAGGCGCTGCGTCACCTCGGCCTTCGACATCTCGAGTGTGAACAGGGCCACGGGTGTCTCTTTGCGCACGGCGAGGTTGGCGGCCATGCAGAGGGCGAGAGCCGATTTGCCCATGCTGGGTCGCGCCGCGACGATGACGAGGTTCCCCTCCTGAAAGCCCGACGTCACGCGGTCGAGGTCGCGAAAGCCCGACGGGACCCCCGTGACGTCCGCGCCTGATTCGTACAGCGCGGTGATTCGCTCGAAGCTCTCCTTGAGGAGTTCGTCGATGTGGCTGAAGTCGCTCTGCGCTCGTTCCTGCGCGAGGTCGAAAACGATCTGCTCAGCGCGGTCGACCAGTTCGGAAGCCTCGCCCGGTCGCTCCCAGCCAAGTTGCGAGATCTCCCCTCCGGCCCGGATGAGGCCTCGGAGAACGGCGCTCTCCCGAACGATCTGCGCGTAGTGTCTCGCGTTCGCACTCGCCGGAACCAACGCCGCGAGCTCGTGAATACGGGCGCGGCCGCCAACGTCTTCGAGGTCGCCGCGTTCCTCGAGTTCGTCGACGAGGGTGATCGCATCAACGGGTTCGCCTTTTCCGTAGAGCGCGAGAGCGGCGCGATAGATGCGACCATTCGACTCGCGATAGAACTCTCGACCGTCGGCTTCGAGCACCTCCGACACCGCCGCGATGGCGCCGGGGGCGAGCATCATCGCGCCGAGGATCGACTCCTCGGCATCGAGGTTCTGGGGAGGGACAGGGGCTGTCTGGGTGCTGGCCAACGCGGACATGACCGTACGGCTCCCGGTCGCGCCGTGATCTCCACAGGAGGAACCGGCCAGCTTCCAGGAAGAAGAGAACACATGTTCTCACAAGAACCGGACGGGACCCACAGGGATGCGCGAAGAATCCACGTGGCGGTCGACGGACTCCGGCCGATTTATGTGCTCGGAGCGGGAAATTCGCGCAGCGATCCACAACGCTGTGGACGCTCTTGTTGAAGCAGACCTTGTCGTCTGGGGCTATCGGCGGGCGCCGACAGAGGCCGAGGAACGAAGATCAGGTTAGAGGAGACTCGGCCGCGTCGGAATCGGCCTCGAGCTCGAGGGGCTCGTCGGCGGGGACGTGGGTCGCCTCGGGCGCGCTCTCGACAGCTGCATCGGCTGCCTCCTCCGCTTCGCCCTCTGCTAACGCCTCGGACGCTGCTTCGAGCTCTTCCTCGGGCGGGAGTTCACCGCCCTCGGGCACGACCAGAGTCTTCACGTCGACCCTGACATCCTGGAAGATCTCGACCGGAACGTCGTAGCGGCCGATCCGCTTGATCGGCTCGTCGAGTCCGATCTTTCTCCGGTCGACCCGAATGCGACGGGCGCGCCAGATCTCGTCGGCGATGTCGGAGGGCGTGACGGAGCCGAAGAGGGTTCCCTGCGGACCCGATTTGACGTCGATGCGCAGCTCGGCGCTCGTCAGTGCCTCAGCGATCTCTCGAGCCTCGGCTTCGGTTCTCGCCTCCTGCCTCGCACGCTGTTCCTCACGACGGCGAAGGGCCTCGACCCGTGACGGGTTCGCAACTTCGGCAAGGCGCCGAGGCCGGAGGTAATTCCGCATGTAACCGCGCGCGACGCTGACGACCTCGCCCCGGAGGCCGAGCTTGTCAACGTCCTTTAGGAGAATGACTTCGATCGCGAATCCTTTCGGTCGGCTCGGGCGCGCGGAGCGTCAGTCGGAGACGTACGGGAGAAGCGCCATCTCTCGAGCGCGCTTGATCGCGAGCGTGATCTCCTGCTGGTGGCGTCTGCTTGCGCCGGTGATGCCGCGAGATCGGATCTTTCCCTTCTCCGAGATGTAGCGGCGCAAATAGTTGACGTTCTTGTAGTCGATGTCCTCCGAGCGGATATTCGTCCGCTTGCGCCGGGTCTTCTGGCTCGAAGGAGCGCTCCGGGTTCGCTTTGCCATTCAGTCTTCTCCAGATCTAGAACGGGATATCGTCGTCTTTTGCCGGCTCGAAGTCTGATCGATCCGCCACGACGTCGCCTGCGGGAACGTACTGTTTGTCCCCCTCGGCAGCCTCGGTGCGACTGTCGAGGAACTGCACCTGATTCGAGATGATTTCGACCTTCGAGCGCTTCGAGCCGTCTTGGGCTTCCCACGACGACCAGTCGAGGCGACCGTCGACGCCGATCCGTCGACCCTTGGACAGGTGTTGCGCGAGCACTTCGGCCTGATTGCCGAACACTTTCACGTCGAAGAAGTTCGGTTTGTCGATCCAGTTTCCTGATTCATCACGCTGCCTGCCGTTGACCGCGACCCCGAGTTGAAGAACGGGCGTTCCGGAAGGAAGGTGTCTCAACTCTGGATCGCGGGTTAGCCGACCGACGATTGTTACGCGATTAATGTCCCCTGCCATGACTCCTCCGATCGAACCGTCGCTCGTTTTATCCAGCCGTCGTCCCTGCCGCTTCGCGTGCGCTCGAGCTGCCGGGGAGCGCCTGATCGGGCCGACGACGAACCGCCATGTGGCGCATCGCGCCCTCGGTGATTCTCAAGACGCGCGTGAGTTCGTCGAGCGTCCCGGCATCGGAGTCGAAGTACAGCAGGTGATAGAAGCCCTCGGTGCGTTTGTTGATTTCGTAGGCGAGCGTTCGTCGCCCCCATGGTTCGTGACCGAGCCAGACGCCGCCGCCCTTCTCGACCAATTCCTTGGCCCGGTCGATGATCTCGGCCTGTCCCTCTTCTGAGAGCTCCGGATCAAGAATGACCATGATTTCGTACGGATTCAGCTTGGAGATGGTCTCGTTCCTTCCTCTGGACTCGCGGCTTCGTCCGCGCGCGCGGCCTCCGAATAGGCCGGGCCCGACGAAACAGGAAAGCGTCGCCGAGTATAGCGAGAGCTTCGGTGTTTGCTTTGCGGCGAGAGCCATGGAAGAGTGCCGACTGTGAAACGCCTTCTCGTCTTGGCTCTTGGAATGGTCGCCGGGATCCTCATCGCCCGTTATCTCCGCAATCGCCGTTCAGCCGGCGCGATCGCGCCGTCCGAACAAAGTTCGCCTGCTGACGTCCCTTCACCAGACGTCGTCGACACTCGCGCCGAGGAGCTTCGTCGCCGGCTAGACGAGGCTCGGACTGCCGTGAAGGACGATGAGGACTTCGTCGCTCCCGGAATGGCGGCCGAAGTCGTAGCCGAGGAAGATCCTCCGGCGGACGAATTCGAGGCCATGCGTCGCCGCGTCCACGCTGAGGCTCGACACGCGGCAAACAAGATGCGCTCCTAGCTCGCCTTCCTGGCCGGCTGCCGCTCCTGCTGGGCGTGGAGCGTCGTCAGGCGGTGGGTGAAGCCGGGCTTCGCCCGGCGGGAGGCCGCCGCCGGCCAGTGGCTCGAGGGTTCATACGTTCTCCATACCCAGCTGAAGACAGGCGTCCCCCAAAAGGGGGATCCGATCGGGCCTGGAGGCGCCGATGCGGCTATTGGCGCGCCTGCGCGTCCCGGATGCGGCCTCGCCGCTTCTGCGTGAACAGGCAAGAGAAACCGGCTGTGGCTAGGAGGATTCAATGACAAAGCGACGACTGGGGAGAAGGGCCCGATTCTTGACGGCCGCCGTTCTGGTGGCTGTGGTTGCGTTTGCCGTCTATGGCTTCACCGCGGCGAACACGGTGCCGGCCACCAAGGCAGGCGACGGCGCCGGTGCGATCACTGGATACACCGTCTCCAACGTCAGCTACACGCTGAACGGAACCGATCCGTCCGACCTCGATCAGGTCGACTTCGACCTCGACGCGGCGGCGGGCACAGTGGAGATCAAGCTCGAGGCTGCCGGCAGCACGTGGTACAGCTGCACGAACGGCGCCGGCTTCGCATGGTCGTGTGACACGACCACTCCGCAGGCGACCGTCGCCAGCGCGGACGAACTCCAAGTCGTCGCGGTCGAGTAGTTCGAACGACCACCGCCGGGTGGCGCGGGATTCCCACGCGACCCGGCGAAGTACGGGAGAGCTATGAGGAGACGCTTCGCCAAGAGACTGATCGGAGGAGGACTCGTCCTCCTCGCGCTCTTTGCGGCCTGGTACTTCCTCGCTCCGACCCAGCTCGGTGGATCAACGTCGTACGCGGTCGTAGTTGGCTCGAGCATGGAGCCCAAGCTCGAGCGCGGCGACCTCGCGATCGTTCGCGAGCAAGGCGGATACGAACTCGGCGACGTCGTTGCATACCGGCATCAAGAGCTCGACCGAATCCTGATTCACCGGATCGTGGCGGAAGATGGCGAGACGTTCGTCCTCAAGGGCGATGCCAACGACTTCGTCGACTCCGGCTTCCCGACGCAACGCGACATGGTCGGCAGTCTGTGGGTCACGGTTCCCTATGCAGGGTCCGCGCTCGAATGGGCGCAGACGCCCTGGCACGCGGCGGTGATCGCGGCCGGTGCGACCCTCATTCTGCTTCTGGGCGGTCTCGGGGCAACCAAGACCCGCCGGCGGAAGTCCGCGGCAAAGAGTGACCCGCCGACTGCGGAAGGTCCTTCGGCATCGGGTGGCGCCGTTGCCGAGACAGTGCTGATCGGTCTCGCCGCATTCACGATCGGTCTCGCTGCGATGACGGTCTTCGCACACACCCGCCCCGCGTCTGAGGAGGTTGAGGCCGGAGAGCTGTATCGGCAATCGGGGGCTTTCAGCTACGAGGTCGACGTACCGGCCAGTCCGCTGTACGACGGGACGACGGTTCAGACCGGCGACACGGTCTTCCATCGGCTCGTCCCCACGCTCCCGGTTTCATTCGCGTACGACCTTGACACGAACCTCGCGAGCGTGACGACCGGCCGGGCTCGTATGATCGTGCTACTCGAGGACGGCGACGGCTGGAGACGTACCTTCGAACTGGTTCCTGAAAAGGAATTCGAGGGTGCCACGACAACACTCACGGGAGAGCTCGATCTTCGTTCGTTCCAACGGCTGATCGAGCGATTCGAAACCTTTACCGACACGAACCAAACGGTGTACCGACTAACGGTGGTGCCCGAAGTGACGGTCAGCGGACTCGTGGGCGGAGAGGAAATCCGTGACGAGTTCCGCCCGAGTCTCACCTTCGAGCTCGACGATTCTCGGGTTCAGATTCCCGAGGGGTCGACTCTCGGTGACGGCACGGTCGACCTCGAGCCAACTGACGCGGTTACTCGGACGATCGTCAGTCCGACCACCTTCAGCGCGTTCGGCTTGGAGCTTACCGTTCGGGAGACCCGAATCGCGACGCTGATCGCGATGGCGGCAGCGCTCGCTCTCACGCTTGCCTTCGCGATTGTCTTTCTTGGCAAGCGGCGCAGCGAACACGATCCGGCGCTCATTCAGGCGCGATACGGGGCGCTTCTGATCCCGGTCAAGGCTTCGCTTCGAAAGAGCCCCGAGACCGCGGTCGCCGTCGAGTCGATGGAGGCGCTGGTTCGGCTCGCCGAGCACTATGAGCGCATGATTCTGCACGAGGCCGAACACGATGGCGTGCACTCTTTTGTCGTCGAGGACGACGGCGTCGTGTATCGCTACGAGACGCGAGAGCCGCCCCCTCCAAAGCCCGAGAGGCCCCCGGGCGCCGCGACTGCTCCGTCGCCCGAGCGACCTGTCCCAGGACAGTGAGTAGATATAGGAGACGTCGTCGCTCGCGACGGCTGCCCGCCCACTGGCGGAGCATCGTTGTACTGGCGGGTGTGATCGCAGTCTCCGCTGTGATCGCACTGACAGCGGCCAACACCGTCCCGGCCACCAACGCCGACGATCAGTCGGCGTCGATCACCGCGGAGGACCTGAAGCCACCGGAGTGCGCCAGCATCACGTTGACTGCGGTGGTGACCGGCAGCGGCACGTTCAACGGGACGGCCGCCGCAGAGCTCGTCACTGCCAGCAACCTCGTCGATGACGTTAGGGCACAGGGCGGGTCGGACTGTCTGCTCGGAGGAGGTTCCGGAGACACGCTGCGCGGAAACGGCGGAAATGACGTCATTCTTGCGGGCGATGGCGCCGACAGCGCACTTGGCGGCGGCGGCGGCGACGTGGTTTACGGCGGTGCTGGGAACGATTCGCTTCGCGGGAACAACGGAAACGACACGCTCCGCGGAGAGTCGGGCAACGACTTCCTTCGCGGGGACGGCGGAACAGACGTCTGCATCGGCGGTCCCGGCTTCGACACTTTCCACTCGAGCTGCGAGACGCAGATCCAATAGCGCCCGGTAAGACCGTTCGTTCAGCGATTTCCCCCTTTTCGGTACTAGGCCTTCAGGGCGGCGGTTGCCGAAAAGATTCGATCGTTCACGGCCCCGCCCGTAGCGACCACCGTTTCCCCTGAGTCCTCGGCGCCGCCTCCATCCGAGGCCTCGTAGCCGTTTCACGGGTTTGCGCTCTCTGCTTCCTCGTCTGCACGGGGGTGCTATCGTGGACGCATGCCAAACATCGGCATTTGGGAGATCCTCCTTCTCTTTCTCGTCCTGCTTCTGATCTTCGGGCCGAAGCGCCTCCCTGGAATGGGCAAGGCGATGGGTCGGGGCGTGCGTGAGTTCAAGGAGTCCGTGACCGACCAGTCCAAGGAACTCAAAGAGGCTGCCCAGATCATGCCCGACGAGTTCAAGGAGGGCTTCTCGCTCGAGGACAAGCCCGAGGAGGAGTCAGAAGAGCAAGAAGCAGCAGAGCCCGCCCCGGCGCCGAGCGCAGAGGAACCGGCACGGCGGCGAGCGCCGGCCCAGCCAGCCCCCTCGGCTCCTGAAGAGCCGGCCCCGGCTCCGGAAGCTGCATCCGAAGCTGACGCCGAGAAGGTCTCCGGCTAGATAGATTCAACGCAGCCGATCTGGCCCGCTGCGTGCGCGGGCTAGCGATCGGTGGAATGCTGTTGCCGCACCGTCGGAGATAGGAGAGGGGAAAGGACATGGCCTACGAGCTTCCACCGCTGCCGTACGACTACAACGCGCTCGAGCCGTATATCGACGAGCAGACGATGAGGATCCACCACGATCGTCACCATCAGACGTACGTCGACAATGCCAACAAGGCGCTCGACGGTACGGAGTGGGCCGACAAGCCTGTGGAGGAAGTCCTACGGAACCTCGACGACGTTCCGGAGGACATCCGAACCGCGGTTCGAAACAACGCGGGCGGCCATGCCAACCACACCCTCTTCTGGGAGATCATGACCCCTGGTGGACCAGAGGTCGAAAGCACCTGGGATCAGATCAAGGCCGCGTTCAAGCTCACCGAGCTGTCGGCCGCCATCGATGGCGCGTTCGGCTCCTATGAGTCGCTGCAAGAGAAGGTGACCGCGGCCGCGGTCGGCCGGTTTGGGAGCGGCTGGGCCTGGCTCGTCTGGGACGGCTCGGAGCTCTCGGTGACCTCCACCGCCAACCAGGACAGCCCGCTCTCGGATGGGAAGACGCCCATTCTCGGTATCGACGTCTGGGAGCACGCCTACTACCTCCAGTATCAGAACCGGCGTCCTGACTACCTGAAGCAGTGGTGGAACGTCGCGAACTGGGCAGAGGTCGAGAAGCGCCTCAAGGCTGCCGGCTAGGGCAGCTACCAGCACGCGCGTAGCGTGTGGGGGCTCCGGCGTCTACTCTGAACGAGTGAGGACCGTCGGAGCCCTCGCTCTTCTCCTCGTCATTGCGATCGTTGCCGGCTGCGGGGGCAGCGACTCGAGCGACGCTGTTTCACGCGGCGGCGAGCCGTCGGCGCCCGTCGCTGCCACCCCGGCTGAACCTGTTCCGGTGCCGAGTGAGCCCGCACCCGTCGTGGAGCCCATCGTCCTGCCGAGCGAGGTAAGAAAGGCTCAGGCAGTCCGAGATTTCTTCTTCCTCCCGGGCACGGCGCTCGACGCGCTCGCCCGCGCGCATGTGTGCCAGGCCGGCGAGATCCGGAAGCTTCGGACTCCCTTCGAGGCCCCCGTGGCGATCGCGATCGGGCGTACGCGGTCCTACAAGCGGCCGGGAGCCAACGTGACGCACCTCTTTGAGGTGGCAAACGCCAACGATTTTCCGACGATGTTCGGCGTTCTCGCCGCCCAGGTCGACAGAGCGTGTGACCCGACCTGGTATCGCGTGCAGCTGCCTGTGAAACCAAACGGTAGCGTTGGCTGGGTCAAGGCCTCGGACGTTCAGATCGAGACGATCACGACTCGGATCGAGATCGACCTATCGGAGCGACAGATCCTCCTCTTCGACGAGGGCGAGAAAGTTCTGACGCTGACGGCCGCGATTGGGGCGCCCGGCACGCCGACGCCGACCGGGAACTACTACGTGAACCAACGGCTTCGGACGACTTCGCCTGACGGCCCGTTCGGCCCCGGAGCCATCGGCATCAGCGCGTTCTCGGATGTCTTGCAGGGCTGGGCTCAGGGCGGGCCGATCGCCATCCACGGAACCAATCAGCCGGGCTCGATCGGGCTTGCGGCCTCGTACGGCTGCCTGCGCGTGAGCAACGAAGAGGTCGAACTCCTCTTCGATCTGGTTCCGGCTGGGACGCCGGTCGAGATCAGAGCCTGAGAGTTCGGTCGAGAGCCCGCTCAGCTCAGCAGCTCGATTACGCGATTGACGTAGCGCTTGGAGTCGACGTTTCGAAGCGTGTGCGTCCTGGTTCCCTCGTCGAGCCCAGCCCATACCACAGCGCCGACAGGATCCTCGTCCTCCGAGAGTTCGCCGCTGCCGAACCGAGTTACCGTGCGAGCGCTCTCGAGGACGACGAAGAGGTAGGGGTGCGAGTGTGTATGGAGCGGCGACGTCTCTCCCGGACCGAGCTCCAGGTGCCATACGCGGACACTCTCGTTTTCCCAAGAGCACCGTAACTCCGATCTCACCGACCGTTTCGGGCTCACCCCAGTGGCGCCGCCACTCAGCTTGCGAGCGTTCAGCGTCGGGTGTCATGCCGATCGGGGAGCGTCAGACGAAGCTGCGACCTGCTCGAAATAGTCGATCACGTCGTCGGACATTGTGACCTCGGCGTAACGGCGGTGCAGGTCACGAAGGTTTGCGTGGTGGGCGTCGGCTCCCTGGTCGCCAACACAGTCTTCGGGCACAAGCGTCCGAAAACCGCACGAGAAGGCATCGACGACGGTGGCTCGGATTCTGGCGTGAACTGACTTCGAGGCGGCTCAGGATCTCTTGGGCGCGGGCGTCTGCTAAGCGACGCGGGCCGGATTGACCTTCCGTGATCATCTACACTCGCCGAAGGAGATTCTCGATGGAACCGTCGGCGTTGCCCACCGAGTCCGAAGCCAAGACCGTCGTTCCGCCGCCCGAGCCCACGAGGCCGAGCGATCCGACACAGGAGCTCGACGATGTACTTCGCACCATCAACCGGATCCGGACCGAGTACGGTGCCGATCCGCTCTACGAGCTGCCGACCGGCTCGCCAGCGTTCAATGACGGCTCCTGCGTCCTCGAGAACGCGTTTGCCGATATTGGTGTGAGCTTCGTCGACTACACGTACGGACTCGGTCGAAAGATCCAGTTTCGACACGGGCTCGAGCACTTCATCCGAGACTTCGACGCGGGACGCTACCCGCACCTCGTCAGCGACTGATCACTGGCCTCACCGCGCCGAGCGGATCCGAACGTCGCACTTGCGCGGGCGAGCGCCGGCGTGCAAGCCTCGCACCGACAGCGCGCTCGATGATGGGGAGGCTTCGTGTTGGTAACAAGAGGGCAGCATGAGTGACCAGTCGGAGATTCGAGGACGAGTCGGAGAGACCCGCTCGGTCTGGCTGTCGATTCTCTGGTTCGTCTTGACGCTCGGCTTCTACAGCTTCTACTGGGTCTACAAGGCGCACGAGGAAATCAAGCGCTACTCCGGCAACGGGATCGGCGGTGCGCTCGGTCTCGTGATCTGGATTCTGATTCCGTTCGTGACCTGGTTCGTCGTCCCGTCCGAGGTTCGGTACATGTACGAAGACCTGGACGACGGGCACAGTCCGGTTCGCGGCATCTGGGGCCTTTGGCTCTTCTTGCCGATCATTGGAAACTTCGTCTGGTTCTTCAGAGTTCAGGGTGCGCTCAACGACTACTGGATCAGCAAGGGAGCAAGTCCGCCGTAAGTGCTATAGAGCGGCCTCTCATATCGAGGAGGACTCATGGAATTCGTCATCGAGCACCGTCCTGCGTATGCCCTGGGGATCGTCAAGCTCGACCAGGGCGATGCGATTCAGGCCGAGGCAGGGGCGATGGTCAGCATGTCCGACACCATCGCCGTCGACTCCAACGTGGCCGGCGGGATTCTGAGCGGCTTCAAGCGTTCTGTCCTCGGCGGCGAAAGCTTCTTCCTCAACACGTTCACGGCGGAGGCCCCAGGCGAGGTAACCGTTGCTCCTGCGCTTCCCGGTGATATGGCATCCGTCGAGCTCACGGGCTCGACGCTGCTCGTTCAGTCGGGCTCATTCCTCGCCGCAAGCCCGGATATCGAGATCGACACAAGTTGGGGAGGCTCAAAGACGTTCTTCTCGCGAGAAGGACTGTTTCTGCTCCGGTGCTCGGGAACGGGAACGATCCTCGTTTCGAGCTACGGGGCAATCCATACGATCGACCTGGCCGCGGGCGAGCAGTACACGGTCGATACCTCACACATGGTCGCGTTCGACGAAACGATCCAGTACGACGTCGGCAAGGTCGGCGGCTGGAAGACGACGCTCGTCGGCGGTGAGGGGCTCGTTGCCAAGCTGACCGGCCCGGGCCGCTTCTATATGCAGACGCGGAGCCCTGATCACTTCGTCGCCTGGCTGATTCCGAAGCTCCCTTCCCAGCGGCAGTAGACGAAACGAGGAGGCCAGAATGGCGCCAACAGTCGGTGAGAAGGCGAGCCGGACCCGGCAGGTTTCAAGTCGCGACATCGAGCTCTTCACCGAGATGACAGGAGACCGCAATCCGCTCCATTACGACGAGCAGCTGGCGTCCAAGAGCCGCTTCGGAAAGATCATCGTGCAAGGTGGCGTCACGACTGGTCTTCTGAACGCCGTCGTGGCTGAAGATCTGCCGGGCCCTGGGAGCGTGTTCCTTCACGTCGCATGGAGCTTCAAGGCACCGGTATCGCCCGGCGATGAGATTACGGCCAGCGTCGAGGTGCTCGAAGCGCGGGAGGACAAGCCGATCACGAAGCTCCAGACGACGGTCTCGAATCAGGAAGGGACCGTCGTCCTCGACGGTACGGCCCTCGTCTGGACGGAATCGCTCGCCGGGTAGAGAGCTAGTCGCGGCCGACCGCCTGTGTGGACCATCGGCGGGGCTGAGACGTGTCCCGTCATCCATGAATGAGCGGGCCCCGTCAAGGCTCACGGGCCGCGAATGGTCGGG
>CAYTCZ010000015.1:14489-44314 GCA_964436315.1 uncultured Gaiellales bacterium | reverse complement strand
ACTGAGTGGTTGCCCCGAAGCCGACTTGCCTTCCTAGAACTCGTTTCACAATGAATCCTGTGTCTCCAGGCCGCGCTTTACGCCGTGAAGCGTTGTCCTCGGTCGCGTCCATATTTCAGGTCAATATGAACGCTCCCTGCGTCCTGGCCTCACGGCGTACATCGCGCCCCGGCGACGAGGAGTCATTATGAAACGAGTTCTTAGACGGTTCCGCACCACTCGCAGAGCGCGAGGGCGACGATCTTCGTCGCGGCGGTGAGATCTGCGATCTCGAGTCGCTCCGACGACGTATGGGCGTGAATCGGATCGCCCGGGCCGAAGAGTAGCCCGGGGATTCCAGCCTCCGCGATCCAGGCGAGGTCGGAGACGGCCACGAAGCCCTGCCACTGTGGTTCGCCGAGCACCGTCTGAAACGCCTTGCCGACGGCCTGCGCGAACGGGTGATCCAGGGCGATTTCCGAGGGCGGGAACGAGACGCCGGCATAGCCCCACTCGATTTTCGGCGGGTTCTCGCGGAGCCAGGGATCCGCCGCCGCGACCGCCTCGATGTACTCCTCGAACTCCCGCTTGACGTCCTCCGCGCTTTCGTCCGGAAGGTATTTGAGGGAAAGCCCGATCACACAGCTGTCGGCCATGGTCGAAAGCGCGGGAGAGCCACCCGAGATCATTCCGGGATTGATCGTCGTGATTCCTTTCGGTAGCAGCGGATGCACCTTGGTATTACCACGATGGCGCTCGAGTTCTTGCACTGCGGCGAGGAGCTTTGCGGCCTTCTCGATCGCGTTCACCGCGGTGCCCCTTCCGCCCGCATGCACCGAGCGGTAGCGGAGTGCGCTATGACCCGAGACCCCCCGAACGGTGACACGAAGCCATTCCAGGCCTCCCTCGACCGGCATGATCGCGCCGGCGGTCGGCTCGAGAACGATCGCGGCATCGGCGCTGTGGCCGCGGGCGAGTGCGGTGTGCGTCCCCGGCCCGCCGCTCTCCTCGTCGACGACCGACTGGAACACGACATCGCCGGCCAGCCGGATGCCGAGCTCCTGTAGCGCCTGGAGGGCGATGATCCCGGCGGCAAGTCCGCCCTTCATATCGCAGCTCCCGCGTCCCCAGATCAGCCCTTCCTTCACTGCTCCGCTCCAGGGATCTTCGGGCCAGACGTCGAGGTCGCCCGCTGGAACGACATCGACATGGCCGTTGAGGATCAGCGAGTGGCCTTCCTCGGCTCCCGCCAAACGCCCGACGACGTCTTCTCGACCGGGCAAAGCCTCGAAGCGGTCGAGTTGCATGCCAAGCGCCTTGAGGCGGTCTGCGATTGCGGTCTGGCACCGGTCCTCCTCGGCGCGCCCCCGTTCCGCCGCCTCAGCATCGGTCAGGAGCCTCGGGTTCTCCGATCGGATCGCGACGAGTTCCGAGACGAGTTCGACCGCGCTCGCTTCGAGGCCGTCGACGGCCTGACAGACTTCAGCCCGGATTTGGCTCAAAAGAACGTCTGGATGGCATCGATAACGCGATAGTCGTCATCGACCACGGGAATGAGGCGCCACTTGTCGAACGTCGTACACGGATGCGAGATGCCGCAGCCGACGAGGTCGCCAGGAACGAGTTCGTCGCCCTCGCGTAGCCGAACATAGGCGTGCTGGTCGTTCAGATCGAAGATGGTCATCTCGCCGTGGACAGAGCGGAGCCCGGACGTTCCTTTCGCGAGGAGTGGAACAGGAAGATCGATGTCGTACGAGACGTCCCGCTTGCCAAGTCCGAGGATCGCGAGATCGGGCTCGGGCCGAGAGAGGACGACACCCCAGACCTCTAATGCGTGTTCAAATCGATTGCCCGTCCCGCGGCCTCCGAGCGGGGAAAGCGTCGCGTAGAGCCCTGAGTCATGCGTGACGTAGCAGCCGCTGCGGAGCACAAGTCGAACCGGTCTTCCGAGCGGGGGTGGTAGGTTCGCCACGACGCGGTCGAAAAAGGCACTGCCCCCGACTGTGACGATGACCTCATCACGATCGTCGAAGCAGCCCAAGGCATTGAGCTCCGTCGTGAGCTCACGGAGCTGCCCGACGAACGCGTCGACGTGGGCCAGCGTGTCGGCCAACTCCGGCTCGTGAATGATTCCTTCGAATCCCTCGACTCCGGCAAGTTCGAGCACCGGTGAGCTGATTGCCGCGTTCGCGACCTCTTTCGCCTCCTCGATTGTCCGGCAGCCGGTGCGACCGCCGCGGATTCCGAGCTCGATGAGAACCTGAATCGGCCGAGCTGAGCCGCGCTCGGTGAGCGCGGCCTCCATGGCCGCGGCCCCTTCGATCGAGTCTACGAGGCAGTAGAAGTCGAAAGTCTCATCACGCGAGAGCTCGTCGGCGATCCAGGCCGTGGCGGCGGACTCGACGAGCTGGTTCGCGAGCACGATCCGTGGAAACCCGAACGCCCGAAAGACTCGCACCTGGCTCGTCGTTGCAGCGGTGACTCCCCAGGCGCCGGCCTCCAGCTGTCTCCGAACGAGCTCCGGCGCCATCGTTGTCTTGCCGTGTGGTGCGAGCGAGACGTCGTATTCCCGACAGAAGTGCGACATGAGCTCGAGGTTGTGCTCGACGGCAGTTTCTCTCAGCACGGCGACCGGGAAGAGAAGATCCCCACAGAGAACGTTCCAGCCTTGCTCCGCGAGGGTATCGAGAGTGAGTTCTGTGCTTCCGGGTTGCGCGGGGAAGCCTTTGTACCGCCAGTCGACGGGCTCCGTGCGGAGGAGGGGAAGCTCGTCGGCTCGCATCGCGTGGATTCTAAGCCGCCTAAGATCCGCCACGAGATTGTCGAGGCGAGGAGGGGCGTTCGATGCGGCTAGCTGATCAGGTAGCGATCGTGACCGGAGCGGGCTCGGGAATCGGCAGGGTCATCGCCGAGCTCTTTGCGACCGAGGGCGCAGCGGTGCTCGTTGCCGACCGCAACGGTGACACGGCGGAGGAAACGGCCGCGGCCATCGCTGAGACGGGCGGCCGCGCTCTCGCCACGACGACCGACGTCAGTGTCCCGACCGACGTCGACCAGATGGTGGTCGCGGCCGAGAGCGCGTTCGGCTCCGTGGACATCCTCATCAACAACGCGGCCGCTTGCGAGGGTGACAATGTCGTGCTCATGGACGTCGAAGCCTGGGACCACGACGTTTCCGTCGTTCTGAGGAGCGTCTTCTTGTGCTCCAAGCGAGCGCTTGTCGGGATGATCGAACGGCGGCGCGGAGTCATAGTCAACATCGCGTCGGTCAACGGCCTTGCCTACTTCGGAAACGAGGCGTACAGCGCGGCCAAGGCGGGCGTGATCAATCTGACCCAGAGCATCGCGGTTCGGTACGGGCGCTATGGGATTCGGGCCAATGCGATCGCACCCGGGTCGATCCGGACTCCGATCTGGGGCGACCGGGTCGACATCGAGCCAACGGTCTTCGACCAGATCACCAAGTGGTATCCGCTCGGGCGGGTCGGAGAAGCGGAGGACGTGGCGAACGCAGCCCGATTCCTTGCGTCCGACGAGGCGTCGTGGATCACGGGGGAAGTCCTTCGAGTCGACGGCGGTCTGCTCGCGGGAAACGACCTGATGACGCGCGAGCTCGTGGTGGAATCCCGCGATCACGAGCTCTAAACGACGGTGACCTGGCGCATCGGGGTCGGCGGCGTTTGGCACGAGACCAACACGTTCGCCCGTGGACGTACCGAGCTCGATGACTTCGGCGCCTACTGCCTGGCCGATGGCTCGGTCGCGGTACTCGAGGCGTGCGCCGGAACGAGAACCGATGTCGGTGGAGCCCTTGCCGGATGCCGGCAATACGGAGCCCGGGCGGAGCCGCTCTTCTACGGGGCGGCCGTGCCGAGCGCAACCGTTGCGGGGCCAACTCGCGAGGCGATCTGGGAGCGTCTGCTCTTTCGACTCGAGCGCGCGCTTCCGCTCGACGGCCTCGTGCTGGCACTCCACGGAGCGATGGTTTGTGATGATCTCGGTGATCCCGAGTCGGATCTCATCGCGAGAATCCGCGAGTTGACCGAGGTGCCGGTGGCGGTCGTGCTCGACCTCCACGCGAATCCGGGTAGGGATCTGCTCGACATCGCTGACATCGTTATCGCGTACAACACGTATCCACACGTCGATCCGTATGAGCGGGGAGAGGACGCCGTTCGTTTGCTCGTCGAGACCCTCGAGGGCCGCCTCGAGCCGAACGTCGCCTGGAGAAGGCTTCCGCTCCTCACGTGCCCGCTCGCCCAAGCCACCGACGAGCAGCCGATGGCAGGCCTCCTTGAGCTCGCCCACGATCTTGAGAACCGCGAACTGGTCGCCTGCGCCAGCGTTGCGCCCGGCTACCCATACGCAGACGTCGAGCGGCTCGGGTTCACGGCCGTCGTGACCGGGGGCGCGGAGTCCGAAGCCGCGGAGGCCGCCGAGAGGATCGCCGAGGCGGCATGGTCCGCTCGAGAGCGCTTCAGGCGGAAACTCGTCCCGGTCAACGAGGCCGTCGAGCGGGCGCTCGAGAGCGCTCGGACACCGGTCGTGCTCGTGGACGTCGCCGACAACGTCGGTGGGGGCGCCCCCGGCGATGGAACCGCGATTGTCGAGGCCCTCTTCGAAGCCGGGTGTGGAGATGCCGTGGCGGTTCTCTACGACCCTGAAGCGGTCACGGCGGCTTCAGCGGCTGGCGAGGGTGCGGTGGTCGATCTGCTGGTCGGTGGAAAACTCGACGACCGTCACGGCGCGGCGGTCGCAGTGCGTGGTCGAGTCGGTTGCCTCGCCCGCGTTCGCTACGACCGTTCTGGAAGCTACATGACCGGCCAGCAGATCGATCTCGGTCAATGTGCGGTCGTCGAGGCTGAGGGCATCGAGCTCGTTCTGACCTCGCGCCGAGCAATGCCGTTCGACGCAGATCACCTGCGCGTAGTCGGCATCGATCCGGAATCGCGTCGCGTGATCGTCGCGAAGTCTGCCGTTGCGTGGCGCGCTGCGTTCGGCGAGTTAGCGGCGGAGGCGATCTTCGTGGATACGCCCGGGATCTGCACCTGTCAGCTGGATCGTCTCGAATACGAGAACGCGCCTCGGCCAATCGTCCCGCTCGACACGACGGGCGAAACGTTGCCGGCTCCTTGACGGTAATCCACTAGCGGTGGTAAGAACCGTCGCTGGCCGAAATCAACCGGCAAGGAGGGGAAGTCGGAGATGGAGAACGCGCTCGCGGGGCATACGAACTCGTACCACACCTACGGTTTCGACGAAGCGCTTGAGGGAATTGCCGAAGCCGGCTACACGAGCGTCGAGCTCTCGGCTGTTCCAGGCTGGACCGAGCACGTGGTACTCAACGGCACCGAGGACGTTCGCAAGAAAGTCGACAGCTATGGGCTCGAGGTCGTAAGCCTCAGCGCTCACTCGGACTTGACGACGCGCGAAGGGACCGAGCACGGCGTGAAGGCGGTGCACTGGGCTGCCGAATACGGAATCCCGATCGTCAACACCGCCGTCGGTGGTCATGCGAGCAAAGAGGAGAACGAAGCTGACTTCTTGGCGAACGTCGGCGATATTGCTGACGCCGCTGAATCAGTCGGCGTGGTGATCGGTCTTGAGATTCACGGAGACATCATGGCGTCGGGCAAGCAGACGCTTCCTCTGCTCGAGAAGATCGGTCGAGAGTCGATTCGGGTCAACTACGACACCGCCAACGTCGAGTTCTACTCCGGAGACAAGGCGGTCGATGACCTGCCGCTGATTGCGTCGTACCTCGTTCATGTCCACCTGAAAGACACGTCGGGCGGCAAAGGGAACTGGGACTTCCAGGCACTTGGTACTGGATCGGTCGACTTTGCGCAGGTCCTGAGGATCCTGGAAGAGGCCGGCTACGACGGGCCGTATTCGGTGGAACTCGAGTTCTCGGGAGAACCCTGGCCGCCGCTTGGTGAAGTCAACGAGGCCATGCGAATATCGCATGAGCATCTGACCGGTCTCGGACTGTCTTAGAGCCTATCCCGGTAGGTGCGGTGTCGTCGGGGACGGATGAGACCAAGCAGCTCGGCGGGATCGGCCGAAGCGCATATCGAGAGAGATATGTGCGAGGGCGATCGCGGCGAGATGCGCCGCGTCTCAGCCTGCCAGCCGGGGGTGCTGCACCTACCGGGATAGGCTCTTAGAAGAAGCACGAAGCGAAACAGGGAGGAGGCCAGTATGGCCCGCTCGATCTTCATGCCGGAGATGACAAACCTCGAGGTTCGCGAATTCCTCGAGGGCGGCGGTCAAATGGTGATCGTTCCGGTCGGATCGACCGAGGATCACGGCGACCACGGTCCGCTCTGGACTGACGTCTACATACCGACGGAGGTCGCCAAGGCCGCGGCGCCCGAGTTGAATGCGCTCGTCGGCCCGCCGATCCCGTTCGGTCTGGCGCACGACCATCGAGGGGCAAGCGGACTGGTGAATCTCCGCCTGGAAACCTTCGTCGGTCTCCTCAAAGATGTGTCCCTGTCTCTCGTGGACTGTGGCTTCAGGCGAATCGTCCTCCTGAACGGCCACTACGTAAATACCTGGGCGATGGCGTACGGGACGGCGCAGTTTGCAGACGAGTTGCCCGACGACGTTCGTGTCTACCCCTTCCCGTATTGGCAGGCCCTTCCGCCGGAACAGGCCGGTGAGTATCTGGGCGCGACGGCGGGGATTCACGCCAACGCCGGCGAGACGTCGATCGTACTTGCCATCGACGAAGGTCTGGTCGACATGGATCGGGCTCGGGACTTCACGCCGGATCTCGGAGAACTGCGGACGAACGTCTTCGCTCTCCTCGATCCCGTGTACCTCTCGACCCCGGGTTCGTTCTGGGCGACGCTCGAGCCCGGAGGGGGCGTTTGGGGCTCGCCCACCGAATCGACGGTCGAGAAGGGCAAGCAGTTCATCGAGTGGTGCTCAGCGGCCGTCGTCAACCTCGTACGCGACATGGAGGATGTCCACGACAGACTCTTCGGCAAAGCCGAAAAGTCTAAGGCCGCCCCCGTTCGGTGATGGTGGGCCCAATGGGTTCTTTTGGTCGAGCTTTTTCCCAGAGGGAAAAAGGTCGTGCCGTTCGCTGAGCTCACCGAGTTCAGGGTCTACTACGAGCAACATGGAGAGGGCGACCAGGTCCTCCTGATCAACGGTCTTTCGGCAGACCACACGGCATGGACTCCGCAGGTCGAAGGACTCAAGGCCCACTTTCACGTCGTCGTCGTCGACAACCCCGGGGTCGGTCAGACGACCGGGCCTCGCGGTCCCTACACGAGCGAGCTCTTCGCGGACGTCGCCGCCGAGCTCCTCCGCCACCTGCAGATCGAGAGCGCTCATATCGTCGGCGCGTCGATGGGAGGCACCATCGCCCAGCAGATTGCGCTGCGTCATCCGACCCTCACCCGGTCGCTGGCACTCCACTGCACTTGGGGCCGATGCGACCGATACCTCGAACTCCTGTTTCGGAGCTGGATTGCGCTCAGGCCCGTGGCGGCGGATCCGTTGGACTTCAGGCGGCTCACCTGGCTCTTCGGCTATACACCGCGTTGGCTGGAGCAGCCGGGAGCGCTCGAGGAGCTCGAGCAGAAGTTTCGGGAACACCCCTATCCCCAGAGCCCAGAGGGTTTCACCGATCAGGCAGAGGCATGCATCAGCCACAACGTGCTCGACGAACTTGCAAAGATCACGGCTCCGACCCTCATCGCTGTGGGCGACACAGATCTGTTGACACCGTCATATCACTCGTACGCCATCCGCGAACGCATGCCCGACGCCCAGTTCCACGTGTGGCCCAACATGGGCCACGTGCCGTTTGCCGAGTTGCCTGACGAGTTCAATGAATTGAATCGGGATTTCATGAGGGCGCACTGATTTGCTGACGAGAGGAGACAACGGATGATCAACGTCGCAATCCTCGGAGGTGGGTTCATGGGGGTGACCCACGCGAACGGATGGAAGGAGCTCGGCGACAAGGCCACCGTCTCCTGGGTCTCCTCGCGGACTGCGGAGAAGGCTGCGCGGGTCGCCGAGACCGTCTCGGCGCAGTCGACCACAGACTTGCTCGCGCCGATCGAGGATCCGGAAGTCGATGTGGTCGATGTGTGCCTGCCGACTGCGCTCCACCGTGAGGCGTGTGAGAAGGCCTTTGCGGCCGGCAAGGACGTCTTGCTCGAAAAGCCGATCGCACTCACGGTCGACGATGCCAACGCGATCATCCAGGCTGCCGAAAAGCACAAGAAGAAGCTCGTCGTCGGTCTCGTTCTTCGGTTCTTTGCCGAGTACGTTGAGATCGAGCGCCGAGTGAAGGCGGGTGACGTCGGCGAGCCAATGGCTGCCTCTGCATACCGCCTTTCGCCCCCGGCGGACTGGAATGACTGGATGAGAGATCACTCGCAGTCTGGCGGTCCGGCGGTCGACCTGATGGTGCACGACTTCGACATGCTGAGCCTCCTGCTCGGAAAGCCGGGTCGCGTGTTTGCGCGTGCGGTCGGCCTCGAGAAGGGTGTGCCAGGCCACCTCTACGCGATCGTCGAGTATCTCGACGGGACGGAGGGAGTGGTTGAAGGCAGCATGATGATGCCGAGCTCCTATCCCTTCTCGGCCGGAATTCGAGTGGTCGGCTCAGAGGGCGTCATCGAGCACGGCTTCCGCGCGTCGCCTGCCGAGGACGGTGGAAACATCGGTGCCGACGTTCAGAGTTTCCTGCGGCTCCACCCAGAGAAAGGCGAGACGGAGACCATCACGGTCGAGGGCGTCGATCCATGGGCGGCCGAGATCGCGTACTTCGAGAAGTGCGTGAGGGAACGCCGCGAGCCGATCAAGTCGACCGGGTACGACGCACGTGATGCCCTCCTCGTCTCGCTCGCGGCCAACCGGTCGCTCGAGACGGGGAAGCCCGAGGTCGTCTGAGGGTTGCCAAATGCTGAGGTACGCCGTCTCCCACCGGGACCGGATCGCAAATTGAACGTCGCTCTCGTGGGAGCCGGGTTCGCTGGACGAATCCATCTTGACGCGTGGGCGAACGTCGGCGGTGCCCGGGTACCAGTGGTCGTCGACGCTGATGAGGAGCGAGCTCGAGGACTCGCCGGTCTCGGCAACGCCGAGTGGGACACCGCGTTCGAGCGGGTGCTCGAGCGCCCGGACATCGACGTCGTCGACATCTGTGCGCCGACATCCCTGCATGTCGAATGTGTGGTGTTGGCGGCCGAGGCCGGTAAACACGTCCTCTGCGAGAAGCCGATTGCGATCTCGCTTGGCGACGCGGATCGGGCGATCGATGCATGCCGCCGAGCGGGAGTCGTCTTCATGGTTGGTCACGTTCTTCGGTTCTGGCACGAGTACGAATTCCTGAAGGGAGCGACAGCGGAGGGAACGTTTGGTCATCCGCACTCGCTGACCTGCCTGCGTTTGGTCAAGGCGCCCGACTGGACCGCCGAAAACTGGCTCCTTGATCCGGTCCAGAGCCTCGGGGCCGCCGGTGAGGTCATGATCCACGACCTCGACATCGTCTGCTGGCTCCTCGGCAGGCCGCGTTCCGTGTCCGCGTCGGGACGCCGTGACGGCGCTGGATGGAGTCATCTGCAGGCGCTCCTTCGGTACGACGGGGATGCGCCGGTCCTCGCAGCGGTCGAGGCCGGCTGGGACGCGCCGGACGAGGAGCCCTTCACTGCCCAGTTTCGCGCCGTGTTCGACGAGGCAATCGTCGAGTACGACTCTCGACGTGAATCGACGCTCGCCGTCTCCGGCCGCCCGGCATCGCCCAACGGATCAGGTGAAAAGACCGAAGGAGGCCCTTGGAGTTTTGATGCGGCTCCGTACTTTGCGGAGGTCGACTACTTCGCCGCCTGCGTGAGGGACGGTTCCCGCCCGGACCGCTGCCCGCCCGAGGACGCTCGCCAGGCTCTCGAGTTCGTACTCGCGGTAATCGAGTCGGCGAGTTCCGGTCGCGAGGTGGAGCTCACGTGACGCAATCCCTCTTCACTGCCACGGAACGACTGGCGGGCCCGGGACGATGTCACCTGCGGTCATTCGGACGCCAGCTGGACCGAGATGGAGCAGGGGTACCAAGCCGGGGTCCGGCACGTCGATCACTTCTGGTGTGCGATGACCTCGGCGCCGAGCGTCGCCGAGCGACTTGGCTGGCCGATGCAGGCGAGCATGGCCGAGTTCGTTCTCGCCAACGATGAGATGAGTACAGTGACCGGAATGGATGGGATGGTTCGAAACATGACGTCCCTGACTCGCGCTTCGCTCGTCGAGGCGGTCAGGATGGCGACCCTCACCCCTGCCGAGCGAGTCGGGATCGACCAGGAAGTCGGCAGCCTGACCGCCGGCAGGCGGGCAGACATCGTCGTCTTGGCTCCCGGACTCGACGTGCAGCGGGTCTTCCTCGGCGGCGTCGAACACGAACCGATTTCTGTGGGGTCGCCCGGATGAGACTCGCGGATCGAACGGCGATCATCACGGGTGGGGGTTCGGGCATCGGCCGAGCGACGGCAAGGCGCTTTGCCGCGGAGGGAGCGTCTGTGGTCGTCGCTGACTTGGCGATGCATCGTGCCACCGAGGTTGCCGAGGAAATCGCTGCGGCCGGCGGCCGCTCGCTCGCCGTCACTGCAGATGTCAGTGTCGGCGGTGACGTCGACGAGATGGTTGAGAAGGCCGAGGCCGAGTTCGGCGGAGTGGAGATACTCGTCAACAACGCGTACAGCTGCGACGCCGACGAGATCGTGAACATGGAGGAAGAAGAGTGGGAGCGCGATCTGACCGTATCCCTCACGAGCGCCTTCCTCTGCTCGAAACGGGTGCTGCCCGGGATGGTCGAGCGCAGCTCAGGGGTGATTCTGAATCTGGCGTCCGTCAATGCGATTCTTGCCCTCGGCAACGAGGCGTACAGCGCTGCAAAGGCCGGTATCGTCAATCTGACCCAGTCGATCGCGGTGCGATATGGGCCGAACGGCGTGCGGGCAAATGCGATCGCACCTGGCACGGTTCGCACGCCGGCCTGGGCTCCGGCACTCGAGAAGACGCCAGCCATCTTTGACGAACTCGCCAAGTGGTATCCCCTGGGACGTGTCGGCGAGCCCGAAGACGTTGCGGCTGCGGCAGCGTTTCTCGCGTCAGATGACGCCGCCTGGATCACCGGCACCGTGCTCCGCGTCGACGGCGGTCTCACCGCCGGAAATCACGGCATGACGCAGGAATTGCTGAGCCGTATGGACGAGTAGTGGTCTCTCCGGTGAGTACGTTCCTGCATGGCGCGCCACGCAGGAGCGTGGCGGCGCGAAAACCGAGCAGCCCTCGTTCGAGTGTCCTGCGGACACTCGAACGCTGATATCAGCCCGCCCACCCGGCCGCATACACAAGCGGTATATGGCCGACCGAGGACGACGAGATGCGCGCCGGCCAGGTGGTGTGGGTATTTACCGGAGCGACCACTGAGCATAGGCTTCTCCCGATGCTCGACCTCGTTCTGCGCAACGGCAAGGTCATCGACGGTTCCGGGAACCCGTGGTTCTACGCCGACGTCGGCGTGCGAAACGGTCGGATCGTCGACCTAGGGAATGTCCCCGAAGTGGGAGCCCGAGAGATTGACGTCACCGACCTGGTCGTCTGTCCGGGGTTCATCGACATGCACACGCACTCGGACATCCAGTTGCTTGCCAACCCCGCGCACGAAGCGAAGGTGCATCAAGGAGTGACGCTGGACGTCATTGGCCAGGACGGACTGAGCCTGGCTCCTGTGACCGACGAAGTCCTCGCTGAACTGCAGGTGCAGCTCGCCGGCTGGAACGGCAGTCCTCCGGGATTCGACTGGAACTGGCGGAGCGTTTCCGACTACCTGGATCGGTTCGACGACGGCGTTGCGATCAACGTCGCGTATCTCACGCCCCACGGAACTCTCCGCATGATCGCGATGGGGAGCGACGATCGTCCGCCGACCGAGAGCGAACTCGGGGAGATGAAGCGGTTGCTGGCCGAATCGATCGAGCAGGGCGCGGTCGGTCTCTCAGCCGGCCTGACGTACGCCCCCGCGATGTATGCAGACGACGACGAAATGGTCGAGCTGTGCTCGGTCATGCGCGAGACCGGAGGTTTCTACTGCCCGCATCACCGCAACTACGGAATGAAGGCGATCGAGGCATACCTCGACTGTATCGAGATCGTGCGTCATGCGGGCGTGCCGCTCCATCTCGCCCACACGCATCTCGGGTTCGAAGCGAACCGCGGACGCGCGCCAGAGCTCCTCGCCGCCATCGACTCTGCTCGCGAGGAAGGTGTCGATATCACGCTCGACACCTATCCCTACACGGCGGGCTCCACGTACCTCCATGCCTTCCTCCCGAGCTGGATGCACGCTGGAGGACCCAGCGCCACGGTCGCGCGGCTTCGCGATCCGGCGCTTCGCGACCGGTTGCAAGACGAGATGGAGAGTGAGGGCTCCGACGGACTTCACAATGTGCCGATCCGCTGGGACGACGTCGCGATCAGCGGGGTCCAGTCCGAGCGGAATGCCGGCGTCGTGGGAAAGACGGTGACCGAGATTGCCGAGCGGGCCGGGACGCGACCAATCGACGCCTACTGCGATCTCGTGGCCGACGAGGAACTCGGCGTGAGCTGCGTCATCCAGATGGGAAACGAGGAGAACGTTCGCACGATCATGACCCATCCGGCCCATACCGGCGGGAGTGACGGAATCCTCGTCGGCGATCGGCCGCACCCTCGCGGGTGGGGGACATTCGCCCGCTACCTCGGCGTCTACGTTCGCGAGCTGGGGGTGCTGACCTGGGCGCAGGCGATTCGCAAACTGACGTCGCTGCCCGCCCAGCGGCTCGGCTTCCTCGACCGCGGACTGGTCCGGCCCGGTATGGCGGCCGACCTCGTGGCTTTCGATCAGCAGTCCATCAGGGACACGGCGACGTATGAGGAGCCGAGGAGTCTCGCTGAGGGAATCCAATACGTGGCCGTGAACGGTCGACTCGTCATTGACGACGGCCGCCACACGGGTGACCTGCCCGGTGGCGCGCTGCGCAGCGGCTACTCTCCGGCGGCCGCGACCGCGTCCTGAATTCGATCGAGCGCGTTCAGCGGAGCGAGTCCGTAATGGTAGAAGGCAGCCGTTGAGGCCTGGACGTCGCGCGCGACGGCGATCTTCTCGGCCAGGTTCTCGGCCGAGTCGCAGTCGGGAGGAACCGGTCGCAAGCTGACGCCAAGGGGTGTGTCGCTCGGGACGAGTGCCCGGTAGGCGTTTAGATCGAGTCGTACGCGGGCTGGATCGGCCGCATAGGCGATGACGTCGAAACCGTCGCATACCTGCGCCAGTTCGCCGATGTCGACCCCCAGTCGCCAGGCGATGCTCGCGGCAGGATCGCCGGTAGGCCGGCCGGTCACATATCCCTTGACCGCGCCGGATCCATCCATGAACGAGACGGGGCACTCACAGGCTTCCACGAGTTCGGCGGCGAGCGACGTCACAGTTCGTTCGCGAACCTTCAAGTACTCGCCAAGCTCACCGTCTGCGAACTGGCCGATCGCATCGCGACTCACCTCGTCGGTCTGTACGGGCGTCTCCGCCCGGAAGGCTCGCTCGACGGTCTCGCCCGTGAACCGTTTCAGGGCGGCCGCATCGACGCCGGCGTTCTCAGCCGCCGTCATGCAGTGCGTGCAGAAACAGAGACCCAGGAGGAACCGGTCGAGAGTGCCGAGATCGAAGAAGTAGCGTTCGTGGTGATAGCCGTGCTCGAGCGGGAGGAAGTGGAGAGCCTCGGCGACGATCGAGCCAACGTCGTAGCGGGCGACGTCGGAGGCCACGGCGGATGCGTAGGCCCGAACCGCCGGGTTCGCTGGGCAGAGTTCGGTGAGGTACGGGTCACCGAACACGTTCTGTGGCGCGAGCTCGGGTGGCGTGTCGTGCGGCCGGTCGGTATGGAGGAACACGGTCCAGGCCGTCACCGTGAGGTCACGCTTCGCCGCAGCGCGACACGCATCGGCTAATGGATCGCGTTCTCGAGCGAGTTCGCTCACGCGAGGGGCGAACCCGATGTCGGCGTAGCGGGGGAGATCGGGTTGGAAATAGGCCGTACATCCCTCGAGGTAGCGCACTCGCGCGGCTGGGCTGTGCGGAAACACATCGCGCGACGCGTGGTAGACGCTGGCGAGAGAGATGCCGCCGAGCCCAACGTCCTTGAATCGTTCGAGAACCTGATCGACGCCTTCGTCCACGAGGTCCATCGCGAAGAGATAGATCGAGGTGTTCATTGGGGGGCCTTCCAGGCGGTCTCGCCGTTGACGATGGTTTCGAGTGGGGTGAAGGCCGCGTCGAGAATGGCCAGGTCAGCCCGATAGCCGGGAGCAAGCCTGCCGCGATCCGTGAGCCCGAGGACGCGCGCCGGCACGAGGCTCGACATGACGGCGGCCTGATGGATGCTCCAGCGTGCCGCCCGAGCCACGAGTTCTGCGCCGCAACGGTCTCCACCGAGGAGCTTGCCGTCTGGCCTCTGCTGAGGCGGCGGCACGCGATCGCTGGTGAGTGCAATTCGCTCGGCGCCGGCGACTTCGACGGTGAGCCGCTCGATCAGCGGGTTGAGATGGCGACCGTCCCCGATCAAGCCCAGCGTGACGCGATAGTCGAGGAGGAGTTCTCCGATCGCTCCCGGTTCTCGTGCCTTCATTCCGGTCATAGCGTTCCAGATGTGGGTGGCAAACCGGACGCCGGCGTCAACGGCAAGGGAAGTCGTGCGAGCGTTCGTCGCCGTGTGGCCGATGGCGGCGACGGCTCCCGCCGCAACGATCTCGCCGATCGCCTCGCGGGCCCCGTCGAGCTCGGGTGCGAGCGTGACCATGCGCACCCGCTCCGCAGAGAGCCAGCGTCCGAGCTCGGTGAAATCGATGGGCCGGATGTGCTCCTCCGCCTGCGCGCCGGCGGCCTCGGCGTTGAGGTAGGGGCCTTCGATGTGGGCCCCGAGGCAAAGGGGATCGCGGGGGAGCTGATCGAGGAAATCCTCGACGACGCCTGGGGCGGAGGTGCCGCACGTCGCGAGATAGCCGGTGACTCCGGACTCGAGGGCCTCGGACCAGTCGTAGATCTGCAGGTCGATGAACCCGGGGAAGATCCTGATCGACCCGGCTTCCGGGACGTTCATCTCCTCGACGGACGTGACCTCGCCGTCCTCGAACGTGAGACGCCCCGGAACGGCGCCTTCGATCGGATCGACTAGCAGTCCGGCAATCGTCCTCCTCACGCCCCCATTCTTTCTCGAACCACCGGTCGGCTGCCGCTCCCGCCGGCTCTCGCGCCTCTGGCCGGCGGCGGTCTCCAGCCGGGCGAAGCCCGGCTCGGCCAACCGCCTGGCGCCGAGGGTTGCGACTCGCACGGGGGCGAACATGTGTTCGTCCGAGGCCACGGCTATGCTTGCAGCACATGGCCGCCGAAGAGCTGGTCGTTCACGGCGCCCGCGAGCACAACCTGAAAGACATCACGGTTCGGCTACCGCGGAACGCGCTGATCTGTGTGACCGGGCTCTCCGGGTCCGGGAAGTCCTCCCTTGCCTTCGACACGATTTACGCAGAAGGACAGAGGCGGTACGTCGAATCGCTGTCGGCCTACGCGCGCCAGTTTCTCCAGATGATGGAGAAGCCCGACGTCGACTCGATCGATGGGCTCTCTCCCGCCATTTCGATCGACCAGAAGACCACGTCGCGGAACCCTCGTTCGACCGTCGGGACCGTCACCGAGATCTACGACTACCTCCGTCTTCTGTACGCACGGGTTGGCCGCCCGCACTGTCCGGTGTGCGGCAGGCTGATAGCGGGTCAAAGCATCGAGTCCATCGTTGATCGGGTGTTACAGCTGCCCGAGGGCACGAAGTTCACCGTCAATGCCCCAGTCGTCCGCGACCGGAAGGGCGAGTTCCGCGATCTGCTCGACCAGCTCGAAGGGGAGGGCTTCACGCGCGTCAAGATCGACGGCGAGCAGATGCTCCTCGAGGACGAGATCGAGCTCGACAAGAAGTTCAAGCACACGATCGAGGTGGTCGTCGACCGGCTCGTCATGAAAGCCGATCTTCGTCATCGACTCACAGACTCGATCGAGACGGCGCTCGCTCTTACCGAAGGGCTGGTTCTCATCGACGTGGTCGACGGCAGCGAGCTTCTGTTCTCCGAGCGTTTTGCCTGTCCTGAACACGGCGTCGGTCTTCCGGAGCTTCAGCCGCGAATCTTCAGCTTCAACTCCCCGCACGGCGCCTGCTCGCGGTGTACGGGTCTGGGAGCGCAGCAGGAAATCGATCCCGATCTCCTGGTTCCCGACCCGAGCCTTTCTCTGGCCGACGGAGCACTCGTGCCCTGGTCGGTCGGCCATACGAGTTACTACGAGTCGGTCATCCAGGCGATCGCCGACCGCTACGAGATCGACATGGAAACACCCTGGGGCGAGCTCGACGACGACGAGCGCGCCAAGTTTCTCTATGGAACGGACGGCGAGAAGATCTACGTCCAATATCGCAACCGGATGGGGCGAAAGCGCTCGTACACCATGGCGTTCGAGGGCTTCATCCCGAACCTCGAGCGTCGGTACAAGGAGACCGACTCCGCCAACGCCCGCGAGCGCATCGAGGAGTACATGAGCTTCCGGCCCTGCCCAGAGTGCGGCGGCGCACGGCTCAAGCCCGAAGTGCTCGCCGTGACCGTTGGGGAACGCTCGATCTACGACTTCACGAGGATGTCCGTGACGTGGGCGATCGAGTTCCTGGACGGCCTAGAACTCACTGAGACCGAGCAGCTGATCGGCGCGCGAATCATCAAGGAGATTCGGGAACGCCTGACCTTCCTCGATAACGTCGGGGTCGGCTACTTGCAGCTCGACCGCGCAGCCTCGACGCTCTCGGGCGGAGAAGCGCAGCGCCTACGGTTGGCGACCCAGATCGGTTCCCAGCTGGTCGGCGTTCTCTACATCCTCGACGAGCCGTCGATCGGTCTGCACCAGCGTGACAACGCGCGGCTGATCGGGACACTCGAGAGACTTCGCGATCTCGGTAACACCGTCATGGTCGTCGAGCACGACGAGCAGATGATGCGCTCGGCAGATCACCTCGTCGACATGGGCCCGGGGGCCGGCGAGCACGGAGGACATGTGGTCGCAGAAGGACGCGCCGAGAAGGTCGAGAGGGCGAAAGGATCTGTCACCGGTCAGTTTCTCTCGGGCAAGCGAGAGATTGCAGTGCCCGAACGCCGTGTCGGCGATCACGGGACGTTCTCGGTGATGGGTGCCTCCATGCACAACCTGAAGCGCATTGACGTTGACCTCCCGGTCGGCAAGCTCGTCTGTGTCACGGGAGTTTCGGGTTCGGGGAAATCGACCCTCGTGAACGAGATCATCTACAAGGCGCTCGCCAACCGACTCCACCGGATCCGCGTCAAGCCGGGCGAGCACGACGCAGTCGAGGGGATCGAGTGTTTCGACAAGGTCATCGACATCGACCAGTCGCCGATCGGTCGAACGCCGCGTTCAAATCCCGCGACCTATACCAAGCTCTTCGACCACGTTCGCGAGCTGTATTCACAGACGCCCGACGCGAAGGTGCGCGGCTACAAGCCTGGTCGCTTCTCCTTCAACGTGCGGGGTGGACGATGCGAGACGTGCAAGGGCGACGGCCAGATCAAGATCGAAATGCACTTTCTCCCCGACGTGTATGTCCCGTGTGAAACGTGTGGGGGGAAGCGGTACAACCGCGAGACCCTCGAGGTGCGCTTCAAGGGAAAGTCCATTGCAGATGTTCTCGAGATGTCGGTCGAGGAGGCGCTCAGCTTCTTCGGGAAGATCCCCAAGATCCGGCGGCGCCTCCAGACGCTTCACGACGTCGGTCTCGACTACATCAAGCTCGGCCAGTCGGCGACGACGCTCTCAGGAGGCGAGGCGCAACGAGTCAAGCTCTCGTCAGAGCTCTCGAAGGTCGCGACGGGCCGGACTCTCTACATCCTCGACGAGCCGACGACCGGGCTCCACTTCGCCGATATTGAGAAGCTCCTCGAGGTGCTCCAGCGCCTCGTCGACTCGGGCAACACCGTGCTCGTGATCGAACACAACCTCGACGTCATCAAGCAAGCCGACTGGATCATCGATCTAGGCCCCGAAGGCGGAGAGGCGGGCGGGGAGATCGTCGCCGCGGGCACGCCGGAGGACGTCGCCGCAGTGGAGGAGAGCTTCACCGGCCAGTTCCTCCGCCAGGTTCTGCCCAAGGTGGCCGCGGCGGCCGCCTGACGTCGCCGCCCCTACCTGACTACGTGCGTCGTCAGGTTTGCGGCGGCGAGGTTTCTCACCCGTCACACGTTCGAGACAGACGGCCACAACCTATCCCGTTTTTCCTTCCTACGATTGGAGCTGGGTGGAGGCCGGGGCCCCCGCGGCCCGCAAAGCAGAGCAAGGGCACTCGTTGCCCGGGCAAACGCAGAGGAAGCGGTCTACTCCGAGATGTCGGCAGGCTCCCGGTGACGTCTCGCGACGCCGGCGCGTTCAGCGGCTCCCGAAACCGCCTCGGCGACCGAGGCGACGACGTCGCGGTTGAAGACACTCGGCACGACATACTCCGGGCTCAGTTCGTCCTCTTTGACGACGCCGGCGATTGCCTCGCCCGCTGCGAACTTCATCTCCTCGGTGATCTCTGCGGCGCGAACGTCGAGAGCACCTCGGAAGATGCCCGGGAAGGCGAGAACATTGTTGATCTGGTTCGGATAGTCCGAGCGGCCAGTCGCAACGGCGGCGGCAAAGTCAGCAACGGCCTCGGGCGGAACCTCGGGCGTCGGATTCGCCATGGCGAAGATGATCGGATTCGGTGCCATGCTCCGGACGCCGTCGACCGATACCGCACCGGGAGCAGAGAGCCCAATGTACACATCCGCTCCGACAAGCGCCTCGTCGGCGCCCCCTGTCTCGTTGTCCGGATTCGTCTCCTCGGCGAAGACCGCTTTCGCACCAGCGAGGCCGGGCCGGTCTCGGTAAATCACGCCTTGCCGGTCGCACCCCACGATCTGTTCGACGCCGGCGGCACGGAGCATCTTGGTGGTTGCAATACCTGCAGCCCCCACGCCAGTCATGACGACCTTCACGTCTCCGGGCCTCTTGTCGACGAGTCGTAGAGCATTCTCGAACGCCGCGAGCACCACGACGGCTGTCCCGTGTTGGTCGTCATGGAAGACGGGAATATCGAGTGAGTTCTTCAGCCTGTCCTCTATCTCGAAACAGCGTGGTGCGGAGATGTCCTCGAGATTGATGCCGCCAAAGACGGGCGCGATCCGCTCGACCGTCTCCACGATCTCGTCGACGTCGTTTGTCGCGAGCGCGATTGGGAAGGCGTCGACCCCGGCGAACTCCTTGAAGAGGACCGCTTTGCCCTCCATCACGGGCAGAGCCGCTTCCGGGCCAATGTCGCCGAGGCCAAGCACGGCACTTCCGTCAGTTACGACGGCGACCATGTTGCTCTTGACGGTCAAATTCCAGACGCTGCTCGGCTCATCGGCTATGGCCCGAGAGATGCGAGCCACACCTGGTGTGTATGCCATGGAGAGGTCGTCCCGGGTCTTGAGTGGAGCGCGTGACGTGACCTCGATCTTTCCGCCGAGGTGGAGGAGGAAGGTTCGGTCGGAGACATGATCCACGTGCACGCCCTCGACTCGAGACACCGCGTCGACGATCTCTCCGATGTGCTCGGCATTCGTGGCCTGAACCGTGACGTCGCGAACCTTCCGGCCGCCCTCGACTCGAACGAGGTCGATCGCATCCAGCGACCCACCGGCGTCTCCAACTGCTCGCGCAAGCTCGGCAAAGGAGCCTGGGCGGTCGTCGAGATGCACGCGAAGAGTTGCAGAGAAGGAGGCCGAGAGTTGACTCATTCCTCGGTACCGTAGCGAGACGTGTGCGGCTAAGGTTGCTGTGTGGCCACCGACGCCGGCACGAAGACCAAGGACGAGCGCAGAGCCGAGTTCCAGAAGGAGTGGTGGCGCCGAACTCTTGCCGTCTTCCAGAGCCCGCGCTCGGTCTTCGCCGCGATGCGAGACGACTCACGGCTCCAGGCGGAGGCTCGCCAGGAACCGGTCATCCTGCTCGTCCTGTTGGCCGCGCTCGCCGTGATCCTGACGACGCCGGCGACGGGGACGCTCATGGACGACCCGCGTCGAGACAGCCTGGTCGTCGCGGTGATCGTCTTTCTCACGGCGGCCATCTACGGGATCGCGACCTACTGGATAGCCGGCGCGTTCGTCTATGTCGGCAGCCGCGGAGCGGGCGGTGAAGGGTCATATCGTCGGTCACGTCACATTCTCGCCTACGCCGCAGCGCCGCTTGCGCTTTCGCTATTCGTCCTGTGGCCAATACAGCTTGCGATGTATGGAACTGACGCGTTCAGGTCCGGCGGCGACGATTCGGGGACCGCATCGACGGTCTTCCAAGCGCTCGAGGTCGCGTTTTTTGTCTGGGCGTTCGCGCTGCTCGTCCTCGGGATCATGGTGGTGCACCGTTGGAGCGTCTGGCGTTCCCTGGTCGCGCTCGCCCTCGGTTCGTTCGCCATGGTGGCGATCGCGCTGGTCCCGTTCCTGATAAGTCCCGCGAACTGACGACAGATCGGTCAGGCCCCAGGGCGAACTCTGCGCCCTCGGCCGGCCTGCCTTACGTCCGCGGTAATTCGGTCCCGGCGACCTCTTGCTCGAACTCATCGAGCTCGTGCTCGGGGATCGAGTACGTGTGGACGTCTTCCGGGAACGCTCCCGATCGCACGTCTGCCGCGTACCGTTCCAGGGCGGATCTGATTTCCGTCGCCAGGTCTGCATAGCGCTTGACGAACCTCGGTGCTCGGCCGTCGTATAGACCCAGGAGATCGTGGAGAACGAGAACCTGGCCGTCACATCCGACGCCCGAGCCGATGCCGATGGTCGGGATCGAGAGCGATGCGGTGATCCCAGCCGCGACGGGAGCCGGAATCGCCTCGAGGACGAGCGAGAAGCAACCCGCCTGCTCGAGGGCGAGTGCCTCGTCGAGCAGCTCCTTCGCTCGTGCAGCTGTCCGGCCTTGAGCCCGAAATCCCCCCAACTGCGTCGCGTTTTGCGGCGTTAGACCGATGTGTCCCATGACCGGAATGCCTGCACCAACCAGCGCGAGGACACGGGAGAGGGTCGGGCCCGCTCCCTCGAGCTTGACCGCGTCGGCACCAGCTTCCTTTACGAAACGGATCGCGTGTCGCAGCGAGTCTTCATCCGAGACTTGGTAGGAGCCGAACGGAAGGTCGGCTATGACAATTGGTCGTTCGGCCCCTCGTGCGGCGGCGCGAGTCAGCATCAACATCTCGTCAATCGAGGCCGGAACGGTCGTCTCATGCCCGAGTACGGTCATGGCCGCCGAGTCGCCGACGAGGACGAGATCGATCCCCGCCGCATCCGCAAGACGACCGCTGGGATAGTCATAGGCGGTGACCATCACGATGCGGTCTCCGCGTCGCTTCATCTCGAGCAGCTCAGGAAGCGTGAGCTTCCCTGCGGTCGGGGGACGGGTGTTCATTCTTCCCCTCCTTCGAGGACGATGTTGTCGATTAGTCGAACGTCGCCGACAGAAGCGGCGATCGCCAGAAAGAGCCGGCCGTCGAATTTCGACAGTTCGACGTAGTCGGGAGCCATGCCAGGCTCCCCGTCGAGCACGGCTGACGCGGCTTCGATCGGATCCGAACCGCGAGTGTACGCTCCCTTGCCGGCCGTCAGAGCCTCAGGAATGGCACGAGCGACCGCGCGATCGGTCCGCGACAGGTGCGCGTTACGCGAGCTGAGTGCGAGCCCGTCGACATCGCGGACGGTCGGCATCACTCGGACCTCGAGATCCACGTTCAGATCGCGTACGAGCTGCTCGACGACGAAGGACTGTTGCAGGTCCTTCTGCCCGAAGTACACGCGGTCGGGATCGATGATGTTGAAGAGCTTGAGGCAGACGGTTGCCACCCCGCGAAAGTGACCGGGTCTCGCGTCGCCCTCCATCCCGCGAGAAGCCTCCTCGACGTCGACCCAGGTCTGAAAGTCAGCCGGATACATCTCGGTTGGCTCGGGCGCGAACACGAAATCCACCCCCGCGGCTTCACATGCCGCGAGATCATGGGCTTCGTCACGCGGATATGTCGCAAGATCCTCGGTAGGTCCAAATTGTGTGGGGTTCACAAAGATGCTCACGACGACGATCTGGTTCTCGTCTCGAGCAGCCTTGATCAACGAGAGATGACCGTCGTGAATCGCACCCATGGTCGGCACCAGACCGACGCTCCTCCCGGATCGGATGTTGGCCAGCTCCGGCCGCGTGCTCGAGATCGTTCGGATGGTTTTCATGTCGACAATTGCGCTGCGGTCGCGTCCGATAGGGCCCGATATGTCGGCTCGAGTTCTGGGCACGCGAGTCGTATCGCGTCGAGGTGACGTTCGACGGTTTCCCAGTCTCCTCTGACGTGAGGACCGGTTGGACGAAACCCGTTTTGCATCGTTCTCCGCATGAGCGGAGCGAGCGCCTCCGGGGGTGCGCCTGCTGCCTGCATCAGTCGAGCGGCTGTTTGGTGCACCGTGACGAGGAACGCCGCCGCGACGGTTGCTCCGGCGTGATAGAGGGGTCGACTCGCGTCGGCGAGCTCGAACGGACGGACATCGAGCAGCTCGGCGAGCTCGAAGCCGGCCTCTCTCGCCTCGTCGGTTTTCCCGCTTATGGCTGCCCAGGCCCCGTCGAACTGACCGGGCCCGAGACCGAGCTGAAACGTCTGGAGAGGATGGAGGCTGAAACGCCGGGTGTGGGGCTCGAGGCTCTCGAGCGTCGATGCCCCGGACACGTGCGCGATCCACGGACCGCTGGATACGGCCCCAGCGACCTCAGAAATCGCGCGATCGGGTACGCAGAGGACGATGAGATCGGCGGTGGCGCAGTCGAGCTCGCGTCCGGTCGATCGCGTAGGCAGCTGTCCCTCCAGCCGGGAGGCCATCGCACTGCCGACACGGCCTGTGCCGACCACACACACTGACTCGAATTTCATCGGCTCCAGTTCCTTTGGGGATACCGGGCACGGTGAGTCTAGCGCCTCGTCGTCTGACAGCCGAAGGCGACCACCGTGTGACCGGGCCTCGCAATCGAATGGGTGGGTCCGCTAGATTGCCGCGCGAATCGGGACTATCTTTGAAGCGGGTACTCCAGCTGAGGGGGACGTCGTTCGCTTAGAGCACGCAACGAGCTTCCGGAAGGTTCTTTTCGTTGCACTCTTGTTGGGGCTGCTCCTCGCGGCGATTACCGGTCACGCGGCTGCAGCGCCCGATCCTGGGGCCCAGAGGCTTGCCGAGCTAAGAGCGAAGATCCGTGCGGCGATCGTGGCACAGGAAAGCGCCACCGCGAGCCTCTTGTCGCGCGCCGGCGTGGTTGGGACTGGGGTCGGGCTCGGTACCGACGGTCAGCCTGTGATCAAGATTCTCACTGAACGGGCTGCCGTGTTCGGACTGCCGATCAAGATTGACGGCGTCCGAACCGAGGTCGAGGTCACAGGTGAGGTCCGCGCGTTGCACGACCCAACGGCCTACCATCGGCCGGCCGAACCAGGTGTATCGATTGGCCATCCTGACATCACTGCCGGGACATACGGCGGCCTCGTCACGAACGGATCGAAGTGGTACATCCTCAGTAACAACCACGTCCTTGCCGACTCGAACGACGCTTCGATCGGAGACTGGATCATCCAGCCCGGTAGGGTCGATGGTGGATCGGCCAATGACCCGAGCGATCGACTTGCCACGCTTTCCGACTACAAGACAATTTCGTGGTGCGGGAACTTCTGCGGCTGGTGGAGTCCGACGAATGTGATCGATGCGGCAATCGCAGAGGTCCCGAACCTCGGGGACGTCACCGCGGAGACGCATTGTGGTTGGACACCGGAGACGACCACAACGAACGCCGCTATCGGAATGGACGTCGAGAAATGTGGCAGAACCACGGGCCACACTGTCGGAGAGATAACCGCTGTCAACGTGACGGTCAACGTCAACTACGGCGGTGGAAAGGTCGCCCGGTTCGTTCAGCAGATAATGACCACGGACATGAGCGCGGGCGGCGACTCAGGCTCGGTCATCGTCCAGGTCGGTACCCGGAACCCCGTCGCGCTTCTCTACGCCGGCAGTTCCACGGCCACCTTTGGCAATCCTATTGGCCCCGTTCTCTCGGAGTTCGGTGTGAGCTTTGGCACACCGTCTGGCGGCAGTGCGCCCGTCGCAGAGTTCTCGGGCACTCCAACCGACGGAACCGATCCCTTGACGGTCGATTTCACCGACGCCTCCACGAACAGCCCGACCAGCTGGAGCTGGGACTTCGGCGACGGCGGAAGCTCGACGGCGCAGAACCCGAGCCACACCTACAACAACCCGGGCACCTACACCGTCACGCTGACCGCCTCGAACTCCTTCGGGAGTGACGACGAGATCAAGCTCGACTACATCACCGTCGATCCGGCTGGCTCAGCTCCCGTCGCAGAGTTCTCGGGCACTCCAACCGACGGAACCGATCCCTTGACGGTCGATTTCACCGACGCCTCCACGAACAGCCCGACCAGCTGGAGCTGGGACTTCGGCGACGGCGGAAGCTCGACGGCGCAGAACCCGAGCCACACCTACAACAACCCGGGCACCTACACCGTCACGCTGACCGCCTCGAACTCCTTCGGGAGTGACGACGAGATCAAGCTCGACTACATCACTGTGAACTCCCCGCCGTCCGGCGCAGTCCACTTCTACTTTTCACCCGCCAGTGATCAATCATGGGGGAACGAAGAAGATATCGTCGCCTTCGACGGCTCCGGATACAGCGTCGTCCTCGACGGCTCTGTTCTCGGCATCGGTAGCGAGGACCTTGACGCGATCACCCGCCTCAGCGACGGTGACTTCCTGATCTCCTCGACGAGCAGCGTCAACGTCGGTGGGATCAGCGCCGCCGACGAGGATCTCCTCCGCTATGACTCGGCGACGGGTTGGTCACTCTACTTCGACGGGAGCGACGTCGGTCTCGGCGGGAACCGAAACGAGGATGTAGACGCTGTCCACATCCTTCCGAACGGGAATTTGCTTATCTCGACTCTAGGCGCGTTCAGCGTCCCCGGCGTGTCCGGCGAAGACGAGGATCTGCTCGAGTTCACGCCCGCGTCGCTGGGTAGCAGTACGTCGGGTACCTGGAGCCTCTACTTCGATGGCTCCGATGTGGGACTTTCCGAGAGCAACGGTGAGGATGTCGTCGGAGTCGCGTTCAGTGGTGGTGACCTCTATCTGACGACGAGGAGCAGCTTCAGCACGAACGGAATCAGCGGGAACGATGAGGACGTCTTCACCTTCGAACCGGACTCGCTCGGCAGCAGCACATCCGGCAACTTCCCGAGTTCTCTCTACTTCGACGGGTCGCAGAACGGGTTCACGAACGACGTTGTCGCACTACACGTACCGGAACCCTCGTAGCGGGCTCTAAGAACTCGTCTCACAATGAACCCTGTGTCTCCAGGCCGCGCTTTACGCCGTGAAGCGTTGTCCTCGGTCGCGTCCATATTTCAGGTCAATATGAACGCTCCCTGCGTCCTGGCCTCACGGCGTACATCGCACCCCGGCGACGAGGAGTCATTATGAAACGAGTTCTAGGCCGCAGCTAGCCTTCCATCAGCTCCGCATGAGACCGCTTCTGCTTGCCGGTGGCCTGATCGCAGTCGCTTTCCTCGCGGCGGCGTGTGGCTCCGACAACGACGACGAACCAGCTGAAAGCAGGACGATCGAGCAGGTCCTCGAGGAGCAGACTCCGACGCTGATGGCCATCGACGGAGTCGTCGGCACCGGGATCGGCGAGTGTGACGGCCGCCCCTGTATCAAGGTCTTCGTTGAGACGACGACAGTTGCCGTGACGGAAGAGATCCCCGGTGAGATCGAAGGCTACGTCGTCGTCGTCGAGGAGACCGGGCCGATCACTGCCCTCGAGCCCGAGTAACACCCCGCTCTTCTCGATGAGACCCGGTCTGGGCTCTGGCCTAGTCGTCCCCATACCTCGGATAGCACGTTCCCCGTCCGTGTAGAGGGTGGAAGTCTGCCGTACCTGTGTCTTTGTGAGGCCAGCAACGTTGCTGTGGCATTCGTGATCGTGGACCGAACTCGCAAGGGGGGTAGGCCCAACTGGCCGACGTCGTCGTGAAGAAGACCGTTCTGTTCATCGTCTCAGTCCTCCTCGCGTTGCTCGTTCACGTCAGCGCCGCGGCCGCCGCTCCCGATCCCTCGATCAGCCAACTCGAAGCGCGTGGATTCGATCTCGCTGATCTCAAGGAGGCGATCGCGACGAAGCAGAGGCATGCCAAACGCCTGCTCGGCGAGGGTGGCATTGTCGGGATGGGCGCTGGCATTCGCGCCGACGGACGCGCCGTCGTCAAGATCTACGCTGAATCGTTCGCCGCTTCAGACGTTCCGCCAAGCCTCGACGGTGTCCCGGTTGAGGTCGAAGTTACGGGTCGGGTCGTGGCCCAAGTCGACACGACGGCACGCTTCCCCCGACCTGTGCCAACCGGAGTCTCGGTGGGCCATCCGGACATCACCGCGGGAACCATTGGCGCGCGAGTGACAGACGGAACAGATTTCTTCCTTCTCAGCAACAACCATGTCATCGCCAACGTCAACAACGCTCTTCTCGGCGACGAGATTGTCCAGCCCGGAGCGCTAGACGGAGGTCTCGTTCCTGCCGACACGATCGCGACGCTCGAGGATTTCGAGCCGATCGACTTCTCCGGCGGTCCGAACACGCTCGATGCAGCGATCGCGAGAACAACGACCTCCGACCTGGGTTACGCCACCCCGACCGACGGATACGGCGCGCCGGCTGCCGCTACCACAAGCGCCGGGGTTGGGTTGCCGGTGAAGAAGTACGGACGCACCACCGGGCTTACGACGGGAACGATCGACGCCGTCAACGTCACAGTCGACGTGTGTTATGTCGCTTTCCTCTGGATCTGCCTCCAGGAGGCCCGGTTCGTCAACCAGATTGCGATCGTGGGAGACGCCGGAGACTTCAGCGCCGGCGGAGACTCGGGCTCACTCGTGGTCACTTCGATTGGAAACCAGCCCGTTGGTCTGCTCTTTGCCGGTGGCGGTGGCGTGACCTTCGCGAATCAGATCGACCTCGTTCTCTCCCGATTTGGCGTGTCCGTCGACGACGGTTCCGCCTCGGGAGGGAACGAGGCGCCCGCTGCGGCCGACGACGGCTATCCGATGGCTGAAGACACAACACTCGACGAGGCAGCACCAGGTGTCCTCGGAAACGACGATCCGGTCGACGGCGACTCGCTAACGGCGTCCCTGGTTAGCGGACCAAGCAACGCCGCCTCGTTCACGCTGAACACCGATGGCTCGTTCAGCTACTCGCCTACTGCGAACTACAACGGCCCGGATTCCTTCGTCTACCGAGCGTCGGACGGAAACGGTGGCAGTGACACGGCGACCGTCAACCTCACCGTCGACCCGGTGAACGACGCGCCGTACGCCGATGCAGGCGCTGATCAGACGGTGACCGCGGGCGACACCGCACAGCTCGACGGCTCCGGAAGCGGCGACATCGACGGCGATTCCTATAGCTACTCGTGGAACCTGTCCACACCATCGGGAAGCAGCGCGACCCTCGACAATCCGAGCGCCGAGAGTCCGAGCTTCGTGACGGATGTGGAGGGTGACTACGTCGCGACGCTCACGGTCGACGACGGAAATGCGACTGACCAGGATTCGGTGACGGTCACGGCGTCCCAGCCGAATCTGCCCCCAGTCGCCGTCGGCGATTCGTACTCGACGCCCGAGGACGCAACACTCAGCGTGTCGACGGCACTTGGCGTCCTCGGAAACGACGATCCGGTCGACGGCGACTCGCTAACGGCGTCCCTGGTTAGCGGACCAAGCAACGCCGCCTCGTTCACGCTGAACACCGATGGCTCGTTCAGCTACTCGCCTACTGCGAACTACAACGGCCCGGATTCCTTCGTCTACCGAGCGTCGGACGGAAACGGTGGCAGTGACACGGCGACCGTCAACCTCACCGTCGACCCGGTGAACGACGCGCCGTACGCCGATGCAGGCGCTGATCAGACGGTGACCGCGGGCGACACCGCACAGCTCGACGGCTCCGGAAGCGGCGACATCGACGGCGATTCCTATAGCTACTCGTGGAACCTGTCCACACCATCGGGAAGCAGCGCGACCCTCGACAATCCGAGCGCCGAGAGTCCGAGCTTCGTGACGGATGTGGAGGGTGACTACGTCGCGACGCTCACGGTCGACGACGGAAATGCGACTGACCAGGATTCGGTGACGGTCACGGCGGTACGGCCAAATCAGGCCCCGAAGGCGAACAACGACTTCTACAGCGTCGATGAGGACGCCGCGCTTAGCATGTCGGCTCCGGGTATTCTCGACAATGACGACCCGATGGACGGCGATCCGCTCACCGCCGTCCTCAACTCGGGCCCGAGCCACGCAAGCTCCTTCAGCCTGAACCCCGACGGCTCCTTCGACTACGTACCGGCTCCGGATTTCAGCGGCAGCGATAACTTCACCTATTACGCGGACGACGGACTCGCGACCGATCTGGCATTGGTCAACATCGGTGTAAACGATATGAACGACGATCCAGTGGCTGTGGCTGACTCGTATTCAGCCGACGCCGGAGTGCCGCTCTCGGTCGCCGCACCCGGCGTCCTTGACAACGACAGCGATGTGGACGACGCGACGCTGACCGCTGTCCTCGTCAGCGGCCCCACCCACGCGGCCTCCTTCGTCCTCAACGCCGACGGATCTTTCGATTACACGTCGGAGCCTGGTTTTGACGACGACGATACGTTCACGTATCGGGCCTCCGACGGCCGCGGCGGCGAAGCGACTGCCACGGTGACCATTTCGGTCGCGGGCTCGCCGCCTCCGCCGCCGTCGACGCAGTTCTACTTCTCGCTGTCGAACAACGGCTCGGTGGGCGGGCTCTCCGTCGCCAACGAAGACATCGTCGCCTTCGACGGTACTGAGTTTGCCCTCCACTTCGATGGCTCAGACGTCGGGCTCGGTGGCTTGAGAATCGACGGCTTCGACGTCATCAGTGCCACCGAGATACTCATGTCGTTCACGGCCGCTGGCACCGTCGGCGGAGTGTCAATGGAAGACTCGGACGTCGTCAAATTCACGGCGACCCAACTCGGTGTGAATACCGCCGGTTCTTTCGAGCTCTACTTCGACGGCAGCGATGTCGGATTGACCTCGAGCGGCGAGGATGTCGATGGGGTCGAGCTCCTGTCTGACGGGACACTCCTGGTTTCCACCAATGGAAGCCTGAGCGTTCCCGGAGCCTCGGGCAAGGACGAAGATCTCCTTGCGTTCGCACCCACCTCGCTGGGCTCGACGACGGCGGGTTCGTGGTCCATCTACTTCGACGGTAGCGACGTTCAGTTGTCGGACGGCGGCGGGGAAGATGTCGATGCTGTCGCAGTCGACGGTTCCGGTCACATCCATCTCTCGACCAGGGGGAGCTTCTTCGTTGCCGGCGTCAGCGGCGCTGACGACGATGTCTTCGCGTTTGTACCTTCGTCGCTCGGATCGAGTACGAGCGGCGCGTACGCCGCTCCGCTCTACTTCGACGGCAGCGCCTACGGCCTGGCCGGAAACGACGTCTTCGGCCTCGACTTTCCCTAGGAACGAGTCACCAAAGCTCGCTGGGAGAGACCCCGCTTCCGCGCAGACAACCTCCGCGCGTGATGCGGGGTGCGCCGAGGGCAGACAGGAGCATCGAGTTCGCGCGTCTGGTC
>CAYTCZ010000015.1:10432-14389 GCA_964436315.1 uncultured Gaiellales bacterium | reverse complement strand
GTGAATCTTGGCCTCGTCCCCCCACGCGGCGCCCGGATCGTCGCCGCGATTCCGCCCAGTGATGAACTCCGTCAGATGGCGGCGGACCGGAAAGTCGCGATCGCCGGAAATGTCGAGACGCTCCTCATCCTCGCGTCCCTTGTCCTCGTGGTCGCCAAGCCCGGCTCCTAGAGCTCTCGAGCGCAAACCCAGACGTCGAGTTTGCTTGCGGGAATCATCTCGTGTCCGATCACGCCGAACCCCAGGTGTTCGTAGATCGGCACGTTCCTCGGGTTGTCGACGCGAAGCATGCACGCCGGAAACTCTCCGGTCACTTGCTCGACGACCCGCTGGACGAGCTTGCGTCCGATGCCCTGTCCCTGAGCCGGTGGATCGACCGCGATAAACGCCAGATAGGCGAATTGTGGAGGGGCGACGGACAGAAGTAGCTTCTCGGCGTCGCGATCGTGATCTCGGAGCCGACTGAGTCCACCACGACTCGTTCGAAACGGCAACTTCAGAAGCCCCGAGGCCAGGACGTCCCGGAAGGTCATCTCGACGTTCTCGCCCGGCACCCAGCCGGCAATGCCGGCATCGTCCTCGACAACGAGCTCACCATGGCGTTGACAGTGACGGCTGACACCCTCGAACAGCGTGAGGAGCACTCGTCGGCGCTCGTCGATGTCCGGCACGGCCCATTCGAACAAGGGGTCCTCCGCGAATGCGGCTGCGGCGATTTTGGCGTACATCGGATCGAGACTCACGCGTCGCTCCCGTCACAGCGTAGAATCGCCCTCCGAACGGACTGTAGGAGGATGACATGTCAACAGCCGAGACCTCGATCGCGAAGGACAGAGAAGCGCAGCGTGACGAATTCGTCGGCCGTCTGTTCGAGGCGACCCTGGGCGCTATGGACATCTATGCGATCTACTTGGGTGATCGGCTGGGTCTCTACCGCGCGCTCGCCGATGGTGGTGCGCTCACGTCGTCGGAGCTTGCCGTCGCGGCACGCTGCAACGAGCGCTACGTCCGCGAGTGGCTCGAGCATCAGGCGGCGGGAGGTGTTCTCGAGGTCGACGACGTCCACCTCGACGCCGGCGAACGACGATTCAGTCTTCCGAAGGCGTTCGAAGAGGTGCTGCTCGATGAAACGAGCTTGAACTACGCGGCGCCGTTTGCTCGGCTGGTTGCGGGCGCTGCCCTTCCGCTGCCTCAGCTCCTTGGGGCCTTCCGTACCGGCGAGGGGGTTCCGTACGGAAGCTACGGCGCCGATCTGCGTGAGGGCCAGGCCGCGTTCACCCGGCCGCTCTTTGAACGGCTACTTGGCACGGAGTGGCTTCCAGCGATCGCGGACGTCCATGCACGGTTGCAGGAAGATCCGCCGGCGCGCGTTCTCGACGTTGCGTGTGGAGGGGGCGTTTCGAGCATCTCAACCGCGAAGGCGTACCCGAAGGCCGTGGTCGACGGAGTCGACGAGGATCAGCCGTCCATCGACCTCGCGAATTCGAACCTGGCGGGAAGCGGGGTCGAGGATCGTGTCACGTTCCATGCCGAGGACGCGGCAAAGCTCCAGATCGACGGTGGCTTCGACCTGATCACGATCTTCGAGGCTCTCCACGACATGGCACATCCGGTGACGGTACTGAGCGGGCTTCGCCAACTGCTGGCCGAAGAGGGCTCTCTGGTCATCGGCGACGAGCGAACGGCTGACGCCTTCACCGCTCCAGGAGATGAGATCGAGCGCCTCTACTACGGGTTCAGCATTCTCCACTGTCTCCCCGTGGGCATGGGTGAGGGTGCCGCCGGTACCGGGACTGTCATGCGCGCCGACACGGTCCGCCGGTACGCCTCAGAAGCTGGATTCTCGGAGTGCGAGGTGCTGCCGATCGAGAACGACTTCTGGCGCTTCTACCGGCTGAGGCCGTAGACCTCTGCATCCTGTTTCGTCATGATCCGGATAAGCCCGTACCTGTTGTACGAGGACGTCGATGGTGCGCTTGGCTGGCTCGCCAACGCCTTCGGATTCAAAGAGACGCTCCGCTTCTCAGGCGATGCCGGCACGGTGCTCCACGCGGAGATGGAGTTCGCGGGAGAGACGATCATGCTCGGGCATCCGGGGCCGGACCACGAGAGCCCCAAGTGGCTCGGTCACGCGACCCAGTTCGTCCACGTCTGCGTCGACGACGTCGATGGTCACTTCGCGCAAGCGAGCTCGGCTGGAGCCGTCATCCTCGCGGAGCCCTCGGACCAACCATACGGCGACCGACGCTACGACGCCGAGGATCTCGAAGGCCATCGCTGGTCGTTTGCCCAGCGCGTGCGCGAAGTCCCGCCGGAGGAGTGGGGAGCGACCATCGCGTAGCTCGTCTCGGGACTCCTACTCGTAGATGACGAGGTCCGGCTCCGGGTCGAGGCCCAGCACCTGACTCGGCCGCATCAGGTTCGTGTCCTCTTCGTAGAAGAGTTTGAAACCCCTGTGAAAGCCGAGTCCGGCGGTCCGTGACGTAAGGAACTCGTACTTCGAGATCTTGGCCGCCTGCTCCCCAAAGCCGTCGGCGTTCAGAACGAAAGCCACGCCCTTGCGATGTTTGAGCCGCCGCTTGTTCCTGATCATTCCGTCGGTGAACTGATGAACGACGAGGAGCTTTTCGGGGAGGTCGTACTCCCTGACCAGTCGCGCCAGGTAGGCCGAGACGCTGTTGACGACCTCTGCGGTCGTCGAGCCGATGACCTGGCCGGGTATCTGGCTCGGACGCATACTCCATTCGGGATCGAGCGCCAGACCCACGTCAGGCTGGCGAAGGAACTTCTCGAAGCGCTTGACCTCCCCGAGAAACGGAGCGCGGCCGGGCTGGATATCGAGGATGAGCAACCCGCCGGCGCGCCTAGCCGCATTCAGATACCGACGAATCGTCCTATCCGACTGACGAAAGCGGTACTTCCCGTCACCCCCCGGTCCCGCGAGCGCGATCACGCCAATGAGCTCGAACGCCGGCATCATCGGTCGGCCCGCGCTCCGATACGGACGTATCTGTCGACGGAGCTTCGCTGCCGCCTTGTCGGGACTCCCGATCCCGAGGACTCCGAGCCGGGGGTGTTGGGGGGCTCCGAAGAAGCTCACCACCCGGTAGTCAGGGAGGAGCTCGCGTCCTCCTCGCGGCAGCTCGTACTCCGTCAGCGGCTCACCTCGGAGCACGGCGAGTCGCTGCCAGCCCCACCAGGGGATCTCGCGCGGGGCGTCGGCCGGGCGCGTTTTCCGATTGCGCGCATCGCCCTCGTACGCGCCCTTCCCGTGGTACCAGTCAGCCCAGTCCGCGTACCAGGCCGGGAGTGGCTTTGGCCATGTTGGCGAGAGCTGCGCCGCCGAGGCCGGAGGGGTGATCATCGCGGCGACGCCCCCGACGAGCAACACGATGAGGACCGCGAGCATTGCCGGTAGCTCTTTGCGCTCCTGGAACGGAGGTCGAGGTCGATTCGCCACTAGATTGCAGTCGGATGTCTGGGCTCGTAGAGCATCATCTCGACGTCGCCCGGGAGCGTCATTCGCGTCACGACACCCCAGGGCTCCTCGTGTACCTCGCCCGTGAACTCGATGCCACGTGTTTGAAGCTCAGCCATCGTCTCCTCGAGGTCGTCGCACATCAGCGTCACCTCGTGATGTGACTCGCCCTCGGCGGCGGGATGGACGGCGATCTCCGCGGGCGGGAGGCTGAAGATCAACCAGCCCTCGCCCGCGTCGACGTAGTTGAATCCGAGCATGTCACGAAACACGTCGCGTAGCTCCTCGGCCCGAGCGGAGTAGATGAGCGTGTGGGTCCCGATAATCGGCACTTGCGCCTCCTGTCAGCGTGACTCGTCCATTTCAGTGGCCGGCTTCGGCTCCCCGAGGCCCTCATAGATCCTTTGGAAGATCAGCCTGGCCGCGATCATCGCCACGATGAGTGCGACGATCTCGACAAAATGCCCCAACTCAACATG
>CAYTCZ010000015.1:7960-10332 GCA_964436315.1 uncultured Gaiellales bacterium | reverse complement strand
ATGGCGGCTCCTACAATCTGTTGCAAGACTCGAGGGCTCTTGGCGGAGGCGACGAGCAAGCGACCCGATTCTCTAGAGGCCGGTCAGACGGCTCTAGCGCGCGAACTCGGGTCGGTAAGTCTCGAAGTCCTCGCCATGGCGATCGAAGGTCGTGCGCTCGTCGCCGGAGGTGACGTACCCGGCGAAATGGAGCTCCTGGACGAGGCCACGGCCACGGCGACCTCAGGTGAGGTCACGAACCTCGAGGTGATCCCCGGCGTGTGCTGTTTCATGATCACGTCGTCCGAGCGAATCCGCGACTTCGACAGGAGCGAATTGAGGAGGCCGCCGCTGTTGCCGAGCTCTCCCGGGCCGGCATCGGCATCGCGACGTTCTCGCTCGGCCAGCCGACGATCGACGAGGTCTTTCTCGCGCTCACCGGTCACCCCGCCGAGCAGAACGAGGCGACCAATGACAGCACCGCCGTCGAAAGGAGCGCAGCATGAGCGCGGCAACCTCACAGATTACGGCTCAACCGGGCGTCGGCGACGCAATCCTCAGGGCGCTCGCCAGCGATGCCCGCCCCGCTCGCGCCGGCGCGCTGTCCGCGGTGCAATTCCTTCTTCCCGGTCTCCTCACCATGGTGCTGTTCAGCACCGTCTACTCGGTGGGCGGTCGTTCGCGAATTTCGACTGCAATCGGCCTATGATCGGCCGGAAATGGCCAAGCAAGCTCAACGCGTATCCAGGAGGGTGCGGGAGCTCAACCTGGCGCTCCGCTTCGTGCTCGAGCTCTGTGCACTGGCGGCACTGGGCTTCTGGGGCTGGTCGCAGACCGAAGAATGGTGGCGGTATCTGCTGATGCTCGGCGTGCCCGCCCTGGGGGCCACTATCTGGGGTACGTTTGCCGTCCCCGGCGATCCGAGCCGATCGGGCAAGGCGCCCATTCCCGTGCCCGGGATTGCGCGACTCACGCTTGAGCTCGCCTTCTTCGGCTTTGCCTGCTGGGCCCTCTACGATGTAGGAGCGACGGTGTCGAGCTTGACACTGGCCGCTATCGTCGTGGTTCACTACGTCCTGTCGTACGAGCGTGTGCGCTGGCTCCTTGCTGAGCGCTCATAAACGGTCCGGGCGTGACGTTTTCCGCCCTTGTCCCCAATCCCCGCAGGGGCTGGTGAAAGACGAGCAGTACCAGGAGCTCGCCGAGCTGGGTCAGTCACCAGCCTCAACGATCTTTCTAACGAAGACTGCTCCCCGTTCAAGAGGTATCTACAGCGGCGCCAACGCGAGCTGACGAAGACCGCAAGTGGTCACGCCTACAACCGTGCGGACACCGAGGTTGAGCGGCTCTGCGTATTCTTGACAAATAGAAGATATCTTCCTATTCTTCCGTCATGCGACGAAAGCCGGGCACGCTCGTCCCCCTCGAGGTCTCGATTCTGGAGACGGCGCTCGAGTTGCGGGGCCGCGGCGAAGACGAGTTCCACGGCTTTGCGATCGCCAAGGAGATCAAAGAGCGTGAGGAGGCGCGTCTTCTGACCGCCCACGGGACGCTCTACAAGGCGCTCGGCAGAATGGAGGCCTCCGGCCTGCTTGAGAGCCGCTGGGAGGATGCGCTCATCGCGGCCGAGGAGAATCGACCGCGGCGGCGGCTCTACCGCGTCACCGGGCTCGGGGAACGGGCGCTCTCCGTCGCTGAGGCCATGGAGCGCGAACAGTCAGCGACGCTCAGGGAGGGGCTTGCCCCCTCGTGAGCGATCTGCTGGTCACGTTCGCGAGCAGTCTGACGCGCGGCTGGGTTCGCCTCTACACGCGGGGCGTTTCTCCCCCTGCCCGGACGAGACGCCGGGCAGAGGTCGATTCTGACCTCTGGGAGCAGGCCGACGAAGGCAGAGAGAGCGGCCGAAGGGCGTTCGAGACGGCGCTCGCGATCCTCGCCCGCCTCCTGTTTGGGATGCCCGCCGATCTTTCTTGGCGGCTCGAGCATCGCGGCTCGGGGCGCTCGGCGACACGGATGATCGAAGGGAGCCGGACCATGCTCGTTGCGATGAAGCAGAACAAGATGGTCGTCCTCGCGAGTCTGCTCGGGGCTTTGTACATCGCGGGTGGAATCGGCTCGGCGATCGTGGGCGAGGATGTAAGCCTCTCGTGGAGCTTTCTGTTGCTCGCTTCCGGCGGCCTCGTCGTAGGCGGTCTTGTGGCATGGACGCGCGGGCGTCGGACTGGCGGGATTCTGCTCGCCTGCGGAGTCTCGCTCGGTGCGGCGATGACCTTCTGGTTGCTCTTCATTCCTCCGCTGGTGGCGATCCTGATCGTGATCTGGGTCATCACCAAGTGGAGCGGTCGAACGCCCGCCCCGGCCTGATCGGGGCTCATTGCGGCACCTGCAGATTC
>CAYTCZ010000015.1:0-7860 GCA_964436315.1 uncultured Gaiellales bacterium | reverse complement strand
ATTCTGGGGTCAGGTCTTGCAATCAAGCATCGCGGTCTTCGAGAGCCCTGAGTTTCCTGCTCACCGTGCTTGAGTGAACTCCAAGGAATTCAGCTATCTCACGAAGCTTGTACCCGAACTCATGGTAGGAGACCAGAATTGCCCACTCGCCTTGGTCAGCAAATAGCTGGCCAAGTGACGGCCGCAAAGGAAGCCGCTGCGCTTGTGGGATCTCGAGGCTGCCAGCGGAAGGAGCGTGCGTTGTGACGAAGTCGGCCGCTCCGAGAAAGACCTGACCCTTCACTTCCTCCAAGGGGTCTGATGTGTCCTGGTCCAGCACGAATTTCTGGTACCTCCGCTGCGCTTCCACCGGCTCGCTTGCGAACTGAGCGAGAAGCCAGTCATTCCGTAGGAATCCCGGCGAAATTGTGAGCCCAGCCGTCGACCTGTAGCTCGACCATGGCCAATCCGCTGGATGCTTACAGAGTCCGGCGCGAACCGGGTTCAGGACTACGTACCGACAGAGTTCAATCAAGTACTCGTCGCGCTCGACAAGGATCGCTCTATAGCGTTGCTGAAGGACGTGCCCGCTCCTCCGGTGCTCGCGATTGAAGGACTGCGCGTAGACACCGTTGATGTGACGCATCGCGCTCGAAAGATTCGGCTTCGGTGTCTCAATGACCAGGTGGTAGTGGTTGGACATAAGACAGTAGGCATGGATCGAGACTCCGTATCGAGCCACGGCCTTCCCGACCGCCCGGTAGAACAATGCGCGATCAGCGTCAGTCAGGAAGATGTCTTGACGTGCGTTGCCGCGAGACGTCACGTGGTAGATGCCGCCGGGGACTTCGACTCGAAGGGGACGCGCGATCGTTCGAAGGTAGGCCTTTCTCCCTTCCCTGGCAAGATGCCGGTTTCTGACAGGTAGATACTGCTATCCGGACAAAACGGTTGGTTGCTCGATTTCAAGACCTGACCCCAGGGTTCTTGCAGCGAGGCCCCCGGAGCATCGCTGTTCGAATGGCTCGGCCTCTCTGCCTTACCCGAAGGGGTTTGCGTAGCGTCCGTCTTCATGCCTAGACTGCCGTAGCGATGCCGATCTACGAGTTCGTGTGCATGAAGTGCGAGAGCCACTTCGAGGAGCTCCTCCGGACAGACGAGGCCGACCCGGCCTGCCCGGACTGTGGAGCTTCGAAGGTGGCTCGCCAGTTCTCCGTGTTCGCGGCGAGCGGCACCGCCGAACAACAGACCCCGAGCTTCGGCGGAATGACCGGAGGCGGCGGCTGTTGCGGCGGGAGCTGTGGCTGCGGTTGATACGCAGGACAAGGCGCTAACCCGATGCGCGGCCCTCGCCGACTATGCGAGGGAGACTGCCGCGTGTACACGCTGCCGACTCGCCGAGGGGCGAACGCAGGTGGTATTTGGAGTCGGCGATCCCGACTCCGATTTGATGTTCGTGGGCGAGGCGCCGGGCTTCCACGAGGACAAACAGGGTTTCCCGTTCGTCGGCCAGGCTGGCAAGCTCCTCGACAAGCTTCTCGCCGGCATCGGCCTCACCCGTGACGATGTGTACATAGCGAATGTTCTGAAATGTCGGCCTCCGGGAAACCGCGATCCCATGGCCGACGAGATCGAGACCTGCGAGGTCCACCTCTTCAAGCAGATCGAGCTCATCGAGCCGCGGCTCATCGCGACGTTGGGCAACTTCGCAACGAAGCTCCTTTCTGGCAAGTCGCACGGGATCACCCGAGTTCACGGAGCGCCTCAGCAGGCCACCGTCGGCGGTCGCGTGGTGACGCTCTACCCGATCTACCACCCCGCGGCGGCCCTCTACACGCCGGCAATGCTGAAGACGTTGGAAGAGGACTTCGCGCGGATTCCCTCGCTGCTCTCCGCCGACATCAACGGGTCCGCTCCCCAACCGGCTGAGCCGGTCGCGATGTCTGCGACGCCTGCGCCAGTTCCGACGGCGCCGCCCCAAGAGCAACTCGGTCTCTTCTAGGTGTGGCGGTCAACCGCCGCGGCCCGCGGCCGTGATCGAGCTCGAGTCGGCCTCCCCGGACCAGACCGAACAGATAGCGGCCGAGCTGACCAAGCACGTCGGTGTCGGTGATGTCGTGACAGTGTCCGGCGAACTGGGAAGCGGAAAGACGACGTTTATTCGTGGAGCCTGCCGCGCGCTCGGCGTTACAGCGCCGGTCACGAGTCCGACGTTCACGCTTGGCAATCGCTACGTGGGCGCGATGGCCATTTCGCATCTCGACCTCTATCGCCTGAGCGTCATGGCTGAGCCCGACTGGGCCGAGCTCGAGCCGTATTTCGAAGACGCTGTCGTGTTCGTCGAATGGCCGGAAGTAGCTCTGGATCTCATCGGAAAACCGAAGGCCGCAGTTGGTTTGCGACACGTTGGGGAGCGGCATAGACTGATTTCTGTTCAGACTGAAGACGAATCTCTGCAGACCAGCCTGTCCATTCTGTGATCATCTTGGCGTTCGATACCGCGACCGATGTCGCGACATGTGCGCTCGTTCGCGGAACAGACGTGCTCGGCGAACGAAAGACGAAGGCTGTTCACCTTCTCACCGACGTCGACAAGCTACAGCGAGAGGCGGGAACGTCGCCCGACGAGATCGAAGGAATTGTCGTCGGTACTGGTCCCGGGAGCTACACCGGCCTCCGTATGGGCCTGGTCACTGCACGTGTTCTCGCGTTTTCGTTCGGGGTTCCAGTCGCGGGTGTCTCGACGCTCGCGGCACTCGCCGAGGGGGCATCGGAGGCACAACCCGTGATCGACGCGCGGCGCGGCGAGATCTTCACTCTCGAGGACGGGCTCCCCGTCCTCCTGCGGCCGGAAGAGCTCCGACTCGACGAGGGGCGTCGCTGTGTGGGGGACGGCGCGCTCCGCTACCGTGAGATTCTGGAGGCTCATGGTGCTGTGGTTCCGGCAGATGACAGCGAGGTCCACGTCCCGTGGGCTCGGCATCACGCGTCGCTCGCCGAGTCGTTCGGTCCGGCTGAGGACGCAGAACCGATCTATCTCCGTTTGCCCGACGCTGAGCGAGCGCTCCGCCAATGATTGAGTACCGGCGGCTCGTCTTATCTGACCTCGATGCGATCGAAGAGATCGAGCGTGACGCGTATCCGACGCCGTGGTCCCGATCGATGTTCGCGGGCGAACTCGCGAAACCGTCGTCGATCTCGGTGGGTGCGGTCGATCTGCTCACCGATCGGCTCATCGGATATCTCATCGTTTCTCGCTACGTCGATGCCTGGCACGTCATGAACCTGGCGGTCCACTCGAGCTACCGACGGCGTGGAATTGCCGTGGAGCTGATGGAGGAGCTGTTCGAGCTCACGGCAAGCGATCCTCGGCGAGGCTTCACCCTCGAAGTTCGCGTGTCAAACAAGGTCGCGATCGCGCTCTACGAGCGCCTCGGTTTCCGGGCGACAGGAGTCCGACGCGGCTACTACACCGACAATCGTGAAGACGCTCTGATTATGTGGAAGGACGCGGTTGCTGCCGAGGCCCCGAGCAGCGATGGCCGGACGATCGCCCTCCGGCCGCAGCTCGGTCCGCGTGCCCGCTGAGCTCATTCTGGGGCTCGAGACGTCCTGTGACGAGACCGCGGCGGCGGTTGTAACCGGTGACGGCGACATCCTCTCGAACGTCGTTGCTTCGCAGGCAGAGTTACACGCGCGATATGGGGGAGTGGTGCCTGAGATCGCGTCTCGACGCCATCTGGAGCTCGCAACTCCCGTCGTCGACAGTGCGCTCGAGGCCGCCTCGGTCTCACTCGATGCTCTCGACGGAATCGCTGTCACACGGGGGCCTGGTCTGATCGGAGCGCTTCTCATCGGGCTCTCCGCTGCCAAAGCGCTTGCCTGGTCGAGGGAAGTCCCGCTCACGCTGGTCGATCACCTTCACGGGCATGTGGCATCTCTCTTTCTTCGCCCGCAGGTGGTCGAGCCTCCGTTTCTCTGCCTGCTCGCGAGCGGGGGACACACGCTCCTGCTGGATGTCCGGTCTCACGGGGGCTACGAGATCCTCGGGACGACGATCGATGACGCGGCCGGGGAAGCCTTCGACAAGGGTGCTCGCCTCCTCGGTCTTGGGTACCCCGGGGGTGCTGCAATCGACCGCCTTGCCGGCGAGGGTGATCCGACAGCGTTCACTTTTCCGATCGCTCGCGTTCCCGGTTACGACTTCTCCTTCTCCGGGGTAAAGACCGCGCTGCTCTACTCCGTGAAGGAGATGGCGCCGGCAGAGCTCGGGCGGCGGCGGGCGGACCTGGCGGCCAGCTATCAGCGGGCAATCGTCAGAGCGCTCGCCTCGCGAGTAAACGCGGCAGCCGAGGACCTCGGCGCCGACCAAGTTGCCGTCGTGGGCGGTGTTGCCGCGAACTCAGAGCTTCGCGCGTCGCTGCCGGCTGCTGCACTTGCCCCGCTAGCCCTTTGTACAGATAACGCGGCGATGATTGCTTCAGCTGCGAGATTCACCGTCTCAACACCGTATCCTGATTACCTGGATATCGATGCGTACTCGACTGTTCGGTCATAGAGCCAGGCGCATGCTTGGCGCCGTGGGGGTTTTGGCGGTCATGGCGGCCGTCGGCGCTCAGGCCGGAAGATCAGCCGACCGGCCCGTCGTGACGTTCGGCGACCGCGCAATCGTCGTGCTCGAAGCGCCTTCCGTCGCTGAACAGTTTGCGGGCGCCGCAACCACTCCCTCCGCGGGAACGCAACGGGGCTGGAGCGCCGAGGTTGAAGCGTCGCAGCAGCTTCTGCTGTCGGCCATGTCCGAGCGCGGGATCCAGATCCAACGAGATTTCGTCTATCGCATTACGCTCAACGGCTTCTCCGCACAGCTGACACCGCGGGCTCGGGCTCTGCTGGAGCAGACGCCAGGTGTGAGGGGCGTCTATCCGGTTCGCGCTGTCTATCCGTCTGACGTCACCGGCCTGCCCGTGGCCGGTCCGGGCGACATCGCTTCGAAGCCAGAGGGACTCGCCGGAGAGGGTGTCACGGTGGCGCTTCTCAGTACGGGCCTGGTTCACGAGCATCCTGCCCTCCGTGGTCGCGTCCTGCCTGGGGTCGATGTCTTCTCGGGACAGCGGCAGGCCGTCGCGGCGACTCAACCCGGCGGGGACACGATCGAAGTTCATGGCACCGAGATGGCTGGAATCATCCTCGGGTCCGGAACTGGAGCAGAGCCGGGGATCGCGCCCGGAGCGCGCGTCTTGCCGATTCGCGTCGTGGGCTGGCACAAAGTGGCAGATGGATCGTTCTCGGTCGTGGGCCGAGGCGACCAGCTCATTGCGGGATTCGAGCGCGCAGCCGATCCGAACGGCGACGGGGCGCTCGGCGACCGTGTTCAGATCGCGCTCGCGCCCGTGGTCGAGCCATACGCGTCGTTTGCGAATAGTCCGGAGTCGATGGCCGTCGCCGGCGCGACGTCGCTCGGCATCCTTGTCGTCGCTGCTTCGGGAGATGATGGCTCGGCCGGTGCTGAATACGGCTCAGTCGGCGGGCCTGGCGGCTCGCCGATGGCTCTCACGGTTGGGGCAGCTGAATACGAGATCAAGTCAGGAGGCCTCTTTCTCGAGTCCGAGGGCGGTCGGGTCGTGCGCCGGTTGACGGGAGCCGGTTTCTCGTCGGCAGGCCTCGCCTTTGGCGGTCGCGTGAAGCCGGATGTTGTCGCCCCCGGTGTTGCGATCCCGACAGTGAGTCCCGGCGCGGAATCACCGGTTGTCGTTTCAGGATCGGGCGCAGCTGCGGCAGTCGTTGCCGGCCAAGCGGCAGTTCTGATCGAGGCTCAGCCCAGCCTCCGTGGTTCGGCCCTGAAAGATGTTCTCGTCGGAAGCGCGAAACCGCTGTCACGATCAGCGCCCGTGTTTGCCACCGGGGCAGGGAGCGTGTCTGTTCCCCGTTCGCTCAACCTGAAACTCACCTCTTCCCCGTCCAGCGTGTCGCTGAAGGCCGGGAAGGCAGAGTTGATCACCGTCCGGAACGTGAGCGCGAAGCGGCGAAGCTTCACCATCGACGTTGTCGGTGAGGGTGCTCGAGTCATTCGCGCCCGCCCGTCGAAGCTCGTCTTAGCTCCTGGCCAGCAAGCCGCCGTACGGATCCGTGCCCGGGGTGCGAATCGACTCACGGCTCCCGTCGCGGCAGTCATCGCCGTCAAACCAGGTGCCGGCTCCGCGACCCGGATCCCGGTCGCCGTGATCCCGTCGCAGTCACAACAGAAATCACTTGTTGGTGCCGTCAGCCTCGAGAGGAAGGCGTTGATCGCAGGCGCGGGCGAGCGACTCCGAGTCTCGTTCCGTGCCGGCGCAATCGGTAGGACGGCTTCTGAGGGCCTCAGTCCGGTCGAGGTTCTCGACGTCCAGTTGCTCCGCCGCAACGGGAAGAGTCTCGGACGGCTGCTCCGCTTGCATCAGTTGCTACCAGGCCAGTACACGATCGCCCTCACGGGTCGAGCCCCTGATGGCGCGAAACTCGCACCTGGCCGCTACATCCTTCGGCTCAAGGCTGCGCCCGTCGGTGACGGAAACGCTTCCACCGCCCAGGTTCGGTTCCGCGTGGTCGCGCCGAACTCCTAGTCCACTCGACGTATGCCGTCGGTACACCGGGTTGAGCTCTACTCGGCCGAGGGCTGCCACCTCTGTGAGTCGGCGCGAGCGATCATTGACTCGGTCCGAGAAGAGATTCCCTTCGATTTGAGTATCGTCGACATCACCGGGGATCCGGTCTTGGAAGAGCGCTTTCGTGCACGAATTCCGGTCGTTTGGGTCGATGGAGAGGAGGCCTTTACCTACTTCGTCCACCCAGACGGGCTCCGGCGACGGCTGGCTTCGTAACGTTCGTAACGGAACGGTGGCGAGCTACACGTGCGAGACGCAACGAAGCGGTGCACAAACTTGGGTGACGGTTCGGTGCAAACCCGCTCGGACAAATGCTGTATGGTGTTACAAGCTTGGTAACCGATACCACACTCACAGAAGGGGCTCGGACCAACGACCGGCTTACAGTCGGGGTCGCGGCGCGCCTCAGCCAGTACCTTCGCGTGCTGACGCAGGCGAAGAAGATGGGCAAGGAGCGGATCTCCTCGCAGGAGATCAGCGAGTACACGAACATCAACGCGACCCAGATTCGCCGTGACCTCTCCGGCTTTGGCAAGTTCGGTAAGCGCGGGGTCGGCTACAACGTCGATGCGCTCAGTGCCGAGATCCGTCGCATTCTTCGCACGCAGGGCCAGCACAACATCGCCCTGTTCGGGGCGGGTCGTCTCGGCGAGGCGATCGCGAGTTCGACGATTTTCGCCGACCACGGCTTCAACATCGCCGCCGCGTTCGATACGGATCTACAGAAAGTCGGGGGTCAGATCGGAGACGTCACCGTTTCGGACTACGGCAGCCTTGCGGACGCCATCCGCGAGAAGAACATCATCGTTGCGGTCCTTGCCGTCCCGGCATCGTCCGCGCAACGCGTTGCCGATGATGTCGTCGCCGCGGGAGTGAAGATCATCTTCAACTACAGCGAGGCGCTGCTCGATGTTCCGTCCGATGTCACGGTTCACACGACGAGTCCGGCAGTCGAACTCCTGTACGCGCTCTACTTCTACCTCACGTAGGAGACTCGGCACCCGTCACCGGCCCCGCGACTGCGGGTGACTCGCGCCGTGCCCGAAACGGTTGGATCGGGCTCTGTGGCCGTTTCTCGATAGGCTCCAGGCAGCAGCCGCCGCGGCGCCTCGCGCCTACGCCGGAGCAGCTGCGTGGAATGAGCCCGCCGAACCTCGGGACCGCAGGATGCGGTTCGAGCGAGCTACATGGTCTCAGGTTGGCGCTTTGGGTCAAGGACGCAACCCCCCAGAGGTTTAGA
>CAYTCZ010000014.1:0-44555 GCA_964436315.1 uncultured Gaiellales bacterium | reverse complement strand
CGAGTGTCCCTGCCGCGCCCGGATCCGCAGCCCGTCCTCCGAGAACTCGAACCGCTGCTTCGAGTTCGTCCGCACGACCTCCTCCAGAAGCTCCCGGGTCCACGCCTCGTCACGCCCGCGCGCCGCCCCCAACAGCTCCTCGACCGCGACCCACCCCGCCTCGTCCAGCGCCAACCCCAGCTCGCCCGGCCGGTGCCGCAGCACGTACGACAGAAATTTCGAATACCCCGCAAGTCGTCCCATCCCGACAGCATTCGCGATCCCCCACCACATCGCAACACCTCGCCCCTTGCATCTTTCCCCCCACGCGCGAATAATGCGCCACCTCACGCGGTTGTCGTGAGCACACGGGGTGTAGCGCAGCCTGGTAGCGCGCTTGTTTTGGGTACAAGAGGCCCGGAGTTCGAATCTCCGCACCCCGACTTCGTAGAGCCCGCCGACTTTCAATCAGTTGGCGGGCTTTATTTCTGCCGAGCCAGCGTCCACTCGATGTTCGGTCGAACCCGCTGTGGATTTCCTCCCTCGCGCAATTCCAACAAGCCCGTCGCCATGGTGTCGCGACACCGTCGACCGCTGACAGTTACTTTCAATCGGCTTGCCGTTCCGCGTCATCGCAGACGTCATGCCGCGTCCTCGATGTCCTCGAAGGGCCCATCTTCGAAACTCACCACGTTGGGTTTCGCCAGCTCCTGAAACTCGGCCAGAATGTGGTCATGGCAGGTGAAGAAGACTACTTGCTGTTCCACCGCGAAGTCCGCAATGGCGCTGATCATCTCGCGTCTCCGCTTTTTGCCGAGGTTGACAAGCACGTCATCCATCAGCACGGGGAGCGGCCCGCGGTTGCGACCGAACTCGGCCGCCAGCCCCATTCGCATCGCGAGGTACAGCGGCTCCTCAGTGCCGGAGCTGAGCCGCGAGAGGTCTTTGCAGATGCCCGTAGCGGTCTCGCGCACGACGACCTCGTCGCTCTCATCGTCGAGCATGATCTTGTCGTACCGGCCCCCCGTCGCGCGCTCGTAGTAGCGCTGGGCATCTCGCAGAACATCCGGCTGCCGCTCCTCCCGGTACTTCTTCAACGCGATACCGATCAGCCGGTGCGCGGCCTCCAAGGTCTGCCACTGCCTCACGGCGTCGGCGAGCTCGGCACGGCGCCCCTCAAACTGCAGCTGCAACTCGGGTATCTGTGCGGAGCGCTCGAGCTCGTTTATTGCGTGCTGCAAGGTGGTGCGGTCCTCGACAACTTTCTCAAGTTCGTCGTCGACCCGCTCGGACTCCTCGGCGAGAACGTCGACCCGACGCTGCCACTGCTCGACGCTCCCTTCTTCCAGAGGTGGGCGAAGCTCGTTGGCCTCTGCACCAGCACCCAGACGCTCAGCGAGCACGAGGTCCCGCTCCTGAACGCGCTGACGAAGTTCGCGAACCTCGGTGTACCGCTCGGCAAAGGTCCGTAGTTCGAGAACATCTTCCGCCCCGAACGTTTCCAACAATTCGTGCAGCTCGGACCGAGTTGCTTCGAGCGAGACCCGGCAGGTCTCGAGGCTCTTCTCCGTCTCGGCGGCCTTCGCGACACAACCTTGATACGCCTCTCGACGAGTCCGCTCCTCCGAAAGGCGCATTCGGAGAAGCTCCACACACTGCTCAGGCGAGCCGTGCGCTCCCCGGAGTCCGGTGTTCTCCGCGAGCGTCGCTACACCGTCAGCCCAGGCCGACAGTTCAGCGGACAGACGGTCTGCCTCGTCCTGCTTTCGGACACGTTTGCGATCTGCGGCTTGTGCCGCGGCGGCTGCATGAAGCAGACTTCGAGCAATCGGGGGCGTAACCCATGGAAGGTCATACTTTGCGAGCCAAGCGGTCCAGCGAGTCTCCGCACTCTCAAGTGATTCGGTCGCCGCCTCGAGTTCGGCGTCTCGGCTCGACAACGTAATCTCCGCTTCCTGGAGGCGTGTCTCGGCCTTCGACCGCTCCGACACCTTGGCCGCGTTCGTGAGAGATTGCCGAAGTGCCTCCCGAGCTCGCCTGCGAAGCCCGACGAGCTTCTCGGAAGTGAGTGGCCAGGTTGTCTCGAGCTCCGCTGCGAGGACAGCCCCCTCGTCGTCGGTCTTCTGCAACTCCGAGCGGCATTTTTCGCGTCGAGCCTTCTCAGACTCGACTTCATGTTGCCGTCGACTCCGTAAGAGAATGGCCGCAAACAGTGCCACCAAGGCCACGACCGCGAACGCAATCCCTGTGAAAGTCGCCTTCATCACGACGCTCACGCTCCCCATGACCGCAAACAGCACGACAGCGAACCAGGCCCCCGAAACCAACCACTTCGGCGTGCGCGGCGCCTGCTCGCGCACTTGGTCCTGCAGTCTCTCCCGACGCTGTCGAAGAGCTTGCAGGGCATCGATGTCATCCTCGATGTGCTCGTCGCCCGTAGGACCCGAGCCGCCGGGCAAGTCGTCCAAGATCTTCTGGGCTGCATCTCTTGCTCGGAGGGCCTGATCGTACTGTTGCCGGGCGGTCTCGACCGTCCGTTTCAAGGCAGGGAGCGTCGTCTCCAGTTGGGAGAGCTCGCCCTTCAGCACATCGTCGAGCGAAAGCGCTAGCGCGTGTTCGACCGACATGTCTCCAAGTCTCTCGCTCGCGGCGCGAAGCTCTTCTTCCGCCGCCGCAATCTCGTTGCGGATTCCATCGAGCCGTTCTCGCCGCTGCCCGATACCGGTCACTTCTCTCTCGCTGAGCTCGATCTCAGTCCTCTGCTTCCAGAGCGCTTCGTCGAGCTCGATGGCGTCGCGACGTTGACACGCGACGGCCAAATCCCGCTCGAGGTTCACTTGCTCGTCTTCGGATTCTGCAAGCTCCTTCTGCAACGACACGACGGCCTGAACGTGGCCCTCGCGCACCTCGCGGACGTCGATCCCTTCGAGCTGCTCGACCAGTGCTGCGCGTTCGTTGAAGACTGGCTGCAGGTCCACCAACGTCCGGTAGCGTGCGAGCTCGGCACTGAGCTTCTGCCGAGCCTCTTTCAAACGCCGATGTTCCTCCTTAATCTCCCCGAGTTCTTCGGCGAGTTGAGGATACTGACGCATTCGGGCCCGCGCCTCGTCGAGGTCGGTTTCCAGCTTCGAGAGACTCTTGACCAGCATCAGGATGCGGGACTTTTTCTTCGAGGCACCGCCCAACTTTTCAGCGCGAGCGGCCAAGTCCGTCATCACCTGACGTGCAGACGTACCCGCGCCTACGACGCCGGCGCTGAAGACTCGGTCCTTCTGAGCATCGTTGCCGAGGGCACCAAACTCCTGGATGTCTTTGTGAGAAATGATGAAGACGCTGTTCATCAACTCAGCATCCGCCCCATGCATCATGCCGGCGAGATCGCCGCCATCGACGCTCACATTCTTATGCCCAACGCGCTCGACCGTACACTCGCGGCCGCCGTTACTGAGAACGAGGATTCCGGCGGGGTCCGCGTCATCAGGGTAGTACGTGATCTCGCTGGGTTTCCTGCGTGTCGGAAACCCCGTCATCATCTGGTAGCTGAACTTCTGAAGCGTCGACTTGCCCGCTTCGTTGGTACCGTAGACCACGTTCAGGCCTGGAGTGAAATCGAACGTCGCGTCCTCGAACTTCCCATATCGACGGATGTGCAGCTTCTTGATGTCAGTCATCAGTTTCCTCCCAGGAGTTGTTCCAGGGCGAGACTGAGCGCCTCGTCCTTCACTTCTTTTGCGTTGGGGGCGAGGTCGCCCAGGTAGCGATCGAGCTTGCGGCGGTACTTCGCTGCAATGCATTCCGACGGCTCGGGCACGAACGCGTGAGCGTTGGAGCAACGCACAGCCTCGGCTCCGAAGTCGTCACGCTCGAGGACCTCATCGATATCGATTTTCGGGCGCGTCTTGTTTTCGACACGAGCCAGCCAGACTCGGGGACGACGTCGTGACGTAGCGTCTCTGAGATGCTCCTCAATCACGGACACGCCCTCACGAACCAGCCCCTCGTAGGCCTCTGTGGCACCGGTGAGCTTGATTCGAAGGGCGACCGCGCGGTCGAACACGAGCGTTTCGAGTTCGCCTTCAACCAGGTCGATCAGTTCCGCGACGTCCACCGCGTCCGAGACATCGATCTCGAGCGTGACGAACCGCCAGCTATCGACTTCCACGAACTCGAAACAATCGATTTTACCCTCGCGCACCTCGACATAGCGCACGCCTCGGGCGCCTTCCTCGTTGAAGCTTCGACCCTGAGTATTGCCCGGGTACACAACCCGCGGCTCGTCGCAGAGCACTTGTTCGGCGTGGATATGTCCCAGCGCCCAGTAGTCGAGACCCGAACGCTCCAGGTCCCGCAAGGAGCAGGGCGCGTAAGCGCCATCCGGCTTGCCCACCTCGCAGTGAAGCAGTCCGATCTGAAAACCCTCTCCCGTCGCCTGGTAGGCGAGCGACAGGTTCTCCTTCACGTGGTTCTGCCCGTAACTGACGCCATGAATCGTCGCCAAGACGTCCCCATCCTTCGCGAACGGGATCGCCTCGTACTCAGTCGAGAAGACACGGGTGTTCGTCGGGAACTCTCGAATCGCCGACCAGCCGTCGAGCGGGTCATGGTTGCCATGAATGATGAAAGCCCGAATGCCCGCGGCATCGAGCCGCTGCAGCGCTCTCTGAAACGCGAGCTGCGCACGAACGCCGCGCTCCGCACCGTCGTAGATATCGCCAGCGAAGAGGACGAAGTCGACGCGACGCGATGTCGCTTCGTCGACGATGTTCGTCAGTGCCTCGAGGGAGGCGTCGCGGAGTGCCTCGGAAATCTCCGTGTCCGTGGCCGAGATTCCTCGGAACGGCGTATCGAGATGAAGGTCCGCAGCGTGAATGAACTTGAAGTGCGTCATGGCTTCTCCTCAAAGTCGGGGAGAAGACGTGCTCCTTCGATCGTGCTGACACTTCTGGCGGTTGAACATGAACCAAACGGTGACCAACAACCAAGAGAAGCTTTCTAGCGGCCCCTGACGCCGCATAGCGTTGTGGGTCCAGAGCGCAGGTGTTGCCGAACTAGTAGGGAAGATAGCGGACCAGCGCCTCGGGAACTGAGCGGCCAGCTTCCTCGGTCTGGTCCCGGATCTGGCGCGCAATGAATTGCTTCGCCATCAGACGTTGCATCGCGCCGGCGTCCGTCCTGCGATGGATCGCACAAACGTCGCGGGCCATGGAGCCAAGGGGATCTGTCGACTCTTCGAGCTCGTTCCAAATGGCCTCCGCCTCTTCCTCCTGATCCTGCAGGAGAAGGGCCCGGCCCAGCCAGAATTTAGCGGACCCGACAACGTGCCCGGGCAGATCGGGACTCGCCACCAGAGGACGAAGCAGGCGCTCGGACGCTTTAGCGCGTTTGCACTCAACAGCAGCACGTCCGCGAGCTAGCTCCACGTACGCAGCTCCTGGCGGGGAGGCGCCGGCAAGCTGACGCCAGTGTGCGTCCAGATCAGTAAGCTGTTCGTACGCGTTCGCATCCCCCAACGCAGCTGCAATCAGATACGCGAACGACAGTGGGTAAGAGACTTCTGTCCACTCCCACCGCTCGAGCCACTCCGTAATTGCCTCCCGCTCGATCTCGTACGCGGCTTTGTGTTCGCCCACGATGTAGAGCAGCCGGCCATAGGCACCCAGTAACCGCAGGTGTGGCGGAAAGGCCTCCGAACCCCGCCCTTGCGTGAGATGGCGTTCGGCGAGCCTGAGAGCATCCCCAGGAGTCGGAACTCCAGTGTCCGCAGACTGCTGGACCGTGTGTGCAACCGCGTTGAGCCGCAGAGGCTGACGGAGCGTTTGAAACCACTGGTCCGGCGGCAACGGAAGGTCACCGCGATTCTCCTGGTGTCGCTCAGCAATGGCTCGCGCGAACTCGAGCTTGCGGCGCAGTTGGTCCGAGAGTTCCCACTCGAGAGCGCAACCAGCGGCTTGGATTACAGGGTCCCACTCCGCAACGTTGTCCCTCCTTCCTAACGCAAGCCGAAAAGTGTTCTCGATAAACCTCTCACGCTGTCCTGAGTTCAAGCTGGCAGTTGCGGCCGGTTCGAGGAAGTCCCCGAAGGCTATCGTCAGCGCTTCCGTGAGTGTCGTGCAAGGGATGACTTTGAGGTGGGTAAACGGAGAAGCTGCGGCCTCGGCCAGTTGCGACTGCTCGCAGCAGACGATGAAACGACATACGGTTGGCGCATTCGTAGCGACCACCTGAATCTTCTGCTCCAAGCCCTCAACAGGCTGAAGCACACCGTTGACGTTCAGCGCTGCCGAGGCAATCAAATCATGGGGGACGGTCAGTTCGAGGTTGCACGACACCGCGGCGAAAGCGAACGCTACCCCAAAGGAGCCACCGTCGAGGTACTCCCCACGCCCGTGAACCCGCCGAGCGACAAGCTCTTCAGCACGCGGCACGCAGTCGCGTGTCCAGATCAGAGGGACACAGCGAGGAACGGCGCTTACGGCGGTGGTCCATGCGTCCCTTGCTCTCTGGTGTAGTGGAAATCGCCCCCCTCGCTCCAGGGTCCAAAGCCCAGGCCCTTGGTCACCGACCGTGACCAACGGCACCACACCGGGACGGGGGGCGGGACGACCTTCCGGCCGGTTCGCCTCGGCCAGTTCCATCAACGCTTCTTGGTCTTCCCGAGGCCAGAACCAGGGTCCGGCATCGAGGCGGTCGAAAGCCCCCGGTTTGGTTGCCAAATCTGGCTTGGGTTGCCCGTCGGGGCGCAGCCACTCGTGTTTCATCAGTGCTGTGCCCCCGACATCCGAGTCCACCAACCGTCGGGGTCGCTGAGAACGGCGCGGCGCAAACGTTCGTCTCCACTCAGGTCAAACTCTTCACCCCAACTGCTTGCGAGAACGCCAGCCCGGTCATCGATCTCCTGCAGAACGGAATCGAGCGTGATCGACCCCGCTGCCTGCAACAGCATCTGTGCTGAAGCAAGGTCATCTCGGAGATGGAGGACATCCAGCAGTTCGGTCGCGGTAATCGACTCCCCGGCATCCCAATCAGATTCGAGTTCACCGAGCTTTTCGAGAACTGCTTCCGCAACCGTCAGACCCATGTGCTCGAGGACGCGGAGCTTTGCCGCTGGCAGATTCGCAGCCCAATCCCGTTCACGGTTCAGTTCGGGTGGTTCCTCCCCGGCCAAGAGTCGCCGGGCGAGGTCGACCGATGACGCCGGCTCTCTCCGACGCATTCGTACGAACGTGCCCACAGCGACAAAATGCTGCCAGGGCATCTCGAGTTCCAGTTTGCGAGTGACCGCTCCTTCGAGCCAGGGGTCATCGAGACCTTTCAACCATTCTGCGACGTTCGAATCCAGCTTGACTGGATGCCACCGTTCGTTCGCTGGAATGAGCTCTTTCACGACAGCCCTGCCGTCGCCGTACTTCGCCACCACAACCCGATTGGAGTTTACGGACTCGAGAGCCACGGCGCCGCTCTTCTCGAAGTCGACGAAGATGACCTCGCCGCCGTACTCTTTGCGAACACCGCCGCCGCGAACCTCCCGTACGGTGGCCCCCCCGGCGGGCGGATAAACGCGCCAGACCGAAGGTCTCTCCTCGAACCGCTCGAAAGCGAAGCCGGCCATTGAAACGAACTCTGCCGAGTGCCCCTCCGCGATGGTTTCGTCGAAACTCCAGGCCCTCGCCGTGTCGCCGCGGGCGGCCTCGGATTCGAGCATCCCCGAGTATTCCTCACCTTGCGTGAAACCGTTTTCAGCTTCCGGGTCCAACTGCAGGCCGAGCGCTCTCAACTCTTCGTCGGTAAACTTAGACATAACAGTCATCCTGATTTTGCCCGCATTGATTACGCGGACTGTCAGCCCGAAGACGTGGTCGTCTCACGTTCCTGACATTTTAGTCATCCGAAGAGGCCTCGCGACTTCTCAACGTGGTGATGCACGCGTGTAACGCCCGCCTGTCGAACTCGCTCAGCTCGTACCTGTCCAACCGCTCGTGCATCCGCTTTCGTGTACGGCTGTGTCGCTGGTGAACAAGCTGTCGTGCCTTTCCCTCCGTGGTTTCGCTCTTGGCGGCCAGTTCTAGCACGAGCTCGTCAAACGTGATCTCTTGCTGCGTGATTCTGAGCATCTGATCGAGAGCCTCCTGCGCCGTCTGCACCGCATCCCTTCTCAGGTCGGCTGCGACGGTATCCCGCAGGAACCCCACGAGTTCCGCCAGGGGGTCTGGCGACCCGGTCTCGATGATCGTGGACCGTTCCCCTAGTTCGGCAAAGAGTTCGTCCAGACTCGGCCCGGTCGAAGCGGGGGCCTGTAGTTGCTCTGGAAGCTCAGAAGTTCGCTTCGAATACCTCTCCTGATCGAGGAAGGTATTTTTGACAGCTCTCGCCAGGTAGGAGCGCACCTGGGGCTCTTCAACCCTGTCGATCCCCTTGCGCGCTTCCCAGAGCTTCACGAGCACGGTGCTGGCAATCTCTTCCTGACGCGCCGATTCTTTTGTCCAGCGGCGGGCCTCGTCCCTCAGCAGCGCAAAGATGACTGCGAACGACTCCTCCTGCTCCCCGCGCCCAGCGTTCGGACTGCGCAACGCTATGTAGGCCTCCACCAGGGTCATCGTGAACCTCCCGAGTAGGCGATCCAGGCTGCAGCCTGTTCGCTCACCCACGGAGATGCATTCCCGAGACCTCCTTCAACGTCGAATTCACGACTCGTGTCGATGGCGACCCGAGCGATCCCGGTAGCCGATGCCTGGGGTAGCGCCGGTGCGCCGGCGTCCAGCGTCAGGCTGAAGTACTCAATGCTCCGTTTTCGCAGCTTCGCGAGTGTGGGTGACCTCAAAACCTCCCCCCAGAGATAGTTGGAGACCATGTCCGCCATGACGATACCGGGGTCCGTCTCCGCGTTGAAAGGGGAGACCGACGCTGCGATCAGGAATACGTCACCCTGCGCAGGCTTGGCGGCCGAGCACACCGAGCTCAGGCGCTGTTGACTGAGCCTCGTCCTGCCGAGGATCGGATCGTTCACATCCCGGGACGCCACATTCACATCCACGGTATGCCGCCCTGAACGCTCCGTGCGAGCGAGCTCGACGCCCACGCGTTCGAGCGCACACTGCAAGATGTTGAGGTACCGATCGCCCCTCGGGTCGGCGGAGTCGCCGATGGAGGATTCGGACGCCAAGACGATGAAGGCTTCTTGGCCCGTCAAGAGCTGCTCGGTCAGCTCGGCAAAGACCCTCGCGCAGTTCCCGGTGCTTTCGTGTGCGTATGCCTGCAGGACCTGGAACTCGTGGGGACAGTGAAGTTGCAGCGACCTGTCCATTTCCCGGACTGTTTCGTAGTGCGGAGAGCGGTTCTCGGCCACGGCGCTTCGGATCGAGTTGAGCTGATCCGTGTGTTCGCGGTCCAAGAAATCCCGGCTCGTCGCGAGCGCATCCTCGATCGGCTTCTGCAACGCTACTGACGAGTGCGGCGCGATTTCTCGCCAGACGACGTACATCGACGCCCTCTTCACCATCCAGCGGTGGTGAGGCCAGGGAACCAGGGGTGCAGCCTGCTCACCTGAACGTCGAAATCTGGACCGAAAGTTAGCGTCGAGTCGCTCAGCGACGCAGAGACCAGCGACAATGACGCGCTCAGATACATCGGAAAAGTCCCCCGATTCGTCGAGGAACAGCGTCCAGCGTGTTGTTGAATCTATCCCCACTTTCCCCTCGTGCTCTGTGGACCATGAGCCTCGATCATTATCGGCGATTTGTCCACGGTTCCTCCGGCTCCGGAAAAGTTCGCCTGCAATGTGTCAGCAACCGCCCTTCCTCCGTCCTCCCCTGCAGTAACCACTGACCTGGAGGAACGAGATGAAACTGACGAACCTCGACGAACTTACCCGCGAGAAGATGCTCGATGAGGTCGATCGCGCCGAGCGAGCCGGACAACTGCACCTGTCAAACAGACTGACCGAAGAGGGGCGCAAGCGATACCCGGACCTTCTCCGGCGCGCGGTCCGAGCGGGAGATGCAGTCTCGTTCGCGGCTGCCTTGCGCTCACACCTTCGCACGCACTACGAAACTCAGAGCGGCAAGCGTCAGAAGGTTCCGACCAACGCGGCGGAGATCTTGGCTGACGGAGAGTTCAATCATTTCTACGTTCGCGCGATGTGCACCCGCGCAGCGGAAGAGGGCCGCAGTTTGGAAGTGTACCGCGCTGGAACTGTCGAGAAGCCGCGCCCGAAGTCGGAGGCGTTGATCGGGACGCACCCGGAGCCTGACGAGCTCCTCGCTAGTCTGCGCGCCGGTTTGTCCTTCCGGAGCGGTATGGATGTGCCTGGCGGACCGGGGTCCAAAATCAGTGTTCGATTTACGGAGGATGAGCATGGAGTCTGAGACCCCCAACCGCGCAGAGCACGCTGGATTCGTAGAGCGGTGGCTTCGCGATTCCGTACATTGCAAACAGCTCGACGCGGAGGTGCTTCGGCTCGTGAGGAGTGCGACCAGAGATGGCAAGCTCGACTCCGAGGCGCTGGTCGACGGCCTTTCGCGGCGGCGCGAGGAGGCCAGCGATGAAAGTTAAGAAGCTCACCATCCGGGGACTCCGAGGCATCCAAGGACCTCTCGAAATCCCCTTCATGCGCGACGGGCGCTACGTTGGCTGCACTGTCTTCGGTCGAAATGGAGCTGGCAAGAGTTCCATTGCGGATGCATGGGAGTGGTTCCAGACCGGCAAGATTGAACACCTATCGCGGGAAGGTGCTGGCAAAGAAACCTACCGCAACCGCTTCATGCCAAAGAAAGAGGCCGAGAGCTGGGTGGAACTCGAACTTGTCCACCCGACGCGCACGGTTCGCGTCTGCTGGGACGAAGGTAACACGTCGCCCGAGTTCGAAGCCTTCGGGGCTCGTTTCGTGCGGCCATGCCAGATCCGGTATTCGGACCTGAAGACGTTTGTTCTGGAGACGAAGTCCAAAAAGTTCGGGGTCCTGGCGGGACTCATGGGACTCGAAGAACAGTGCGCGTACCAGAAGGAGCTAGAGAAGGCTCAGCGGAAGTTTACGAAGGAAGTCGAACACGCTGAGAGATCTGCGAACGAATCGCTGAGTCATATCGAGGACCTCGCAGGCAGCAGTTTGGATGAGATGCCCGAAGCAATTCGCGCGCTGTTTCTGGCGGCCGGTGTCGACAACGACCGGTCGATTCACGCAAGCGAGGTCGCCGACGCGATCAAACGCACGAACCTCGAGGATCGCGCGACCGAAATCGACCGAATGCGCCGAGCCCAAGTTGTGCTCGATTCCGCTGTCACGTCGTGTACGGAGCTCGGTCGTAAAGTGCCTGACTTCCTCGTCGATGCGAGAAAGTTCCATGAGGATCAGGCGGCGGCGGCAGAAGCCCTGTTTCTCAGACTGTACGAAACCGGTAGACCACTTTCGGGGAGAACGAATCCCGCCTGCCCGTTGTGCGATCAAGTAGCCCCGAACCTCGATCAACACCTGGCACAGAAGCTGGATGGCCTCGCGTCGCTGCGAACGGACCGAAACGCGCTCGAGGAACGCCGAACTGCCCTGCTGCATTTGCTGAATGAGGCTCGAACGCACGTGCATCCCTGTTCCATCATGACGGCAGAGGTTGCCTCGGAGGCGCAGGCGCTACTGGCCCTGATTGACTCGGTGTCCTCGGCAATCGCTGTCGAGGTGGAAAGTCTCGAAGTCGAGTCGCTTCCAGAAACCGACGAGTTTCGTTCGTGCGCCGAGAGGCTCATCACCAATGCCGAGACCGAGCAGACCGAGATTGAAGCCAGGCTTGGAGCAGACGGCGAAACGGTCGAATCGGCGATTCGAACACTCAAGGAGATAGGCGACGGGTGGCAGCGCTACCAGCGAGAACTCACTGAGGCCCAACACCTGTCCAGACGTCGCGACGCCTTCGAAAAGGTCGTGAAGCACTACGCCAGCCGAAATCTAGAGCACTTGCGAACTGAGTTCGGGCGTATCTCGGACCTGGTGGGCAGGTTCTTTGCTATCCTCGAAGAAAAAACGCCAGGGCTGGACGCGGCGCAGTTGGTTTTGGACGACAAGGGCAGTGCCGCCCGTCTCTCCGTCGAGGTCTACGGCGAAACACACAGCCCGGCGTACCGGACCCTGAGTGAGTCGCAGCTGAACAGCTTTGGTCTGGCGGTCCAGCTCGCGATCGCGAAGACATATAACCACGACTTCAAGTTCCTGATCTTGGACGACGTGATCAACAGCTTCGACGCCCACAAGCGACCTCGAGTGGTAAGCCTCCTTCGTGAGGAGTTCGATGAATGGCAGATTCTGCTGCTCACGCACGATGACCTATGGCGGGAGCGACTACAGCGGACACTCCGTCACTGGAACCACGACGAACTCGTAGCGAACCCCCCACCTGCCATCGGTGCTCGCTTCAAACCACCACACAAAGTCGTGAATCGAATCGAGGCGGTGAGGGAAAAGCTCGAGAACGACCGTCCGCATGAGGCCGGAGCCCTCCTTGGCCCCTACGTCGAGGCCCAGCTGCAGCTGATTTGCGAGTCGTTCGCGGCAGAGGTTCGTTTCAGCAGACGTCAGAACCCGACGCTTGCAGACCTGACGAGGGCGTTGCGAAAAAGGGCAGTGGCGAAACTCGGAAAGTCTCACCTCTTGATCTCTGTGCTGAACAGCTTTGAGGAGCTTTCCTTCTTCCGAAATTGGACCGCCCACGAGAAGAACCCCATCGCCCCGTTCTCACCCGACGAAGTGCAGGATGCTTTGGACGCCTGGTTGGCCGTGGAGGATGCTACATGCTGCTCCGCTTGCAATGGACCAGCGAAGTACGACGGAAAGAAGCGATTCCTGTGCGATTGCGAAACTCTCGTTCTCCAAAAAGAGTGATGTCACGCATTCCCCATCAAATGCAGCACCGACTCGTCGGATGTCCACGGGCCCCCATGGACAGCTCGCCCTCCTCAAGTCGCGTCGCCTGAGGTGAAGCCACTTTGTAAGAGGTGTAGAAATGGTGGTCAACGTCCTCTCTCGGACGTCGCAGCGTTTGGCTGCCGTATCAATGGGCGCCCGCCGGACCGGGCGACGTCCATTCGAGGCTGAACTGCAGCACCCGCAACAGGCTGCTCAACAGAGAGAGCAGGTCGTTTCGCCCAAGCGCTTTCGGGATATACTTCGGAGCATCGCGTGCGTGGACCGCTTCGTTCCCAAACTCTCGCAGCGTATGGCAATGGGCTACGATCCACGGGGCTACACGCCCGGTCTGCCGCAGTCGCTGTTCGATGTTTTCGTACAGCGAGAACGCCGGTTTCTGGCCACATTCCTTCAGGACCATCTTGACGAGTTCCTCGGTGAATCGCCTCGCGAAGCTGCCGACCGACTGGATGCACACGCCGCCGTCGGCTCGTTCGAGGGCTCTGCGCAGGGGTTCGATGGTCCCTCGCTCATCGAAAGACTCGATGATGGAAGGGGTCCGCAGAAGCTCGAGAACCTCCGCACGAAGCGCGTCCGCGACCTCATCCCCCGCAGTCGGTAGGAGCTGCCGGCGAAGCACGTCGTCCATTGCCATACTCCACATTGCAGCATCGTCGGAATCGAAAGCGACGAACGATACGGTGCGCCCGTGGCGTGCATGCTGTAGCCATCGCACCGAGTAGTCGAGCATCGAGCGGATCGACGCCTCGCGGTCGTAGCCCCGCTGGCCACCGATGAGCGGGATGGCAACGGTCTCGTGCCGGATACCCCGGAGCTCCAGAGCGGCCAGACTCCCGAAAACCGTCCAGACGACCGAATCGAAGTACTCCGCAGCTGAAGCGTCGCAATCATGCCAGCTGGCTCCGGCGAGCCGCACCATCATCGTTTCAAACGGTGGAGCGTCGCCGTGCCACTTCGTCAGGTAAGTGCCCGACACCCCCCTCGGCAGCGTCACGACGGGCGACAATTCCGGGCTATGAACGCCCCAGCGTTCCTGCGTCGCCGAGATCGTCGCTCCGTGCGGATGCCGGTTCGGGTTGGCGTGGCACGATAGGAACACCACATCGGTGGACGCCGTCGAGATGTCGCCCTGAACGACTCGCACCTCGCAGAAGCCGCGAGACGTCTCGACAGACAGCTGATTGACGATGGTTGGCTCGGCCATTCGACGCTCCGTTTCAAGAATCTCGAAAGCAATCTGTCAGTAACGCCCACTCTACCGTCATCTCCCTGAACGGCAGAGAGCGAGATTCCAGAATGAAGGTTCGAATGATTGACGAAATGAACGTGTCGGGTGTCCAGCACCTCATCGAACGTGCGTACCGTGAGAGCGGGGAGCTCCAGTACGTCCGCGAGCTCTACAAGAACGCCGAGGAGGCTGGTGCGACACGGGTAGTTTTCCAGCCCGAGTGGCAGGCCGTCGAGCAGCTCGGTGTCTACCGACTGGCGGTCGTGGACGATGGCAAGGGGATGGAGCCCGATGACCTGCGCACCTACCTGAACACGTTCGGCGGCGGCGGAAAGCCGATCGGCGAGGCGCACGAGAACTACGGTATCGGCGCGAAGACCTCGACGCTCCCGTGGAACAAGGCCGGGCTGGTTGTCATCTCCTACACCGAGGCCAACCCCGAAGGGGCGATGCTGTGGCTGTGCCACGACGAGAAGTCCGGTCGCTACGGCGCCCGGCGATTCGAGCTCGCGGACGGTACCTACGACTCGGTGGTCCAACCGTTCGACGACGACGAAGCAGGCATCGACTGGACCGCGGTGAAGCCCGACTGGCTCGAAACCCACGGGACGGTCGTGGTGCTCATGGGCAACACGGGCCGAGAGCACACGTTCGTCACTAAGGACGGCGAGAGCCTCGACGTGAAGGCGTACGCGGCCTACCTCAACAAGCGGAACTGGGAGATCCCCGAGCATCTCGAGGTCCTGGTGCAGGAGCTTCGGAGCAGCAATCCCGACTCCTGGCCCCGAAGTTTCGAGGAAGCGAGCGGCCCTGCTGAAGATGACGTCGACCGACGCTACAACCAGCGGCAGGTGCGCGGCGCACGGCATTTCGTGGAGGACGTCACTGCTTCGTCGGGAGAGTTGGCCCATTCGGGCGAACTGGAGCTTTCCGACGGTACGACGATCTGCTGGTATCTGTGGGAGGGAGACCGTCCCCATGTCCACTCGTACGCCCATCGCAGCGGATTCATCGCCGCGCTCTACAAAGACGAACTGTACGACGTGAAGACCCATCACGCTTCGTTTCGACGGTGGGGCATCAACCAAAGCGCGGTGCGAAAAAACCTGTTCCTGATTGCGGTACCGCCCCAGCTCGATGGCGGAGGCTACGGCGTCTACCCCGATACGGCCCGGAACGCGCTGCGCATCAAGGGGAACCGGCGCGCCGGCGAAGCGTTGCCGTGGGACGAGTGGGGCGATGAGTTCGCCCGAAACCTCCCTGCTCCGATCGTCGCCGCGCTCCGCGCGACGGTAGAGTCCGAATCGGGAACCCTGTCGGATGACCGCTGGAGCGAGCGGCTCGCCTCGAAGTTCAGCGACCGCTGGAAGCGGTGGACCCGAATGGCCGACGCGAGCGGCACCACGACCGTGGACGCCGCCGACAGCGGCGCAGGGTCGACGCAGCGGCCACGTCCCACGCGAACCTCTGGAACCTCGGCTGGCGGCGGGGGTGCCAGCCGGGGCCAGGGCAACTCCGACGGCCCGCTCCCCGCGCGCCGAACGAAAGTCACCGGCGGAGTTCCGGACTACCAGTGGCTCAGCGCCGACGAAATCGAAGAGCAAGACGTCGCCGCCGTCTGGAACCCGCCCAGCGCCGCCAACCCGAACGGGATGGTCCAACTGAACGAAGACTTCCGGCCGGTGGCCGAAGTGGTCGAACACTGGCAGGCCGCCTACCCCGAGCACCTCGCCGACTCCGTCCGCAAGACGGTGCACGAAGTCTACGGTGAGGCGATGTGCGCGCGCATCGCCCACTCCGAAACGCTCGCCCGAGCGAGGTCGTGGGGCTCGAAGAAGGTCGAGGACGAACTTCGTTCCCCCGCCGCCCTCACGATGGCAGCGCTGGGGCTGGTGCTCGAGGACTCGATCATCGCGCAGCGGCTGGGCGGGCAGCTCGGAGCAGGCTCCAGACGCGAGACTGCCTGATCCGGACCGTTGTCGACTTCGTCGATTCGTCTTACCCTGAAGACACACACCATACCGTCACAAAGAGGGAGCGCGTGGCTGAGAAACAACGCACAGGTAGTCTGGGCTTCGAGTCCAAGCTGTGGGACGCAGCCGACGTCCTCCGCAACAACATGGATCCCGCCGAGTACAAGCACGTCGTGCTCGGTCTCTTGTTCCTGAAGTACATCGGCGATGCGTTCGACGAGCGCCGCGAGGAGCTCCGGGGCGCCGTCGCCGATCCCGACAGCGACGACTACGTCGCCGACCCTTCGCGCCGCGAAGACGTGCTGGAAGACCTGCTCGAGGACCGCGACGAGTACACCGCGGAGCACGTCTACTGGGTCCCCGAGACGGCGCGCTGGTCCTACATCCAGGGAAAGGCGAAGCAGCCCGACATCGGCAAGGTCATCGACGCGGCGATGGACGCCATCGAGAAAGACAACCCGCGTCTGAAAGGGGCGCTCCCCAAGATCTACGCGCGTCCGAACCTCGACACGCACAACCTCGGCAAGCTGATCGACCTCGTCAGCGGCATCGGGCTCGGCACCAGGGAACACCAGCAAAAAGACACGCTCGGACGCGTCTACGAGTACTTCCTCTCGCGCTTCGCCTCGGCCGAAGGCAAAGGGGGCGGCGAGTTCTACACGCCCCAGAGCGTCGTCCGGCTGCTGGTCGAAATGCTCGAGCCATACGAAGGTCGCGTCTACGACCCCTGCTGCGGTTCCGGCGGCATGTTCGTGCAGTCGCTGAAGTTCATCCAGGCCCACGGAGGCCAGCGCACCGACGTCCGCGTCTACGGCCAGGAGTCGAACCACACGACGTGGCGACTCGCCCGCATGAACCTGGCGATCCGCGGCATCGAAGCTGACCTTGGTCACCGGCACGCGAACACTTTCCACGAGGACCTGCACCCCGACCTGCGCGCCGACTACATCTTGGCCAATCCGCCGTTCAACATCTCCGACTGGGGCGGCGAGCGGTTGGAGAACGACGTGCGGTGGAAGTACGGCACGCCGCCGACCGGCAACGCGAACTTCGCCTGGGTGCAGCACTTCATCCACCACCTGTCGCCCACGGGAACGGCGGGCTTTGTCCTCGCAAACGGCTCGATGTCGTCGATGCAGTCAGGTGAGGGCGACCTCCGAAGAAAGCTCGTCGAAGCGGACCTCGTGGACTGCATCGTCGCGTGTCCGGGACAGCTGTTCTACGCGACACAGATCCCGGTCTGCCTTTGGTTTCTCACAAAAAACAAGGCGGGGAACCGTCATCGGGACCGACGCGGCGAGACCCTCTTCATCGACGCGCGCAAACTCGGCCGGATGGAATCCCGGGTTCACAAAGTACTCGATGATTCTCATGTGGAGAAGATTGCCGATGCCTATCACACCTGGCGAAACGGAGGCACTTTTGAGGATGTCCTTGGCTTCTGCAAGTCAGTCGATACCAAAGAGATAGCGAGACATGATTTTGTGCTCACACCGGGCCGATATGTGGGAGCAGCGGAGCAGGACGACGACGGCGTGCCGTTCGACGAGCGAATGATCGCCCTGACCGGAACTCTGAAGCAGCAGATGGAAGAATCGAAGTCGCTCGACTCGGACATTCGCGGCGCACTAGCGGAGATTGGGTATGATCTCAGTTCCTGAAGACTGGACCACCGACCACCTCGAATCGGTGATGTCAGCGATCATCGACTATCGAGGCAAGACGCCTAAAAAGACCGAGTCGGGAGTTCCCCTGATCACAGCGAAGATCATCAAGAATGGGCGTATCGAAACGCCGACTGAGTTCATTTCGGCCGAGGAGTACGACACGTGGATGCGCCGCGGATTACCGGAGACTGGCGATGTGCTCATTACTACCGAGGCACCGCTGGGCGAGGTCGCCCAGCTAGCATCAGCTGACATTGCTCTCGCACAGCGTGTTATCCTACTTCGTGGTCAACCAGACGTCCTCGACAACACATTTCTCAAGTTCGCCCTTCAGTCGCGAGAAGTTCAGCACCAACTTACGGCGAGGTCGTCCGGAACCACGGTGAGCGGAATCCGGCAGAGTGAGCTACGGAAGGTCTTGCTGCCCTTGCCCTCGCTACATGAACAGAAGCAGATTGCCAAAATTCTCGGGCTGCTCGACGACAAGATCGAGCTGGACCGGAAGATGAACCAGACGTTGGAGGCGATGGCGCAGGCGATTTTCAAATCCTGGTTCATCGACTTCGACGACGTGCCGGAAGACGACCTCGTCGACAGCGAGCTGGGGCCGATTCCGGCGGGGTGGGAGGTCGGTACGCTCGGCGACGTCGCGGAACGCTTCCTCGACTCAGCTTCACCGGAGGACCTCGAGCCGGATACGCCATACATCGGGCTCGGGGATATGCCCGAAGGAGCCATCACCCTCGATACGTGGGGGAGGGCAAGCGACAGCAGCTCCACAAAGGCGATATTCGACGCTGGGGATATCCTTTTCGGCAAGCTTCGGCCGTACTTCAAGAAAGTGGGGATCGCTCCCGCTGCCGGCATTTGCTCAACGGACATTTATGTGGTTAGGCCGAAGTCACCGGCGTGGTACGCGTACGTCCTTGGACTTCTCACCTACGACCCGTTCATTGCGTTTACCGAGGCGGTCTCGACCGGAACCAGGATGCCACGGGTAAACTGGAAGTCGATGTCGGGGTACGAGATCGCGGTGCCACCCAAAGCGCTGGCGCAACGATACAATGACGTCGTCAGCCCTTTGCTCGATCGGATCGTGGCCAACGTGTGGGAGTCCCGAACCCTCGCAGAACTGCGAGATACGCTGCTCCCGAAACTCATCTCTGGTGAGATTCGCGTCCCCGAAGCGGCGGAGCAACTGGAGATGGGCCTGTGAGCGTGTCGGAGTCGGTCGTCGAAGAAGCGGTCATCGAGTACCTGAAGGAGCTCGGGTACGACTACCTTCCCGGCCCCGAGATTGCGCCCGGTTCACCTGGCGCGGAACGAGCCACCTTCGCCGACGTGATCCTCGTTGGCCGCCTTCGTGCGGCGCTCGCACGCATCAATCCCCACCTGCCAGCGAACGTCCTCGACGACGTTGCGAACCGAATCCTGCGCCCGCAAAGTCCGGTCACCGAAGAGAACAACTTCGCGTTCCAGTCGCTGCTGACCCGGGGCGTCGGGGTCGAGGTTCGAGGCGACGACGGAACGACGCGGGGGGACCTCGCCGCGCTGATCGACTTCGAGGACCCCGACAACAACGACTGGCTGGTCGTCAACCAGTTCACCCTGAAAGTCGGCGACGCGACCCGTCGACCCGATGTCGTCGTGTTCGTCAACGGCATGCCGCTCGCCGTGGTCGAGCTGAAAAATCCGACCTACGAGAACGCCACGATCACGTCGGCGTGGAATCAGCTGCAGACGTACAAGGCGGAGGTCCCCGACCTCTTCAACACCAATGAGGTGCTGGTCGTCGCCGACGGGGCGCAGGCGCGCATCGGTTCGCTGACCGCCGGGATGGAGTGGTTCGGGCCGTGGCGAACAGTCGACGGCGAGAAGCTCGCGTCGGCCGCGACGCCGGAGATCGAAACTCTGCTGTTAGGGGTGTTTCAGAAAGAGCGCTTTCTGGACTACATCCGACACTTCGTCATGTGGGAGACGGACGACGGGTTCATCAAGAAGATCGCCGGATACCACCAGTACCACGCCGTCAACAAGGCGGTCGCCGAGACGGTGAGGGCCTCGCAGCAGCAGGGGGACCAGCGCATCGGGGTGGTGTGGCACACCCAGGGCTCGGGCAAGTCGATCTCGATGGCCTTCTACGCGGCGAAGCTCGCGCTCCAGCCACAGATGAACAACCCGACCATCGTGGTCATCACCGACCGCAACGACCTCGACGGGCAGTTGTTCAGTCAGTTCGCCGCCGCGAAAGGGCTGATGGAAGCACCTGTGCAGGCGCAGGACCGGGGGCACCTGCGCGAGCTGCTGCAGGTCGCCAGCGGCGGCATCGTGTTCTCGACGATTCAGAAGTTCGGAACCGCGAAGGGGGAGCGTTTCCCGGTGCTGTCCGAACGACGCAACATCGTCGTGATCGCCGACGAGGCACACCGCGGCCAGTACGCGTTCGTCGACGGCTTCGCTCGGAACCTTCGCGACGGTTTGCCGAACGCCTCGTTCATCGGGTTCACGGGGACGCCGATCGAGTTTGACGACCGTTCGACGCCGGCCGTCTTCGGCGACTACATCGACACGTACCCGGTCGCGCAGGCCGTAGAAGACGGCGCCACGGTCCCGATCTACTACGAGGCGCGACTGGCTCGAATCCAACTGCCGGACGACGTGAAGCCCGTCATCGACGAGGACTTCGAAGAGGTCACCGAGGGCGAGGAAGAGGCCGTCAAGGGGCGACTCAAGTCGAAGTGGGCGAAGCTCGAAGCGATGGTCGGCAGCGAGGACCGCGTTCGCCTGGTCGCGAAGGACATCCTCGAGCACTACGACCGACGATGCGAGATCCTGGAAGGCAAAGCGATGATCGTCGCGATGTCTCGACGTATCGCCGTCGACCTGTACGAGGAGATCGTGCGGCTTCGGCCCGAGTGGGCCTCCGCCGACGACGCCGAGGGCGGGGTCAAGGTCATCATGACGGGGTCGGCGAGCGATCCGCCGGCGTTTCAGCAACACATTCGGGCGAAGTCGCGTCTGAAGGAGATCGAGAAGCGCTTCAAGGATCCGAAGGATCCTCTCCGCATCGTGATCGTACGCGACATGTGGTTGACCGGCTTCGACGCACCGTGCGCCCATACGCTCTACGTCGACAAGCCGATGAAGGGGCACGGGCTGATGCAGGCGATTGCGCGGGTGAACCGCGTCTTCAAGGACAAGCCGTCTGGCCTGGTCGTCGACTACCTCGGGCTCGCCGACCAGTTGCGCAAGGCGGTCCACCGGTACGGCGGAAAAGGCGACAAGCCGACGCTACCGATGGACGTTGCCCTCGCGGTGCTGCAGGAAAAGTTCGGCATCGTCCGAGACATGTTTCACGGCTACGACTACTCGGGCTACTTCAGCGACAAAGCCTCCGCTCGACTGGCCGCGCTGACGGGAGGCGCCAACTACGTCTGCGGACGCGACGTTGCACCGCTGTCGGACGTCGAGCGCACACGCCTCGGGACGATCTTCGGGTCGTGGGGCCATCCCACGGTGAAACACCACGCCGACCGCAATGCGAACATCGGGGACGGGTCGAGCGCCGAGGTGCATCGCACGCTGGATCTGATGACCAACTTCATGGTCGCCGAGCTCGGCAGTGGCAACAAACTGCTCTACGAGAACACCGTCCACGCCCTGCATCGGCTATTGCGGCAGCCAGCGCCCGACAACGTGGAGCGCGATAGCGCGACCAAGGAACTCGTCCTCCAGCTCGAGCCGTTCTGCTTCAAGTTGCTCGCCCTGCTCGACCCGGGCAGGTGGGAGAAGATGCGAGGCAAGGGGCTCGGCGCCGTGTTCTCGGAGCTGCGGAAGATGGGGGCGAACCCCTACACGCTGAGCCTGTCCGAGAGCGATTTCATCGGCCGAGTCGGCGCCAGCGGCTGGAGTTCGTACGAGCACGCAGTGCGCGACGCCATGGAGCTACGTCTCGACGCAGCTCACCGCGCCAAGGGAATGGAGCCCTATCACTGGCGTAGCGTGCTGTGCGTCTTCCTCGGCCTGGTCGACCACAACCGCGACGCCCTCGCCGAACTCGATGAAGTCCAGCTCGGTACGGCGGACGGAAAGAAGCGGTTCATGGACGCGATGGCGGCCCTCAACAAAGCGGCCGGCATTGCGATTCACCTCGAACAAGCCCGCGGCATGGTCGCCGAGGTCGCGTACTTCCAGGACGTCCAGAAGAACCTTGCCAAGTACACCACCGGCGGGAGCGGGAAGACGAAAGAGGAGCTCGACAGCGCCGTCCGACAGATCGTCTCGGGGGCGGTGTCGTCCGACGAAGTCATCGACATCTTCGGCGCCACGGGTCTGCAGAAGCCGGACATCTCGATCCTCAGCGACGACTTCCTCGAGAAGGTCCGCGTCGACAAGAATCAGAACCTGCAGCTCGAGGTCCTGAAAAAGCTGCTGAACGACGAGATCAAGACGCAGAGCCGTCAGAACGTCGTCCAGGCCCAGCGCTTCTCCGAGATGCTCGGGAAGACGCTCTTGCGATACCAGAACCGCACTATCGAGACCGCCGAAGTGATCTCCGAGCTCATCGAGCTCGCAAAGGAAATGCGCGAGGCTCAGAAGCGCGGCGACGAACTGGGGCTGACCGTCTACGAGCTCGCCTTCTTCGACGCCCTCGGCGCCTACGACACGGTGACCGCGGTCATGTCCGACGAAGTCATCGCCGACATCGCTCGGGAGCTCGTAGAGATGATTCGGCGCTCGGTGACGATTGACTGGACCGAACGGGAGGCCGTGAAGGCCGACATGCGGCGCAAGTTGAAGAAACTTCTGCGGCGGAAGGGCTATCCGCCGGACAAGCAGGAGGACGCGGTTGTGCTGGTACTGCAGCAGGCTGAGCGTGTTTGTAGGGACTGGGGAGAGGCAGCGTGAGAACCGAGGTGGAACAGGGGGATGAGTCGATAGATATCGCGGCTGTCCGCGAGATTTGGGAGCTCCTCGATGCCAGCCGAGGCTCCAGAAGCTTGGCAACCCTGCACTGCGCAGAGCTCCTGGACCTCGCAGACGCGCACGATATTCGGCTGACCTACAGTGAACTTCGACTCATCGCCTCGCGACTCTCTAAGGGAGGTGTAGAAGGATTCGTACCCCCCCTCGTATCGGGCTTCATTTCCGAGTTGGTCAAAGGCACCAAGGCAGCGAAAGTCCTCGACCCCTGTATGGGGTATGGCTCGCTGCTCGGGCCTCTTGTTCACGCGCTTGAGCCCGATGAGTTCGTCGGTCTCGAGGACAACCCCGACGCGCTCGTGTGCGCCCGGAGAATGTTGCCGAACCGTGGTAGCGTCTCCGGGCGTCCGGACTGGCAAGACCTCGGCCTTCAGGCTGACCAGAAATTCGACCTCATCGTGAGCGCTCCGCCGTTCGGGGTGCGGGTCTCCGAACCGATCCAGTGCGGCGAACAGCAGCTTCGCGGCGACGCAGCACTTCATCTGCTGATGGCCTCGGCACGTCACCTCGAAGCCGACGGCCGAATCGTCTTCGTCTTATCTCCAGCGTTCTTTTCGAGTCAGGCGGTCACCGTTTCGAACGCGGGGCTGCAGGTGGAAGCCGCGTTCCTCCTTCCCAGCGGGACCTTCTCTCGAACTCTAATCGAGTCCTACGTTGTCGTGTTCAAAAGGCAGCAGCAGTCGGAGCAGATTTTCGTCGGAGACGCGTCGGAAGATGGTCGAGTGCTGGAGAACTACTTCAGCAGGACGGATAGCGGTGATCCGCGGCTCGGCACGCTCGTCGAACTAGGGGAGTTCCGCGGCCTCCCGCCGTTGGTCAGTAAAGAGACACTGGAGCGCATGGGGTCGCGAACCGGGCTGGAACGCTCTCTGCTCGGGGACTTAGCCGAGCAGATCAGCCGATGTTCCGACGGCTTGGACCCGGGCACAGGCGAGAACGTCCTATTCATCCGCGGAGCGCGACCGATTGCGACAACGGACCCCGAAGCGCTTCCTCCAAAGCCGAAGGACTGGTTCAAAATCCCCTTGGACCCGGAAAGAGCTGATGCGAGGGTCGCAGCCAGCTACCTCAAGGGGCCGCTCGGCCAACACGCATTCGGTAGCCTCTCGCTGGGGTCGGTCGTATCGCGTCTTAGAGCGGACGACGTTGCAAATCTCGTGATGTTTCTTCCACCAGCCGAAGAACACGCCGCGGTTGTTGATCTGGATCGCAAGCTGAACGCGGTCGCTCGAGAGATCGAGGAACTGCGCTCAGAGTTGTGGCGCGCTCCAGGTAGAAGAGCCGAAATCGAGAGCTCGCTCGGCCGCGTAAACCATGGGGAAACCTTCGAGGCATGGCTCGACACGCTACCTTTCCCGCTCGCGAGCGTCTTGTGGGCCTTCCATACATCGAGAACTGAGCCTCTCAGGGCGTATCAGCTGCTTCACCACTTCTTCGAGGCCCTCACGCAATTCTTGGCGACCGTCGTGATGAGCGGAGTCAGGACGAACGACCAGCTATTCCTGAGCGAATGGGAGACTGTGCGCCGGACCATCGACGGGCAAGGTCTCTCGGTGAAGCGACCCTCATTTGCCACCTGGGTGATTATCTACGAACGACTTTCGAAGCTCATCCGTGCCGGTTTGAACGACGGTTCGGCAGATATGTGGAGGCGAATGTTTGTGTGCGACGATGATGATCTACTCGACGCTCTCGTCAGCAAGCGAATGGTGAGCCTCGTCAAGCGGGCAAATAAGCTGCGAAATCGCTGGCAGGGGCACGGTGGCGTGGTCGGAGATTTAGTCGCACGGCAGCGAATGACCCGCTACCAGGAGATGGTCGACGAGTTCCGGGGGATGGTGGGCACTCGCTGGGCGTCTTATCCCCTCGTGCTCGCAGGCCGTTCTGGGCGAGGCGAGGTCCTGTACAACGCGGAGGCCTTGATGGTCATGGGGTCGCGCACTCCGTTCGAAAGGACGCATTTCGAAGTGTACGAACCGCCGTACGAAGGGCATCTACACATGATGTCGCCAGTTCAGGGTAGATGGTGCCGACTGCTACCGCTGGTGCAATTGGGCCCCACCTCTGCCGAACAACTGAATGCTTGCTACTTTTTCAATGGGGTGGTCGACGAGACACCGAAGTTCGTCTCATACCATTCCGTCGAACGTCCAGAGGTCCAAGGAGGCCCCACGACTCTGGCTCCACTGCTGACGGAAATCGCGTGACCGCGAGGAATGGGGTCTCGTACGAGTCGATTGGTCGGATTCGATCCGAAGAGGGTAACGACGAAGATGCAGAGATAACTGAGGCCGGATGCTTCCACCCCATCTGAATGGTTACGGAAGGCGAGGAGGTCCCTGCGCGGCAATTCAACCAGCTCGCGCCACCTCCTGACCCTCTCTCTCCGACATTGCCACGCACTCGACGAAGTGGAGGAAGGCGAGGCATCGGTCACTTGGCTGCAGGGGTTCCCGAAGGTGTGCAGCGATTGAGGCAACGGCGGGCGCGTGGCTGCAGTTCTTCGACGTTTCCAAAAACAAAAGCGAAACGGAAGTGTCAGTAGCCGCTTCTTCCGCGTCTTCCCTACGAACCGCAACTGGAACGTGAAGGAGACTGCTATGAGCGCCACGACGTCGAAGAAAGCCAACGCCATTCGAGCCAACATCAGCGCAGCGTCCGCTGCGAGCGTTCGCCAGGCAGGGGAAGTGTTGTTTGAAGCGGGCGGCAAAAAGCTGCTGGAAGAGCCGATCAAGGTGCTGGTCCGGGAGACCGTGGAGGCGGCTGCGGGGACTGCGATGGGTGAGGCTGCTCCGCAGCTGATGGCGCACGGCGTCAAACAGCTCGGTAAGGCGGCGTCGAAGGTAGCATCGACGGAGGTCTCGAAGAGTGCGGCCAAGGAAGTGACGAAGGCCGTCGGCAAAGATGCCGTCAAAACTGCGGCGAAAGAAATCACCAAGGGCGTCGGCCGCGCCGGAGTGCTCGGCGGAGCGGTGGACGGTGTCCTTGGGACGGCAGAGGGAATCATGAAGTACCGAAGGGGCGAATGCACCGGGAAAGAGGCGGCGGCTCACGCGGCCAAAGAGACGGGCACCGGCGCCGTGGCATCTGCCGCTGGCGTGGCGGTAGTTGCCGGCCTTGTCGCAGTCACGGGGCCGGTCAGCCTCCCCGTTTCCGCCGTGATCGCCGGCGGCACTTCGGTGGCCGCGAAGCTGGGGCTCAAGTCACTGTTCGGATAGAGCCCGGTGGGTCACGCGAGAGAACTGGTCATGGTCGAGGGAGCCGACCAGCGAGAACGTCGAGCTCGCCTCTGCCCCTTCGACTTTCACTATTAAGCGTGGACGTTTGCGTGCTACAGTCGTCGTACTGAAGCAGACGGACGGTCGCGATGGGCTCGTCGAAGCAAGGGGCCGGGGGGCTTCATGGGGATCATCATCGAAATCGACGGCACAGATGGCACGGGGAAGACCTCCGTGACGCGCGACTTATGCGCGGAGCTATTGCGGCGGGGGTATGCCGCGCAACGAGTTCCGCCCTCGCGTGAGTTGATGCAACGCTTCCTCCAGACCTTCGAAGCCTCGGACGACATTGATCGTGTCGGGCTCGAGGCCACGGGGTTTGCGGCGAGGCGGAGTTGGGCGGGCCGATATCGGGGGTTCTGCCTGATCGATCGGGGGTCGATAACTTTGATGGCAAGCAGTGTCGCCCGACTCAGGCTGACGGGGATGTCTGAGATGGAGGCCGAGCGCACGGTGTCACACGCCTTCGAGTCCGTCCACGAGCAGTCACATGTTCGCTATCTCCTCGACACCAGGGAGCCGGTCGACGGACTCAGTCTCTTTTGGGAACGCGAGCCCGAACGGGTTTCTCCACACTACTTCGAATACCAGGCGGCGTTTCTCGCCACGATGTCCCAAGAGCCCAGGGCCCAGTGGAGACGAGTTTTCGACGCTCGACAGGATCTGGAGTCGACCGTCGATGCGATCGCAACCGACCTCATTCGACTCGCCTTTCCACTGGAGGAATCGTGACTGGTCCCGCGATGCTCACTGCGGAGCTCCTCGAAGTCGCCCGCGACGTGGATGGCGCGCTCTTCCTGACCGGATCGCAGTACTACGCCGGTCACGGCGAAGACTTCGACTTTCGGTTCGTGGTCGGAGACCCGATGTCGTTGGCGGGCCACGAGTACCTGGCTCGATACGCCTCTCCCCTGCTCAATGCTGGAGTCTCGGATGCGGACGTCGTGGGACTGAAGTTTCATCGACACGGTTGTGTCTCATCGGTGCAGTTGTTGAGTCGCGGCGCGATGCAACGGCTCTGTCGTCTCGAAAACTTCGTGCTCCGCGTTTTTCGGACGACTGAGACGACCCGCACGAATGATGTCTATGGACTCGATGGCAGATTCGAGGTGGCACAACGTCACCGAGCGATCGGCAACCGCGCCTGGCTGGTCGAGATCGACCAGACCCCAATGGTCGACGGGGCTTTCGTCACGCAGGTCTATCACAACATGATCATCGGGTGTCGGGTCCTGCGGGCTGGCGGATCGTTCACCAATTCTCGTGCATCGCTTCTTCGCGCGACCGCTGCAAGGATCGCCTACTCCGGGCTGTCCCTAGAACGGGGGTTCGCGAGGCTACTCGGACGCAGCTTCGGGCAATGGACCTCAGAGGCGAGGACGGAGCTGTTGGATGCGGTGCGCGACGCAGTCCTCGGAGGCCAAGACCCGGTTTCTCGATCCGCAGGAAACCCCGGCCCGGAGTCGGCAGATGAGTTTTTTCTGTCAGTAGGCTCAGAAGAGCCGTCTTCTCTCCTGAACGACGAGCAACCCCACGCTACGAGGAGGTATCATGGGATTTCGTCCTGGAGGAGAACTCGCCCGCCGACCACTACACTTCATCTGGATTGCCGACACATCGTCGTCGATGAGCGGAAGCAAGATCCAGGCGCTGAACCAAGCCGTGAGGGAGGCACTTCCACACATGCGCCAGGTCGCTGAGGACAATCCGCATGCCGAGGTGCAACTACGCGTGGTCACGTTCTCGAGCGGTGCTCGGTGGCAGGTCGCAGCTCCGGTAGGAGTCGAGGGCTTCGAGTGGGAGGACCTGCAGAGCAGCGGCTACACCGACATGGGACGCGCACTCGAAATGGTGGCAGACGAACTCGACGTAGAGGTGATGTCGAACCGTGCCTTGCCGCCGGTCCTCGTCCTCATGTCGGACGGAATGCCTACGGACGACTTCGGCAAAGGACTTCAGGCTTTGATGGCAAAGCCGTGGGGGAAGAAGGCCGTCCGACTCGCGATCGCGATCGGTCGCGACGCCGACGAAGATGTGTTGCAACGCTTCATCGGTCATTCGGAGATACCGGTGCTGCAGGCAAACAGCCCAGAGGCGCTCGTCAGCCACATTCGGTGGGCGTCGACCGCGGTCTTGCAATCGGTGTCGTCGCCGGCGAGCCGTCTGGCGAGCGCGACACAGGTCTCGGGCAACGTCGTGCTCCCCGCGCAGCCGCAGGTGGAGGCCGACGATGTGTGGTGAGCCCGCAATCGGCTGGCGTGCCGTCGGCTGCTCGGTCCGTGGTGCCGCGCACATTCGCAAAGGGATTCCGAACCAGGACGCCTGGGGCGCATGGCACGGCATCGGAGGCACTCCTCTGGCACTCGGCGTGGTCGCCGACGGACATGGTAGCTCGCGCTGCGTGCGCAGTGCCACGGGAGCTCGAATCGCGGTCGAGAGTGCTCATCGGGTCGTCGAAGAGCTCGCGAAACGGTTGCTGCGCAGTCCATCGATCGTGCCGGACGTTCCTCGTCTGCTGATCGAGGAGTGGCGGGAACGCGTCGCAGACCATCTCATCGAGCACCCGCTTACGGAGAAGGATCTGCCGGAATCGCTCCCTCCCCACACCCGCCGAGACCTGGCGCTGAATCCGGTGAACGCATACGGGACGACCCTTCTGGTCTGCATCGCCGCTCCGAGTCGGATCATTGCGGTGCAGGTCGGTGATGGTGACGTGTTGGCAGTGGGGGGTGACGGCCAGTGCAAAAGGTGCGTGGCATCAGACCTCGATTCCATTGGGAACGAGACCCATTCGATGTGCGAACTCGATGCGTCGGTGTTCCGAATCGGCGTACTGGAACTGGAGCCCGGGGACAGGGGCCCCAGTGCGGTAAACGATTCGATCGTGTTGATGTCGACCGACGGTATCTCCAACGCTTTCCGGTCCGATGTCGACTTTTATCAGCTCGCGACTGATTTGCACGCGGACGTCCGACGAAGGCCGCTCGATGAGGTCGCTGCCGACCTTCCGGGGTGGCTCGCCGATTATTCCAAGCTGGGAAGCGGCGACGATGTCACCCTCTGTTTGCTCTACCGTTTCGGCCTCGAGCACGGGCGGGAACAGCAACGGCTCTCCTCGCTGAGCGACCTCCCACCCACCCTCCTCGCGAGGTCTCGTGCTCAGACGACAACCGCCGGTTCCACCGACGAAATCTCGAAGCTGATGCCGCGAACAATCGCCTATCTGTCACCAGCCCGGGGGGACCACGAACAATGAGCGTTTCGATTTTACAGACCATGGAACGACGCAGCGACGGCGAGCTGGTGCTGGTCGGCTGCAGGCTCGGGAGCGGCGGTCAGGGGGACGTCTACGAGGCGACGGTCGCCGGGACCCAGCATGCGCTGAAGTGGTACCACCCCCACTGTGCCACCTCCATGCAGAAGACACGCATCATGCGTCTGGTCGAACAGGGATCGCCGAGCGAACAGTTCCTGTGGCCGACCGACATCGTAGATGGCCCGAACCTCGATGCCTTCGGGTACCTCATGCCACTTCGGCCTCCGTCCTACAGGAGCATCGTCGATGTCGTCGCGGGGCGAGTCGAAGTGTCTTTTCGCGTGCTGGCGACGGCGGGTGTGCATCTGGTCAACGCGTTTCTCGACCTTCACTCCCGAGGCTTTTGCTATGGAGACATCTCGTTCGGGAACGTCTTCCTCGAACCGGCCAAGGGAACGGTTCTGATCTGCGACAACGACAATGTGGTCCCCGACGATGGCCGCGAAGTCGGCGTTCTCGGGACCGCCAGATTCATGGCTCCAGAGATTGTCCGAGGCGAGGCTCTCCCCTCTTCGGACACGGACCGACACTCTCTGGCCGTACTCCTCTTCTACATGTTGATGGTCGGGCACCCGCTCGAGGGAGAGCGCGAGGTCGCCATCCGGTGTATGGACCTACCGGCCATGGAGCAGTTGTACGGGTGGAATCCGATCTTCGTCTTCGACCCCCAGGATGCGTCGAACCGGCCGGCACCAGAAGTCCATGACCATGTCGGAACCTTCTGGGAGCTGTATCCCGAGAACCTCAGAGCACATTTCACGCGCGTTTTTACGAATGGGCTGCGCGACCCCAGGGCGCGGGTGAGGGAGAGCGAGTGGCGCAACGTTCTGAGCCAACTCCATGACGCGCTGTTCGCGTGCCGTTGCGGCGCAGACAACTTCTACTGTCGCAGCCGTGTTCGAGCCGGAGGCAATTGTGGAGACTGCTGGCAATGCGGAGAACCTCTTCGCTCGCCGCCCCGGATGCGAATTGGGAAGCGCATCATCGCTCTGTCACCCGATACGGTCATTCATCAGGACCGGATGAGACCGGGCCTCGGGGGGCGTGGCATCGGAATCGCGGGGCGAGTGGTCGAGGATTCCAAAGCGAGGTTGATCCTCCAGAACTTCACGCAAGACACCTGGAACGCTCGCCTTCCAGGCAAGCCGATGTACACCATCCGTCCAGGGGGCTCGGTGGCCCTCGAGGATTCGTTGTCCCTTCACTTCGGCCAGATGACAGCGGAGGTCAGGCTGTGAGCTCTCACCACATACGGCAACATATTCGCGGCTGCGCTAGCTCGTGCGGCAAGCAGCATCAATCCTTTTTCATCGAGACAGGGAGAGTTCGGACGAGCGATTCGCAGCGTTGCGTCGCACTTCGTCCAATCGCTCACCGGGGACCAGATCATGCCTAAGAAGCCAGAAAAGTTGAGGAACAAAAACAACGTCGCCGAAACGGAAGGGGTCGACACGACGGCAATCGCGGACGAAGTCCGAGAGAAGGTTGGACGCGAACTGTCGCAGTCTTTCTCGTCGCTCGCACGTGGCCTGATGGCTGCGGTTGGTGAGACTAGCCAATCCGTGGAAGCACTGGTGTCCGAACTTCGAACCCAGTCTATTGGGACTGGTGAGGCGATTGGTAAGGCCGACAAGGTCAGCGAGAACCTCCAGGCGATTCAGAGAGAGCTCCATGACAGGCTCTCCGAGGAACAGCTTCAGAGCCGTATTGGCGAACTCACCCGGGGTGCCGCGCAGCAGCTCTCCACGGAGTTTCAACAGAAGCTGGCGACGCTCGAGGAGAAGCATGCAGAGCTGAGTCAGGAACACAGCGCGCTCGAAGAGAAGCAGTCGCGTGTCCGAATGGAGCAGCAGTTCCTCGAGGATCTCGTCGACGAGAACATCGAAATCGTTACTCGGTACAAGCCGGGACAGATCGAGATTCTTCATCAGCAACTCGAGACGCTGGAAGCCGAGCGGGACCAACTTCGCGAGCGACTCACCGAGACGAGCGCCAAGCTGGACGCAGCACAGCGGCACAACATGCGGCTCCTGTCTGAAGACGACGTCGCAGACCGCGAAGAGATTGAAGCCAAGATCGAGAAGCTCGCGAAGCTGCGCGAACAGCAAGAGTCTGCCGCCAGTCTCACGGCGGAACGCGATGAACTGAAGAAGAGACTCGAGGGCCTGGAGCGCCTCAGGGAACGGTATGAAGCGAACCAAGAAGCGGTGGAGCGAGACCGCCAGTTGGAGGCGGACCTCCGCGAGGAGCGGTCGAGCCGGGAGAAACTCGAGGAAAGCTACAATCACGAAAGACGCGAGCGGACCAAGCAGACCAAGAAGGCAGAGCGGCTGAAGGCGGATGTCGAGGGACTGCGCCAGCAGTATGCGGACGAACGAACGCGGGTCGAAGAGCTCGAGCGCGAACTAGAGTCACTGAAGGAGCGAGAAGAGCAACTAGAAGAAAAGAGGCAAGAATACCTCGACAAGCTTCAGGAACTGGCCGAGCGACGAGGCGAACTCGAGCAGGAGCATGCGGACCGGCGCGAAGAACTGGAGGCAGAGGCGGAGCGAGAGCTGGACGCTCGACGCGCGGAACTCCGTCCAAAGGTGGAGAAGGAACTGGAGCAGAGGTACCGCGCCGAGCTGGACGAGCTAGAGCGCCTGAGGGGCGTCGATGAGCGACTCGCTCGGCTTCTCGATGACTATCGGGCGGCTACCGAAGAACGAGACGCATGGGAGACCGAGCGAAGAAGGCGGGAGATACGCACCGCGGAGGAGGAAGAGCGCCTTCGTACGCTTCAAGACGCGGTAGTCGAGAAGGATGTCGAACTTGGCAAGCTGAAGGGCGAGGTTGCGCTGCAGGGGGCCGAGATTGCTCAGCGACAGGTCGAGCTCGAGGAAATCGAGGCGAAACTCGAGGCCCTCGAGCAGCGCTTCGAGGAGCGAAAGAAGGAGCTCGAGGCTGAAATGGAAGAGCGGGCTGAGCGGCTCGAGGCTCGCTACGAACGTCACAAGAGCGAGCTAGAGGTCGACCGCGACGCCCGAGTCCAAACTATCCACGGGGGGGCTTTTGACCTGACCCTGGTCAGGCCCATGCGGTCCGAACCGACGGAAGCAGAGTGGCTCGACGGCGTGGCCAACCAGATCGAGGCTGCCGATTTCCACTTTCCTCGGCGACTCGTCGAAGCATTCCACACCTCGCTGAAAATCGCGACATGGGCTCCACTGACCGTCCTTGCGGGCGTCAGCGGAACCGGCAAGTCAGAATTGCCCCGCCTCTACAGCATGTTCGGGGGATTGCATCACAAGATGCTTTCGGTGCAGCCGAACTGGGACAGTCCCCAGGACTTGTTCGGCTTCTTCAACTACATGGACAATCGCTACAAGGCGACCGAGCTGCTGCAGGCACTCGTCCAGAGTCAGAAGGAGCCCGGCGAGGGATTCTCCGACCAGTTGCTGGTCGTCCTATTGGACGAGATGAATCTGGCCCGCGTGGAACTCTACTTCAGCGAGTTTCTGAGCAAACTGGAAGCTCGGCGCGGGCTCGAGGGTGACGACGTCCCCTACATCGGCGTCGACATCGGCTCCGGTCTCGATGAGGAGCGAGTGTTCCTCGGCGAAAACGTACTCTTTGTCGGTACGATGAACGAGGACGAAACCACGAATGCGCTTTCGGACAAGGTGCTCGATCGTGGCAACGTCATCACCTTTCCTCGACCCACGAATCTCCGGAGCCGCGCCCTTCGCCAGCCACTTCAGCCGACCGCTGAGCGACTCCGCTTTGAGACGTGGAAGTCATGGGTCGTCAAGCCTGAAGACGGTTTGTCGGAAGATGTCAGGAACGACATCCGTGAGTTCATGAACGGTGTGAACGAGGGACTTTCCATCGCTCATCGCGCCGTCGGACACCGAGTGCTGCAGGCGATCGAGAACTACGTCGCGAATCACCCGTCCGTCCGAGCGTCCGATTCGGCGACGACAGACGAGGCCTGGCAACGCGCGCTCGGCGATCAGGTCGTGCAGAAGATCATGCCCAAATTGCGAGGAGTGGAAACGGACACCGAGCGCGGGCGGGCATGTCTCGACAGAGTCGCTGAGCAGCTAGACCGTTACACGCCAGAGCTCAGCGATGACTTCCTCAAGGCGCGAGAAGCTGGCTACGGTTCGTTCATCTGGTCGAGCGCCGAGTATCTGACACGCGCATGAAAAAGACCGTGAATATGACGGGCCCGCCACCCGCGCTCTCGTTGGCTGGGTTGCCTGCTGGCAGTCGGCTCTCTCCTTTGCAACACCACTATCTCCAGACGGTGAGGTCTCTGGAGGATTTGATCGCGAAGGGTTCGAGGTTCGACCTGCGCACCTTCGACGCACGTCTGCGCACGAGTTCGGAGCTGCTCACCGACTTGCGCGAACGCTTCGACCTCGGCTCCCGACCGATTCCACGAGACTTGCTGATGCGACTCGCGGAGCCAGCCACGGTGGCACTTCGCAACATTGCGGACGGTCCGAAGGTGCACATGCGCCGCTCCTATCAGCAGATGATGCCGGCAAAAGTACGGATCCAGGATACTAGATGCCTCATGAAGCTGGCTCGGGTGCCGGGGCGCAGCCTTCGCGAGAAGACCAGCGTCGCGGCCAAGGTTCCGGCGGTGGTCCGCCACCGGTCTGTAGACACGGCCGAGAATCGGTTGGCGAAACGTGTCGCCGTCGAACTCGGCCGGGCCGCGCGGGCTCGAAGGGAGTACGAATGCGAGCATCCCGACTTGCTCTCTTCCGACCTCGATTTGCTCAGGGACCTGGAGTCGGTCTGTCGTCGATTCGACGAAGGGGACTTCGCCGATGTTCCTCCCAGCGTCCGTGTCGAGCCAAACAACGCTCTCCTCGGACACCCGGATTACAATCGAATCTGGCGCATCTTCCGGATGATTCGAAGACGCGAAGAGCTGTCTACCGAGATATGGAGGAGAGCTGACGAGTGGATCCCCCGGCTGTGCGCATGGGCCGTGTGCTCCCTACTCTCGGCATCGCGCAACGTAACTTCCACAGAAGGAATCGTTCGTACGTCTTTCCATGGGGCCTCACCGTTCGAGTTCGTTCACGGGGGTGTGGAGTTTGTCGTAGACCCGGATCATGGCACTGGCCCGCGCACCGTAACAGTTCGAACGGAAGGTCGAACTGTAGACATCGAAATCTCGCGTTTGAGAGGCGAAGGTATGCTTCGTCCCGCTGGAAGTGAGCGCCACAGCTTCCAGCTCGACCTCCGGACCGAGATTCCCGAGACGTGGTCGTCTTGGCGAGGTCTCCCTCTAGAAGTCCTGGGTCAGCAGGTCAACGCGGACAACGTTTACGTCTGGGAAGGCGCCGCCGATCGGAGCGGAATCTGGAACTTGGCGCGATGGATTTGCCAATGCATCGGTCAACCGTACGAGAGTGCGGGAAGCACGTCCGCCGGGAGATGTCTGCGTGAGCTGGGCTTCGATCTTTACGGTCCGACTCCGGTGATTGCCGAGGCTGCCGATTCGGCTCTCACTGGTGAGCCAGCTGTGGCAGCGCGCGTAGTCGATGACGACGGCAAACAAACGACGCCGGTTCCGTGCGGTTCGAGTGCGTCGAGCGCGGTGAGAGGCGACTGGTGCATCACGTCGCTCGACGAGGCCGTCCGAGTTCTCGCCAGTGAAGCGACGACGATTCGAGACGAGCACGAACACGCGCGAAAGATCGTGCGGCATCTGCTGCGAGGTCGGATGGATTTGTCCAGTAGGTTGGCGGTTGCCACGCCGGACGACCTCGACGAAGTAGGAATGCGCGCGCTAAGAGCGATTCTGCCCGCTAGTTCCAAAACGTGGCTCGTGTGGCGGTCGGTCGCTGCAGCGATGGGCTGGCGCGCGAGCGGTAGCGCAGAGGCGGTGAATGAGGGAGATGTCGTCCTCGTGGTAGACGCAGGGGCGCAGGCCTGCACAGCTTCGCTGCTGATTGGTCGAATCGACACGAAAGATTCGGAAGACGCCTGGTATTGGGAGCGACGCGCGGTCTTCGGACGCCCTGATACGCCCGCTCCACTGCTCGGGACCGAAGGCTACCTCTCGGAGATTGGGGACCTTGTTTGTCGGGGATGGGACGACGTTCGAAACCAGGCAGACGTTCGTAAGCGACTGCTTTGCGAACCCCGGCTGCATGCACTCATTCGAGATCTCACTCAGGAAGAGGTCCGGGTTCCCTGCCTCGACCGTGAAGGTGATCTGGCACTGGCATCAGCGACGGTATCCGAAGAAGTGCTCTCCCAACTCTCACGAAGAGTTTCCGCGCAACTGGATGATTGGCTGCGAGCGTTCGTAATGGAGCTCGCAGCGCTGGAGCAGATTCAGAGACATCTCGTCGATAGTCGTCTGCACGTGCTGCTGGTGGGTGAGCCGTTTTCTGTTGTGGACGCGACGCAACTTCGGACCGTCGTTCAGAAGCACATCCCTGCAGCAAACTGCCTCGCCTCGAAATCTCCGGCCACACTGGCGGCACGAGGTTGCTCGGTATTTCTCGACCGTCACGGCAGGGACTTGCCGACGTGGCGCGACATCATTCCCGAGCTCCACCTGCTTGTGTCTACGAATCAGGGACGGCGGCGCATCGCCCTACTGGACGAGAAGCAATTGAAGCGAGGGGTTCGACCCGGCCAGATTCTGAGTCATACGTCGCCGGAGACCTTCCAGCTACCGGCCGGGGTGGATCATCTGGACTTGCCGCTGGCCAGCGGTCAGGCCGAGAATCGCCGGGTCGAGATGCATACGGTCGTCGAGCACGGGTCCTTGCCTCTACCTTCACCGGTCGAGGTTAGACTTCATGTTCACTACCGGTATGCGGAGGATGCTTTTCGTGTCCATCTCCGCCCGGTCAACGACGCCCCCTTCGGAGAGATCGAGGTCAGGTGGAGCCGCGGTGATGTGGGAAGTGGTGGCCCTCAGGTGAGAAACCTCGTGCCCGAGTTCCCCACGTCGTCGGGTTGGGAGAACTGCGAGCCCGTCATTGACCGCCTCGAACGCGAGTACGTCGTACTTTTCGATCAGACGAGGTTTTTCGACCCCCCGAAGAAGAAAAAGACGACGACCCGGAACAAGATCAAGGGATCGCCCGATGAGGTACTGCAACAAGTGGACGATCTCGAGTCGCACGTAGCCAACCTCACCACAATTCTCACGGAGGTTCTGCCCGCTGGACGAGCACTCGCCGATGCTCCGAAACGCAGTGAGCAATTGATCGCAAAATGCGCCGCGCTGCTGACGAGCCTCGCCGGCATCCAGCGTGACTCGATCCCGCAGGTCCGGAAACGTAGGGGCAAAGATACGAAGAACCCGTCGCCCGATCGTCGCCGCTTGTGGGGAATCAAACAGCTACTCAGCGAGTCTGGCTCGAAAGCGCAGCGAAAAGTAGACGATTTGGAAATGCAGGCCCTGATTTCCCTCAGTCGGCTGAGAAGCGCGGTTCCCCGCTTTGCACCAGAGTTCGTTGTAGCGCAGATTGCCGCAGGCGAGGCTAGTGCGCGGAACTTCGAAGCCCTCGGACGGATGTTCGGGAGTCCCGAACTCGTGAGTGAAGATGTCTTTTCTAGCTTTCTGGACGACCTTTCGTCGTTTCTCGACTCACAACTCGAAGCTGCGAACGACCTCCCCGGAGTGCGTCACCGTTTGTGGGCGATGGCGACGGCCTTTTGGACCTGTGAGGTTGTGGTCGAGCGACTTTCCGAGGCGCAATCCGACCAGCTGCTACGCGCTTGCCAGGCCGTGGCCGAGGCGCTCCGACATGACTGGGTTGGAGAACCGGTCGCCATCGAGATCTTTCAGGAGTGGGGACTCGTGCTGCTCGCGCTGCTGCGACGCCGGCGAATCGACGATCCGCCAACCGGATTTCTCCATGCGTTGGGTGAGACCAGTCGCGGACTGGCGGACTTGACAGAGCAAATCGATCGCGAGCTGCAAACGCGTGGATACAGGCCAGAGCCGCGGGTCGACTTCACGATTCCGGCCGGGGCAGATGAGCGCTCACCGTTCGCGGCAATGCTCGCGGACACTTTGCGGGGACACCGCGTCGCACTGATTCAGCTGAAGGAGGACTAATGGCAACAGGGCCAGATCGACACAACTTCCTGAATTGGAAACTCGGATTCACCTGGGAGTGTCCCGTTGACGCGGAGATCGTCCGAGAGGACAAGCTCCTCAAACAGCTCACGCACAGCGACCGTCCATTTCGTGAGTGGGTGACTCTCGAGGACGGGAAGCTCATACAGGCGAGTTTCGGTAGCGGCCAGGTCGCACTCCGATTCAGTAAACACTCCGACCGCCGGGAGACACGGGCATGGTTGCACAGCGCCCCCGAGCCATTTCTGACGCGTCTCGAGCTCGTGCCAACCGAGGACGGACGGCTTTCGGGACGCTTGGCGATGGCGAGATGCGCCTTGCCTGCACAGCTCGACCAACCCCCCTCGATTCTGTTGAGTGAGGACGTGCTCGGCGAGTTTTCGAAGGAAGAACTGATTCGTCAATGCGGCATTCCGGACCGCGAAGATCACGTCGTACTCCTGGTCCAGACGCCAGTTAGACTTCGCACGGACGATCAAATCCCTCGCCACGAGGTCAAACTCTTCCTTCATCGGGGCGGCGTTCTCACGTGTCGGGTCGAAGGCGCGGTTGGCGGCCAGTACCTCGAGGCAACGTCCTTCAATCGCAGCGAGCGCCCCAGCAGGGAGTTACAGAACGTTCGATTCGTCCGGTGTCCGAACCCGCATTTCGTGACGTCTGGTGATGGAATCAACGGTACCCCGCTCGAGACGTTTGCTCCTCTGACGAACGACCATCTTCGGGCTTGGATGGACTACGAGCACGCCGAGCGGCGCCGGAAAGAGGCCCTTCTCGAGCGCCGTAGGAGCAAGCCCTTGGAGTATGGTGAGGTCGTGGGTGAAGCTCGCCGTTCGAAGCGTGGCACCCTGTATGACGTTGCAATCGCAAACACCGAAGACGCGGTGGAATGGGCGGATGAAGATCAGCGCGGCGATGGGGGCGCGTGGCGAGTGGAGGCGTCCGTGTCGGTGTACGACCTCGGTGGCTCTGATGGAGCGGAGGTGGAGGGAGTGCTCAAGCTGATCCAAAAGGAAGGAAGTGGCCGTCTCGTGGGAGTCATCGAATTCGAGTCATCCGTAACACCCGCGTCTCGGGGAAAGCTCGTTGCGAAGGAGGATTGGGGGGATCGGGTGCAACACGACCGGCGGGACAACGCAATCGAAAGACTGCGCAGCGGGCGCGCTGCGAACCCCGATCTCCTGCGCTATCTGCTATATCCCGAAACAATTCCGCCGATTAAGAGTCAGGACAAGGCCTATTGGCGTCGCCCGAACGGGCCAGCACTGAACGAACAGCAACGACGCGCCGTAGTGCGCGCCGCACAGGAGCCAGGGGTCCTTTTGATTCAGGGACCGCCGGGGACCGGGAAGACCACCGTCATCGCTGAAATCATTCATCAGCTTCGACGTCGATATCGGAACGTCGCCGACCATGAAGAGAGGGGCCCACTGCGCGTACTCGTTTCCAGCATCCAGAACGACGCTGTGGATACCGCTGCCGCGAAGCTTTCCGGTCAAGATGTGTTCGTCGACCTCTTTGCCCCTGTCGGGGACGAAGAGGCCGCCCACCGAGTAGCTACCGACCTACGCTCGAGGCGTGTGGCTGCGACTCTGTACGAGGACCTGAAAAATTCGCCCGGATTTGCTCGCTACGAGCGGCTATGCAATCTGCGGAAAATGATCGGGTACCTCACGCCACATCTCGGCGTCCCCGACGCAGCGACCATAGGGCACTTCGATGATCTGTCGGGCGCGGAAGCAGCGCAGACTGAGTTGACCGGGGGGCTACTCAGCGAGATGAGTCGCTTGCGCGAGGGACTTGCCGACCTTCTACGCGAACTCCAAGAGAAAGCGGGGGAGGTCCCAGCGACGGATTCCAGGAAAGGCATGGCCGCCGATCTTCGAGGCGCGATTCATAGGTTGATCGATGAACCAGGCGACCTGGCTCTCGAGAATGTCGCACAACGCGTCGAGCTGATCGAAGCAGTTTCGGGGCTAATGGAGGGGGCTGAGACAGAGGATGTACCCGAACTCGAGAAGCTCAGTGCAGCGTTGCTCGGTCGTCGACGGCTAGAGCGAGCCGCGCTCAGAGGCGAGCTCGACGCTCGTGCTGTGGAGGCGTGGGACAGGGTCGTCGAGGGATGTCGCATCGCCGTCGATTCACAAGACGAAGGCCCCGCCGCAGTGCAGGAGTTACCGCGGACCCGTTGGGTTCGCGAAGCAAGAGGCTGGCTCGATCGGGTCGAAGAACATCTGGAGGTAGCATTCGAACAGCATTCCGCATCCGAGGCGGCCGTGCGCTACGACTGGATCCGAGCGCTGAACGACCGCCCAATGACCATGCCGGAAGTGATCAGGTCGTATGCCACGGTGACAGCCACGACGTGTCAGAAGGCCGATCGCTTCGACGACACCATCTACGATGTCGTGATCGTCGACGAGGCGGGGCGAGGTGGCCTCGATGTTCTGATTCCGATGACGTTGGGTCGTTCGGTCATCCTCATCGGGGACCAGAACCAGCTACCACCTCACGTCGAAGATGCGTTGGAGAGCAAGCTGGACGAAGAGCTGCGACGAGAAGTCGATCTTTCGACGACATCGCTGTTCTCGTTTCTGTGGGACAAGCTCGGCGGGGTCAATTCGAGCAACTGTGTAGCACTGGATCGCCAGTTTCGAATGCACCGCGACATCGGGACGTTGGTCTCGCGCTCGTTCTACGAACCGGAGGTCAAACTGGAGCATGAGTGCCAGGGCGGCCCTACCTCCGAGTGGGCGCCCAGATTTGGCCTATGCGACAACGAGCCATTCGTCTGGATCGACACCTCGGATCATCTGAAGAACGGCAATAGCCCGGGGTGGCCATTCCGTGAGGAGAACCCGTGGGAAGCCGATCTCGTCTTGAAGCTGCTGTCGCGACTCGGAGAGGCCGATTTGAAGGAGCTCCTCGGACGCGTCAAGACAGGTCGTCCGATCGGCCTCATTCCTTTCTACAGTGCCCAAAAACAGCTCTTGGAGCGAAGGCTTCGGGAGAAGCTGCCGGGATTATGGGAGCATGTTGAACTAGGAACGGCAGACAGCTTCCAAGGGAAGCAGTTTCCGCTGGTCATCCTGTCCGCGGTCCGCAGCAACGCGGACGGAAGAGTGGGGTTCCTTGCGTTGCCGAACCGTTTGAATGTCGGCCTTTCGCGTGCTCGAAGCCAGGTGATCCTGCTGGGTGACAGCCGCTGCCTTGCTCATCCGGAAAGGGGGAGTGCGCCGTTCAAGCGCGTCTGGTCAGACGTGAACAACGATGACCAGCCCGGCCGAGTCATTCCGTCCCTGACGATTTGAACAACGAGGTCTCGATGCCCGAACCAGTCCGAAACCTGCAAGCTCGTACAATGTGGCTGCCGCTTCCTGCCCTGGCTGTACCAGTCCGGGTGACGGTCGATTCGCCGAGCTCGCTCGATGCCCTCGCGAAGACATTGCTTCGATTGATTGCGATCCGACCGCGCAATAGCGATGAGCTGGCCAGCTGTGTGGGCCTTCCGCCGGACCTTGTGAACTCCGCGCTCGCCGAGCTTCTGGATCGTGGGTTGGTGGAGACCGACAGCGGGTTCCGCTGGAAGACGGCCATCACCGACGGGAGACTTCAAGAGAGTGAGATCCATCAGGGGTGGGCTTTCATCGTCCCTAGCCAGGTCCCGCAAGTGATTCCGCGGTTGTGGCTAGGAAAAAAACTGCCCAGGACGCCAATCTTGCCACGCGACGAGGATGTCGAGATCGAGGTCGCTGGAGACCTCCGTAGCGAGGTGAAAGATTGGCTCTATGAGACAAAACCTCGGGTTGCGGGGGGAAGCGCCCAACTTTCCAGGCTGCTCCGCCGGCTGATCGGCTCGGACGAGGTCGAAACAGTTCCTTGGCCGCCCGAAGACCCTCACGAAGGCTTCGACAAAGCGGATGAGGAAGGAGAGAAGCCCGTAGAACTTCCGGAGCTCGGTACCTGGGAGGCACGGCCCCGAATCGCGTCGATTGACATCGACGAGCACGTTCGAGCGACGGGTCACTCCTTTCACTACTGCGTAGTGTGGAGCCAGGTTGATTTTCTGCATCGGATCGCAGGCCCCGCCACCGCCCTGTTTCACGAGCCCGAACTCATCCCGGAGCGGTTTGCACCTCGCCCGATCACGGACCTCGTGCCGAGTTGGCTGGAACAGGAGAAGGGGCTCGGCCCTCTTCTCCGACACGTCCGTCACCACGCAGAGGCCATGAAGGCCGAATTGTCACTGGTACTGCGGCTTGTCGGCATTGACAGCGAAGCTGCGCTAGAGAGGGAGGTAGAGTCTCATCGAGCAGGACTCGAGAAGCAAGTACAGCTTCCCACACCAGCGGACGGCCCCATTTGGCAGTCGGTGATCGACGAAATGCGAGATGCGTGGCGCTGGAACATCATCGCAAAACTCGAACCCGAGAAATATATCGCTATTGCTCAGGATCGCTACGCGCACAGCGTCGAAGCTCTCATCCAGACGCTGCGCGAATTTGCAACGCCGCTGCTCGAAATCTGGCGACAGCAGTGCCTCGACGCTCCAAAACCTGAGCAGAAGCGTTGGAAGAAGGAACGGGGCAACAAAGGATGGATGGCTGACCGAAGTGGTATTGCCGGCATCGGTCACTTGGGGCCATCCGAGGCACACGTACTCAACGCTCTACAGCAACTCCATCGCCTGCCGGACACTATCCTCGATGCCGGGCAACAGCCTGCCGGGACGAGCATCACCCTATGGCTTCTCCCCATCTTTCTTCTAAGCGATGATGAAGCAGTAGAATACGCACGCCCGGTCGCCCGGGCGCTCGACCGGCATCCGCTGCTGATGACCGACCTGAGCGATTTGCTAGAGGTACGAAACGCCACCTTTCACAAGCGGCATATCCCCGAGCTCGAGTTGACCGGCCGAAAGCTCTTTGCGACCTGGGCGAGCCTCGCTGCAGGATATACGTCGGCGGCATTCGAAGAGCGATGACCTCAACGGTCAGCGGTCGTCGGGAATCTCAGGTTTTTCTGTCAGTAGCCCGTCTGCCTCCGTCATCCCAATGTCCAACAGGTACAAACGTAGGAGGTGAGCATGGACAAGGTGGTGCAGAAATTGGTCGCTCTTGGGGTTCCCGGATTGGTGTTGCTCGTTGCGATGGCTACCGGCGGTCTCGCTGGCGGAGCGGCCATCGTCGCAGCTCTCGCTGTTCTGGGTGGTCCGCTGGGAATGCTGGGGGGCATCGGGCTTCTCGGTCTATTCGCTCTCATTTCCGACGCGCTAGTTGAGTACGGCCTCGAGGCGCTCTTCGACGCCGTCCTCCGAGGCTTGGAGCGGGAGGGCTACTCGAAGAGTGACATCCGAAAGCGTGTTTCGGGATATCCGATCTCGAAGTCGCTAAAGAAGCGGATTCTCGCGTCACTTTGACAACCACTAGGAGAACTGGGACCGCCACACCGACCACGGAGACGACATGAATGAGGACTTCCGAGAAACTCTCGACAAACTAGAATCGGTGCTGGACAAGATTCCGGGAGCACATCGCTACAAGAACGAGGTCCGAGAATTGAAACGGTTGCTGGTCGAGAAGCGCAATCCGAGATTCGCAGTCGTTGGCCGTCGCGGCAGCGGCAAGTCCTCCCTCATCAACGCGATTTTTGGCGAGAAAGTAGCCGCGATCGGGCACGAAACGTCGATGACGGGAGCGCCTGTCTGGCGCGACTACAGTGGTGAGTTCGGAGCGCTCGAGATCCTCGACACCCGCGGATTTCAAGAGGGTTCTACGCCCGACGAGAAGGACGACGCTGAGACCCCACTCGAATCCGTGCTCGGAGCGTTCGACGAGAAGGTACCCGACGCCATCCTCTTTCTGGTGAAAGCTACTGAGGTAGATGCAGCGATCGACGGCGACCTAGACGAGCTCGTTGCGATCAGAAATCACCTGAGGGAATCGAAGGGCTCTGAAGTACCAGTGGTTGCAATCGTAACCCAGTGCGACCAGCTCGAGCCGCCCTTCATTGCTCTCCACGACCCTGACAAGCACGAGGAGCGGGACTACGAAGAGAAGGTCGACCGCGTTCGAGCCGTCGTAAAACACCTCGTCCAGATGATAAGCGGCCGGCGAGAGCTCATGGGTAGTCTAATCGAGGTTTTCGGAGTCTGCGCCTACATGTCCTGGCGTGACGACGATACGCTCCGATTTGACGGACGTTGGCGCATCAACGACCTGCTGCGCTACCTCATCCATAACCTTCCGGATGAAGCTCAGTTAGAGTTTGCGCGGTTGAGCCAGGTCACGACGATCCAGGCGGGGCTCGCAGACCGAATCACGACCGCGGCAGCGATCGCCACCGCCGGCATCGCGGCTACGCCGATCCCTGTCGCTGACATTCTTCCGATCACCGGCACCCAGGTAACGATGATCTGCGCCATCGGCTACCTGGGGGGACGGCAAATGAGCCTGGAGAGTGCCCGGGACTTCCTGGCCGGCATCGGCGCGAACGTTGGTCTCGGATTCGGATTGCGAGAAGCCGCTCGCGCCTTGGCAAAGCTGATTCCGGTCGGGGGTGAGGTAGTTTCCGCCGCGGTCGCAGGTGCCGGGACGTATGCGGTTGGAAAGGCCGCAACGGCCTACTTCATTCACCACAAGTCCAAGCAGGAGGCGGCGAAGGTGATGAAGAATGCTCGGAAGGCGTGGTCTGGGTCGAAAAAGATGGGGACTACCTGAATCACCGCTCGCGGCAATCTCGGATCCTGCCGACTACAAGATGCCAGGAGTTCGAATATCCGCGCCCCGGCTGGCACACGCGCGCACCCGCCCTCATAGACGAAACGAGCAGCCGCGCGCTCAGCGCGGAGGATTCCGCGGCGAGAGCCGATATGAGTAGACGCTCAACGGAAGCTGCCGTCGGGCTCGAAGTGCTGGGTGTGAAAGCCTTGGAGTCGCTGAGGACGACTCTCTTGGAGGCTGAGACAGCGTCTACCTCCCCCGGGGGAGTGGGCTCGAGTAACCAACGTCTCACTGCAGGGCCAACTCGATCAGGCGCTGCAAATCCCCCCAGGGGTCCGTGGATGGGCCACCCCTCTTCATGACCCATTCACGTTCGGCTGCAAGCAGGAACGCGTACA
>CAYTCZ010000013.1:0-45849 GCA_964436315.1 uncultured Gaiellales bacterium | reverse complement strand
GATGCTCCACGAGGGACGACCATCGTAGTCCGCGCGGCGACGCTGCGCCCTAGACCGTCCCCTTCCGCGCGACAACGTCGACTTCTACGATAAAGCCCGGCACGAGCCCAGCCTGAACGGTCGTTCGGACTGGAAACGGCTCGGAGAAGAACTCCGTGTACACGGCGTTGAACGTCTTGAAGTCAGCAAGATCGGTCAGGTATGCGTTGACCTTGAGGACGTCGTCGAGGCTGCATCCCGCTGCTTCGAGGCAGAGCCGAACGTTGTCCAGAACCTGGCGGGTCTGCGTCTCTGCATCTGTCCCGACGACGTTTCCATCCGCGTCAAACGCAACTTGTCCGGCCGTATACACGAGATCGCCACTCACGATTACGGGAGAATATGGCGCCACCGGAACCGCAACCTGATCGGGCTGAATCGTGTTTCTCGTCACGAGTGCTCCTTTCGCTCAGGGTCGAAGCAATTGTGGTGCCGCGACGCTACCCGCTCAGCCTTTCGCGCGCCGCGTTAGACACGCTATGAGGCGTTTCGAGTGGGACGTACCTGAGCGTTCGTGCCAGGGGTATGATCTCCGCGGGGATGCAGAAAGCCGTCAGAACTAGCGAAAGGCAGGCTTACACGTCGGCCCTCACGGATCTCTGGAAGCGGCTCGGGATCACTCTCGCGCGCCTCGAGCGGATCGCCGAGAATCCCGAAGAATGGTCGTCGGACGAGATCTTCGATGAGCTTCCCAATCTCCAGTACGCGCTCCATGCGGCTGCGGAACTCGCCGTTGGCATCCAACCCCCCAAGGGACACGAGACGGCGCACGGCGAACTCGTTGCCGCGCTGACACAGGCGCGAGACACGACCGCCGAGGTTGCGACGGCGGTTGAGACAGCCGGGGTCGAACTGATCGACCCACTGTTGCCGGAGTGGCGGGGAGCGCTGTTCCGCGTCCGGCTCGCACGGTTACGGGCTCTCGAACGTCCGGCGATCAAAGTCGCAGGCGATCAAACGACCACGTACGAGAAAGCCGAGGAGTCGATTCCGTTCAGTCGAACCGGTCTCGCGGCGCTTCTCGCAACCGTTCTCGTGCTCGGCGGAGGGCTACTCTTCACCGCGGGCGCAGTTCTCGCCGCTTGGCCGGTCTGGGCAGCCGGGCTCATGCTTGCCCTCGGCGGCTTCCTGTTGATTCGTCCCTAGGAGGACGCGGCGCTCAGCCGCTCGAGCGCCCTGTCAAGGCGCGCCAGACTCTCTTCCCGACCGAGGAGCTCGAGCGACTCGAACAGGCCAGGAGAGACTCTCGAGCCGGTGATGGCAATGCGAATGGGCTGGAAAGCCTGGCGCGGCTTCAGCTCGAGCTCGGTCGCCATTTCACGGAGGGCATCCTCGATGGCCGGGGCGGTAAACGGCTCGGTCTCGGCGAGGCGGGCTCTGGCATCGCCCAGTACCTCCTCGGAGTCGCCGACGAGCTCGGCATCGGGATCGACCGAATGGAAGAGAAAGCCTGCGAAGGTCGGAAACTCCCCGAGCGTCGCGATCTTCTCTTGCACGAGGGGGGCTGCTGCCCGAATTGTCTCTACATCACCCTCAAAACCGGTCTCGGACAGATAGCCGATGAGCGTATCCGTATAGCTCGAAGGGTCGAGGTCACGCAGGTACTGCCCGTTCATCCACTCGAGCTTCCCGTAATCGAACGTCGCGGGACTCGAGCCGACCCGCTCGAGACCGAAGTGTTGAACCAGCTCGTCCCTCGAGAGGATCGTTGTCTTGTCATCGAGACTCCAGCCGAGAAGCGCGAGGTAGTTCATCAGGGCCGGAGCGATATAGCCATCGTGTCTGAACTCCTCCACCGACACGGCCCCGTGGCGCTTCGACAGCTTCTTCCCGTCGGGCCCATAGACGTTCGGAACGTGGGCGTAGACGGGTGGCTCCGCGTTGAGCGCTCGAAGAATCTGGATTTGTTTTGGCGTGTTCGAGACATGGTCATCGCCTCGGATCACATGGGTGATACCGCTATCCGCGTCGTCGACCGGAGAGGCAAAGTTGTACGTCGGACGTCCATCCGAACGCAACAACACGACGTCTTCTAGCTTCTGGTTCGGGAACTCGAGCGGACCTTTGATCGCATCATCCCAACCTGTCGCGCCTTCATCCGGCATGCGAAAGCGCACGGCGCCATCATCGAGGTAGGCCTTCCCTTCGTCGAGAAGCTCCCTCGCGAGTGCCTGATGCTGCTCGAGCCGGTCGAGCTGAAATTCGACAGCCCCGTCCCAGTCGAGCCCGAGCCAACGGAGCGACCGCTGAATCTGCTCGACCGACTCCTCCATCTCCCGCGAACGGTCCGTGTTTTCGATCCGGAGAAGAAAGTCGCCGCCTGAATGCCGAGCGAAGAGCCAATTGAACAGCGCCGTTCGGACTCCGCCTATGTGGAGGAACCCGGTCGGGCTCGGGGCAAAGCGAACGCGTGCAGGAGTCTGCACGCCGTCGGATCGCGTAGACGCCGGCATCGCGCGGATATGGTAGTCGGCCTGTTCTTCGGAGCCCACGTATCGACCGCCGGCGGAATCCACACCGCGATCGACCGGATCGCGTCGCTGGAAGGTGAGGCAGCTCAGATCTTCACGCAGAGCTCCCGGACCTGGCGCCAGACGAACCACGACCCGGCCAACTTCGATCGGTTCAAGCGGGAGCGAACAGAGGCATCCATCGAGGTGGTCGTGTGCCACGCGATCTATCTCATCAATCTCGCGACTCCAGACGAGGAGCTCTATCGGAAATCAATCGAGACTCTCGTGCGAACTCTTGAGATCGGTGAGGCTATTGGCGCAGACGGTGTCGTCCTCCATGTGGGATCGCACCTCGGCAGCGGATTCGACGTCGGTGTTGAGCGCGCGGTCCCGGCCATCGCAGAGGCGTTGAGTCGGGTTGAGGGGAAGACGTGGCTTCTCCTGGAAAACTCGGCCGGGGCCGGCGGAACGATGGGGCGCTCCGTGGAAGAGCTCTCCGTGCTCGTCGACAGCCTCGATCGGCACCCGAGAGTTGGTCTGTGTCTCGACTCGTGCCATCTCTGGGTCTCTGGAGTTGACGTCACGAAGCCTGAGACGATAGACGAGCTCATCAATGAGGTCGACACAAGAGTGGGACTTGAGCGGCTTCGGGCCCTCCATGTCAACGACGCGGTCACCGAGCTCGGTTCCAACCGCGATCGGCACGCCAACATTGGCGAGGGCCAGATGAACGATGGCCTCGGTGCATTCATCGCGCATCCCGCGGTGCAAGACCTACCGGCGATCCTCGAGGTACCTGGCCCAGACAACAAAGGGCCGGACGCGAATGAACTCTGGAAGCTTCGCGCGCTGCATGCTCGCTGGACAGCTTCGCCCTAGCAGGTCAAACCGCCAGTAGGGCAGTCGCGCAGTACAAGGGTGCACCCGACGGTCGGGAAGACCGACTACTTTTCGGCCGCTTCGTCGATCCGGGCGATAACGCGAAACGACGGTGTGCTCTCAGGGAGTTCCGAGAACTCGGGGTTGACGCAGCCGAGCTCGTCCTCCCGATTCTCATAGCAGGCGGTGACCTCGGACCGGCACATCGGGAGCGGCTGTCGGCTCGCACGCACCGCCCCGAATCCTCCCTTCCTGCCCTCGGCTTCCTGAAGCAGGTCGAGATCTATCTCGACGCCGTAGATCTTGTGCATGCAGCCGATGTAGGTATGCCCCCATTCGCGGTACGCGTAGAGGAAGGGACAGGCGCTCTCGACACACGCCGACGGGTAGACCACTTTGTCGCAGTGAACCGAGCACCGACGGCAAAGCGTCTCGTCCTGAGGTCGAAGGGGGAGGCCCCTGTGCTCGCTGACCTGGAAGTCGGATCGCTGCGGCTGCACTGAAGCTGATTGTCGGCGAATCGCGAGGTCGTCGCAAGACTTGACTTCTGTTGAATTAGCAGGTAGGCGGACTCGCCGTCCGATGGGATCTCGGATCCAAGCAGCACAACTCGATGCAACGTCTCGCGGCCCATGGAGTCGCCTGGGAGCGCCGCTCGCGCACTCCTCTTCTCACGGTTGAAGAGGACACCGTCTGGCGTATCCCGAAGGATAGGCTCGTCAATCCGTGGTTCGCCGTGTCCTCTTCAGCTGCCTTGCCCTCGGGCCGCTCGTCGTCATCGTCGATCTCATCGGAACTGGCGACGTCACCCTCTTTGTCCTTGCCTCGATCGCCCTCATTCCCCTCGCGTGGCTGATCGGCGAGGCAACGGAACATGCCGCCCATCACACCGGGCCGGGCATCGGTGGCTTCCTCAACGCCACATTCGGCAACGCGCCCGAACTCATTATCACGCTGTTCGCAATCAACGCCGCTCTATACGACGTCGTCCGCGCCTCACTGATCGGGTCTGTGATCGGAAATCTCCTGCTCGTGCTCGGCTTCTCCCTCTTGTTCGGTGGTCGCGGGGAACTCGACCGCTATTCGAGCTTCCTCTCGATGGGCCTAATCATGTTTGCCACGGCCCTGCTCTTCATCCCGTCGATTCCGGGCTGGGAGGGCGACCCGAACCGACACGAACTCGCGGTCGTTTCGCTTCCGGTGTCGGTCGTGTTGTTGTTGGTCTACATCGGTGTGACCTGGTACTCGCTGCGCCGACACCACGAGCTCCATGTCTCCGACGATCCCGAGGTGATGGCAGCGTGGCCGCTGCGGATCTCATTACTTGTCCTGGGCGCGGCCACTGTAATGACGGCGTTCGTGGCCGAGATACTCGTGGGGTCGATCGAAGGCTTCGGCGAGGCGCTTGGACTCTCGGAGTTCTTCATCGCAGCTGTAATTGTCGCAATCGTCGGAAACGCTGCAGAGCACGGCGGCGCCGTCGTCGTCGCCTACCGAGGCAAGATCAAACTCGCTGCCGAGATTGCGCTCGCCTCCGCAGCCCAGGTTGCCGTCTTCCTAATCCCGGTCGTTGCGCTCATTTCGTGGCTCATCGATCCGCTGGCGCTCGCGTTCCGTCCAGTCGAGCTCGCAGCGCTCGGGGGTGCGACGATCTACACGGCGTTCGTTCTCTGGGGCGGGCACTCGAGTCGACTTCGCGGAGCCCTCCTACTCCTCGCCTACATCGGGATTGCGATCGCATTCTTCGTTGCCGGCGACCGACCGGAGTAACAGACGATTCTCTCTTCGAAGCGTCGTCGAGTAGCAAGCTGCGCTCAGGATTCGCCCGTCGCGGCTTCAGAGGTCTCATAACTCGCGGCGAGAGCACCGCAAATGGCCGTCGCCGCCTGCTCGATGTCTCCGCGGTCCACATCGAGGTGGGTGACCGCACGCAGCGTCTCTCGGCGTGCAGAGGGTGAGAGAAGAACCCCATTCTGCTCAAGTCGGCCGAGGGCCTCGCTCACAGCGAGCCCCATCTCGCCGACGCGGATCAGCACGAAATTCGTCTCGATCTGATCTTGATCGACGGGAAGTCCGGCCTCGACGAGATGCTCGCCAAGGTATCGAGCATTCGCGTGATCGTCGGCAAGTCGATCGAGGTGATTGTCTAGCGCGTAGACACCCGCTGCAGCGACGATGCCTGATTGGCGCATCGCCCCGCCGAAGAGATGCTTGAACCGGCGCGCCCGCGCTGCCCGAATACTCGACGTCGCGAGTAGAGCCCCCATCGGGCAGCCGAGCCCTTTCGAGAGGCAGAGCGTCACCGTGTCGAACTGGCGGCAGAATCGATCGAGCGGGAGCTGCGTTGCGATCGCCGCATTCCACAGCCGCGCTCCGTCGAGGTGAAGCCTGAGGTCGCGGGCTCGAGCCTCTTCCGCAAGCTCGTCGAGTTGCTCAGGAGACCATACGCGCCCGCCCCCAGCGTTATGGGTGTTCTCGACGCAGACCACCTTGGTCACCGCGGCGTGAATGTCGGGCGGGGCGAGAGCCTCTCGGAGTTGAGCCGGCGTGAACCGTCCGTCGTCTGCCGCAATCGGCTTCATCGCAAGCCCGGCGTGGACTGCGGGGCCTCCGAGCTCGAAGCGGAACACGTGCGCATTCGCCTCGGCAATCACCTCGTCGCCGGGCTCGGACAATAACCGCAGCGCGATCTGGTTGGCCATGGTCGCGGTCGGAAGAAACAACGCCTCGTCGTGACCAACGAGTTCTGCGACTCTCTCCTCGAGGGCCAGAACAGTCGGGTCCTCGCGTTTCTGCTCGTCGCCCACCTGCGCGTTGGCTATGGCTCGTCGCATGCCCTTGGTCGGCCGTGAGGCCGTGTCTGACCGAAGATCGATCACGGGGCAATTCTCGCAGAGTCGTCCGACTTGGACGCAGCCTACGAACCGGCGCGAGATGTTACGGGCCCGTCTCATTGCGTTGCACATCGGCGCCCATCTTCTCGTTACGCTGGAAGCTGGAGGGAGGCAAGCGGCCGGCCCCGCACGACTCTTACACGGCGTGGAGCAGACCCCCGGCCAATCGGCCAGCAGATCTAGAGCCGCTACCGTCTGACGGGCGATGGATCGGGCCCTCCTCGAGAAGACGCTTGCCCGCCGAGGCGAGCCCGGCTATCGAGCGCGGCAGGTCTGGGAATGGGCAGCCGCGGGGGCATCAAGCTATTCGGAGATGACCAATCTCCCAAAGAGACTCCGCGTTTCACTGGAGGAGTCCGTTCCCATCTCGAGCATCGACCTCCGGAGGAGACAGACTTCCAGGGACGGGACGGTCAAAGCTCTCTTCCAAACGTCTGATGGGCATGTGCTCGAGACGGTCTTGATGCAGTTCCGGGACGGACGACGATCGGTCTGTCTATCCAGTCAGTCGGGATGTCCTCTTACTTGCCGGTTCTGCGCGACCGGTGGGATGAGGTTCGCACGAAACCTCAGCGTCTCGGAAATCCTCGATCAAGCCCTGTACTTCCGTCGTGAAGGGGAACTGAGCCACTGTGTGTTCATGGGGATGGGCGAGCCAATGCTCAACTACGAGAACGTACTCGCCGCTTCGCTTCAGCTCCCAGATCTCGGGATTGGCCATCGGCGGACGACGGTTTCCACCATCGGCTGGCTGCCCGGCGTGCAGCGCTTCACCGACGAGGTCGAGGCGCCGATCCGACTCGCGATCTCTCTGCATGCTCCTGACGATTCCCTGCGTTCGGCCCTCATGCCCGTCAACGACCGTTTTCCGATCGGTGTCGTCCTCGACGCATGTCGTCGCTACTTCGATCGAAGGCGGAGAAAAGTCATCATCGAGTACGTGATGCTCAGCGGTGTCAACGACAGCCCGGCCCATGCAAGCGCACTTGCAGAACTTCTCGAACCCCGGATCTACAAGGTGAACCTCATTCCGTACAACCCAACCGGAGCATTCGAAGGCGCCACGCCGACGGCAATCAACGTGTTCAGGGAGATCCTCGGCCGCGCTCGCATCCCGGTGACCGTTCGACTCACCCGGGGGCGCGACATTGCTGCCGCTTGCGGTCAGCTAGCTGGCCGGGGGTTCGACGCCCCATCAGAACTGACCGGCCCGCGCGCCGAGCGACGGCCCCAGCGTGCCCCCGGCAAGATGCCACCCCTCAAGAGGTATTGACCCTCTCACCTCTCCACCCGGTGGAGAGGTGAGGTCCACCCGCCACCCGACCGCGATGGTAGCGCGCACGGCTCTTCACGTCTTCTCCCAAGATTGGCGAGACTGGGTCAATTCTGAAGAGAAAGCGACGCCCGAGCTTCGACCCGCCGACTCTCCCGGCTTGCGACCCTGGTTGACGAGGCTTGCGCCCTCGCCCAGTTGCCGAAATCGCACTCCCGCCGCACGCTGTTCGACTAGCCACCCTCACGACTGACCTGGTCATGCCGAAAGCACGAGACCAGATGATCGTTGACCATCCCGACCGCCTGCATGAACGCATACATGATCGTCGGACCGACGAAACGAAAGCCGCGTTTCTTGAGGTCGCGGGACAGGGCATCGGATTCTCCGGTCTGCGCGGGGATCTCGTCCATTGCCACCCAGTTGTTTCGTAGCGGCGAGCCTCCAACGAACTCCCAGGCGTACTCGTCGAACGATCCGAAGGCCGCCTGGACGTTGAGGAACGCCCGTGCGTTACTCACGGCCGACTCGATCTTCAACCGGTTGCGGACAAGTCCGGAGTCAGCGAGCAGTCGAGCGACGTCCGCTTCGGTGAAGCGTGACACCTCTCGCGGGTCAAAACCGGCAAAGGCTCGACGGTAGTTCTCACGCTTCGCCAGGATTGTGGCCCAGCTGAGCCCGGCCTGAGCACCCTCTAGCAAGAGAAACTCGAACAGCGCTCGATCATCATGGACGGGAACTCCCCATTCCTCATCGTGATACTCGACGTAGGCCTCGGCCCACGGACACCGGACTGGCGAACTCACAGAGGTCGCGTCGTTATCTGCTGTCCTTCCCGAGGCGTGACCGAGCGAGGAGAAGGCGTCACTGAGCGCCGGGGGTCTGCTCGCGCGCGGCCATCTTCGCGGCGAGCTTCCGGCGGATTTCTTCGCCGGTGATCGTTACGGGAAAGCCGCGGCGACGCTGAATCTCAACGTGGACGATGCGGACATCCGATCCCCGCTCACCGTGACAGCGGGCATACGCCTCGGTCTCGTCCATGGGGCGGGACTTCTCACGGCGTCGCCAGAAAAAGAGCCGCACAGCGCGAGTCTAGCGGTGATCGCGACAGCGAGCACGAACCCGACACCACCCGTGTTCTCGACTCGCAGCGGATCCGTTACTGAAGGCCGCTGCCGGCCTCAGTGCCCTCGGCTCCGAGCCGTGTTCTTCTCTGCCACCACGTCATGCTCGAAGTGATGGCGAAGTATCGGCTCCTTGACAGCCCGCACCTCGTCGAGCCTACGGACCTCGCGCGTATGAGGGGCCGACCGTACCGCCTCTGGTTCTTCGGCAGCCTCGCGGGCAATCTGCAGCATGGCGGCGACAAAAGCGTCCAGCGTTTCCTTGGCTTCAGTCTCGGTCGGTTCGATCATGAGAGCCTCGGGCACGATCAGCGGGAAATACACCGTTGGCGGGTGGAATCCAAAGTCCATCAGCCTCTTGGCCACGTCCAACGCAGTGATGCCGTGAGTGCGTTTCAGCTCCCGGGCCGACACGACGAATTCGTGCGTGCAGAGGCGATCGAAGGCGACCTCGTACTCCTCCTTTAGAAGCGCCAGAAGATAGTTCGCATTCAGAACAGCAACTTCGGACATCTCCCGGAGCTGCGGGCCGTAGGAGCGAATGTAGGCGTAGGAACGCACGAAGACCCCGAACGGGCCTGCATACCCTCGGACCCTCCCGATCGACTTCGGACGATCGAAGTCCAGCCGAAACGCGTCGCCGTCGCGTGCGACGAGCGGGCTCGGGAGGAACGGTTCGAGATTGGAACGCACAACGATTGGGCCCCCGCCCGGCCCACCGCCACCATGCGGCTGCGAGAAAGTCTTGTGCAGGTTGATGTGCACGATGTCGAACCCCATGTCGCCAGGACGAGAGATCCCACAAACGGCGTTGAGGTTCGCGCCATCGTAGTAACAGAGACCCCCGGCATCGTGAACCGCGCCGGTGATCTCGAGGATTCCCTCGTCGAAGAGGCCGAGCGTCGACGGGTTCGTCAACATAAGCCCGGCGGTCTGGGCGCCAACCTTGGCGCGGAGATCCCCGAGGTCGATGTTTCCTCGCGGATCGGTCTGGACTCCGACGAGTTCGAATCCGGCCATGCTCACGCTCGCGGGATTCGTGCCATGGGCCGTATCCGGGATGATGATCTCGTTCCTGCTCTGCTCCCGGTCATCAAGGTACGCGCGGATGAGCATGAGCCCGGTGAGCTCACCCTGCGAGCCAGCCGCAGGTTGGAGCGAGACCGCATCGAGTCCGCAGATCTCGAGAAGCATCTCCTGAAGACGCCACATGATTTCGAGCGCACCCTGGGCCGCCGATTCGTCCTGCAGTGGGTGAAGGTCGCGGAACCCTTCGAGCATCGCCAGACGCTCGTTGATCCTTGGGTTGTGCTTCATCGTGCACGAACCAAGCGGATAGAAGCCTGTGTCCACGCCGAAGTTTCGAGTCGTCAGCTCGGTGAAGTGGCGAACGAGCTCGGGCTCCGACAGCTCGGGCAGCCGCGGAGGAACCTTGCGGCGGAGCTCCGCCGGGACTGCGGCGTTCGGGAGACCATGGCTCGGTACCGATCCGCCGCGCCGGCCCTGCTTCGATCGTTCGAAGATCAGCTTCATCGGAGCGCCTCCGCCAGTCGTTCGATGTCACCTGTCGTTCGCTTCTCGGTAACGCAGACGAGCAGCGCGTTCTCGAGGCCCGCGTAGTCCCGGCCCAATGGGTAGCCAGGATTGATCCCCTCCTGACGCAGGCGCGCGATGACCTCCTGTGTAGGCCGGTCCAGGACCACGACAAACTCCTTGAACGTTGGTGCGTCGAACGCCAGCGGAAGATCGAGCGTGCGTTTGGCGGATTCGGCTAGCGCCATGCACGATTCGCCGAGCTCGAGCAAACCCGCGGGCCCGAGCCACGAGAGGTAAATCAGACCACCGAGGGCAAGGAGCGTCTGATTCGTCGTGATGTTGGACGTAGCCTTCTCACGCCGAATGTGTTGTTCGCGAGTTTGCAGAGTGAGGACGAACGCGCGATTATCGTCGAGATCGACCGTCTGGCCAACGATCCTCCCCGGCATACGACGAACGAACTCCTCGCGAGCCGCCAGGAAGCCGTAGTGCGGCCCGCCGAACGACAGGTGGTTTCCGGCAGACTGGCCTTCGCCAATGGCGATCGCGCAGCCGTAGTTCCCGGGCGCTTCGAGGACGCCCAGCGAGATCGGATCGACGTGAGCCACGGCGAGAGCCCCGCCCTCGCCGGCGGCCGCAGCGATGTCGGGAGCGGCCTCGAGACATCCGAAGAAGTTCGGCTGCTGGAAGATCACACAGGCCGCATCCTGCGCGGCCGCCAGTACGTCATCGGGATCCGTGAGGCCGCCGTGGTACGGCAACTCGACAACCTCCAGCCCGAAGCCGGGGGCGTATGTCTTCACCACCTGGCGTACTTGCGGATTAAGCGATTCTGCGAGAACGACTTTGTGACGGCCGGTCACGTGTTTCGCGACAAAGCACGCGTCAGCCGCAACGGTGGTTCCGTCGTAACCCGAGGCGTTCGAGACGTCCATTCCCGTCAGCTCACAGATCACCGTCTGGTACTCGAAGATCGCCTGCAGCACGCCCTGGGACATCTCCGGCTGGTACGGCGTGTACGCGGTGAGGAACTCGCCGCGCTCGAGAATTGCGTCGACGACGGCAGGGACGTAGTGGTCGTACATCCCCGCTCCAACGAACGACAGCTCATCGCCAACCGGAGCGTTCCGCTCGGCGAGTTCAGTGACATGAGCGGCAAGCTCTGCCTCGGAGAGAGGAGGCTCAAGGGCAAGTGGTCGGTCAAACCGGACCGCGTCGGGGATATCGCGGAAGAGCTCGTCGATCGACGCAACACCGATCGCTTCAAGCATCTCGCCGAGATCTGAATCGGTGAGCGAAAGGTAGCTCACAAATCGGCAAGGAGCGCCTGGTAGGCGCCCGCGTCGAGCAGCGCGTCGATCTCCGAAGGATCGCTGATTCGAATCCGGACCAGCCACCCCTCCCCGTAAGGATCGTCGTTGATGGTCTCCGGAGCATCAACGACGTGTTGGTTCACCTCCACGACTTCCCCGGACAGCGGTGAGATGACGTCCGATACCGCCTTGACGGACTCGACCTCACCGTAGCTCGCGCCTTGGGAGACGCTCTGCCCGTCAGTTGGGGGCTCAAAGTGGACGACGTCACCGAGCGCATCCTGTGCGTGCCAGGTGATCCCAAGTGTCGCATGATCACCCTCGACTCGCGCCCAATCGTGCTCCGGATGATATTTCAGCTCTGCTGGATAACTCGCTTCCGGCACTACGGACGCTCCTCCTGTTCGTCGGGGTAGATCGGTTTTTTCACAATACGACTCCGCCGTGGGCGGCCGCGCACGTCCACCGTCAACGTTTGCCCGGGCTCCGTGCGGTCGGCCGAAGAGTACGCGAGCCCGATGCCGCGTTCGAGCATCGGCGAATGCGTCCCCGAGGTGACGACCCCTCCCTCCAGGATCTCCATTCCGCCTCGCGGGACGCCAGGATCATCCATGACAAACGCAACGAGCCGCTCGGACGGCCCTGTCGCCACCTGCTCGCGCAGGATCTCGACCCCGACGAAGTCCTTGTCAAGCGCGCATGCGAAGCGGAGGTCCGCTTCGATCGGCGTCCGCTCAGGCCCGATGTCATTGCCATGGAGTGGATACGCGGCCTCGATCCGCAGCGTGTCCCTCGCACCGAGTCCGCAAGGAGTCACCCCTCGCTGAAGCACACCGTCCCAGAGAGTCGGAGCATCCCCCGGCCGGCAGGCTATCTCGCAGCCCGACTCGCCCGTGTAGCCCGTACCAGCGACAAGGCAATTGACGCCAAACATCGTTGTCTCGTGGAAGGTGAACCGGTTCACCTCGAGCTCGAGGAGCTCAAGCGCCGCCGGTCCCTGCACGGCAAGCAAGGCCCATTCGTCAGAGACGTCTCGAGCCCTTTCGAGGGCCAGATGGTCCTCGCTTATGTTTGCCGCGTTGACGATCAAGAGATAGCTCTCCGGCCCAGTCCGGTATGCAATGAGATCGTCCGTGATCCCACCGTCTTCATTCATCAACAACGTGTACTGAGCCTGTCCGGGCACGATCTTGTCGAGGTCGTTTGAGAGGCGGGTCTGGAGGTAGGCGTGAGCACCGGCTCCCGCGACCTCGAGTTCACCCATGTGTGAGACGTCGAAGACTCCGGCCCTCGCTCTCACGGCCCGGTGCTCCTCGACGATCGACGTATAGAGCACAGGCATTTCCCAGCCTGCGAACGGAACGAAGCGCGCACCCAGGGCCTCGTGTCGGTCGTAGAGCGACGTGCGCCGAAGGTTCTCCACCCCGGCGGACTCTACCGGGGTGCCTTCCGCAGGCGGTAAGAGCTCCCGAGTTGTCGGGCCCAACACCAAGTTCTCGAGCAGCCCAGGGGGAAACTGTGCAGGTGGACTATGCTCGGGTGGATGGATCTGGTCGCCGTGGGAGACGTGATGGTCGACGTTACGGTCACCAAAGCCGGGCTCGCAGGAGGCCACCGGTCCGGGACGTTGCGGGTCCGGCCCGGTGGCTCCGGGGCGAACGCAGCCGCCTGGGCTGCGGCTGACGGTGCCGAGGTCACGCTCGTTGGCCGTGTCGGGGGCGATTTCGCGGGAAGACTCGTTCGTCTCGGCCTCGAGGACCGAGGCGTTCACGTCCGCCTGAGAACCGACCTCGAAAGCCAGACCGGGATCTTCGCGCGCGTCGGAGAGGAGATTGTGGCCGATCGTGGCGCGAACGCTCACTTCGCGCCAGCCGATGTCCCGGCCTCGCTCGACGCCCCGTCGGTACTCATCTCAGGCTATCTCCTCTTCCACGCGGACTCCGGGCCAGGTGCTGAACAGGCAATCCGTCGCGCAACCGGACCCTGGGTGGCCGTCGACGCCGGCTCGGTCGGCCTGATCGAAGCAATTGGGGTCGACCAATTCTTCGCACTGACGGAGCGCGCAACCGTCCTCCTCGTCAACGACGAAGAAGCTCGCGCACTCACCGGCCATGCCCCACGGGCTGCGGCGCGGGCCCTCGGCCGACGTTATCGGCTCGCCTGCGTCAAACGAGGGCCGCGTGGCGCGGTCGCCTCGTTTGCCGGCAACCTCATCGACGCCGAATCACCGGAGGTTCGTGCCGTCGACACGGTGGGCGCGGGCGATGCGTTCGCCGCGGGCCTGCTTACCGCGCTCGCGCGTGACCGATCCCTCGACGAGGCGCTTGGCCACGCGTGTGAACTCGGGGCTGATTCCGTCTCAGCCCCGGACAGTTGGCCGGCTCTCTAACCGACCTGAGGTAACTGCGTCTCCGGCCATTGGCGCCGCCGCGACAACGGGTGCCGGCGGACGCGCCTACGACTCGCGCAAGAACGAGGGGACCTCGAGCACCTCCGACGGAACGTCGAAGCCCTCGCCCTCTTCCGTTCGCTCATCAGGCTCGCGGTCGGGTCGCCGTGCCTCGACTCGCGGCCTTCGCTCCCGACGCAGCCTCGCGTCGAAACCGGTTGCGATGACGGTAACTCGCACCGTATCGCCCAGCGAGTCGTCGATGACCGCTCCGAAGATCACGTTCGCGTTCTGATCCGCGGCCCCAGTCACGACCTCGGCGGCCTCGTTGACCTCGAAGAGGCCCAGCTCGGGCCCGCCGGTGATGTTCAGGAGAATTCCCGTCGCGCCCTCGACCGATGCCTCGAGGAGCGGTGACGACACAGCCCCACGCGCTGCCTCGGCCGCCCGGTTCTCGCCTTCGGCCTCACCGATGCCCATCAGGGCGGACCCAGCGTCACGCATGATTGTTCGCACATCAGCGAAATCGAGGTTCACGAGCCCGGGAACCGTGATGAGATCCGTGATGCCTTGGACACCCTGCCGAAGGATGTCGTCGGCCATTCGGAACGCCTCGATCACCGATGTCTGCTTCTCCACGACATGCAGCAACCGGTCGTTCGGGATGATGATGAGCGTGTCGACGTGCTCGCGCAGTTCTGCGATGCCCGTCTGCGCCTGATTCGCGCGCTGAGATCCTTCGAACGTGAATGGACGCGTGACGACGCCGACGGTCAGTGCGCCGAGTTCGCGCGCCACCTCGGCAATGATGGGAGCTCCACCCGTGCCCGTGCCTCCTCCTTCGCCGGCCGTCACGAAGACCATGTCAGCACCCTTGAGTGCCTCTTTAATCTCGTCGCGACTCTCCATCGCCGCTTCTCTGCCTACGTCCGGATTCGCGCCCGCGCCGAGACCGCGGGTTGCCTCTGCACCGATGTGGAGTTTGAGGTCGGCGTCCGTCATCAGAAGCGCCTGGGCGTCGGTGTTCACTCCAACGAACTCCACGCCCTTGAGTCCTGCGTCGACCATGCGGTTCACGGCGTTCGTTCCGCCGCCGCCGATCCCGACGACCTTGATAACTGCGAGGTAGCTGCCAGTCTGGTCTCTCACTGCTCTCTCCGTCCTAACCTGAAGCTCGACTTGAGGTAAGCATGAGCGTACGACGCCGAGCGCCGCATGTCAAACGCCAATTTGCAGGGATTTCGGGCGATAACTCTAAAGCTCCAGGTGAGACTTGAGGGTTCTAACCCACGACCACGCGGTCAGGAAGACTCACGTCCACATAGCGGAAACTCGCTTCGCCAGCAGCCTTTTGCGTCCGCAAGATCCGCGTCGCGATCTCGAGTTTCAGCGGTACGTGCGCAGCCTCCCCAAGACGAATCTCGCGGTCACCCGAGAGGATCAATGTGATCTCACCGGCCTCTTCGCGTGCGGCAAGGATCTGGAATGGGAACTTGTCCGGCAGGTTGGCCAACGCCCGGATGGCGGGAAGCTTCTGCTCCCGCGTTACGCGTGCACCGGGAGCAAGATCGTTTGGGCTCGGCACCCAGACGCGCGGCAACTCCGGACGCGCTCCGGTGTCGACCGAGCGGATTATTCGACCGGTGGCAGATACGAGCCACGCATCCTGAGCAGACCGGATGATGGCGATTGGTTTCTCGGGTCGAATCTGGATCTCGAGTGTGTTCGGAAACGCCCGATCATACGTTGCCGATGCGACTGACGGGAGTGCTCGGAGTTTCTGTGCGAGTTCCCCTTGGTCGAGACCGACCAGGCTCTCCCCACGATAGAGCTCAACCTCTGTCATCACGTCTCTGATGACCTCTGGGGGCGCACCGGTGACCTCGATGTGCTTAACCGCGAAGACGGAGCTCTCGCGCGCGAGGGCGTAGGCTCCAGCTGCGACGAGACCGACTACGAGCGCAGCGAAAATCAAACGCACCGACGGTGCGCGTAGTGTCGGTGGGCCTGCTTGTGGTCGGACCAGCGTGAGCGATGGCCGTATCACCGGTGTAAGACTTCGGCGTGCTGGCGAGGGCTCCTGCGGACGAGCAGCGAGTGGATGTCGGCTCTGCCATTCAGGTCGATAAGCTCGAGCCCAGTGATCACTGTCGTAACTGGCGCAACTGGCTTCCTCGGTCGACAGCTCACACGCTTGCTCCTCGAACAAGAGACAACCGTCCAGCTGCTCGCACGCTCGCCGGCCGACGTCAGTGAGTTCGTCGCAGCAGGGGCGACAATCGTCGAGGGCGACATCACAGACCCGGAAGCCGTACAGCGGGCCGTCGCAGAGGCAGGGCTCGTCTACCATCTCGCCGGCGTCGTTGCGCACGAACAGAGCGACCGAGAGCGGCTCGAGGCCACGAATGTCGGAGGCGTCCGAAACGTCGTGTCGGCGCTCCCACCCGACGCACGTCTCGTGCACGTATCGAGCGTTGCCGCAATCGGCCCGGCCCCTGATCCCGAGCATCCTGCCGACGAATCGCAATCCTTTCCCGAACTCGCGTTCCGCTATCCGTACGCAGCCACGAAGCACGCTGGGGAACGCCTCGTGCTCGAGTCGTGCGACCGCATCGATGCGGTCGTGGCAAACCCCGGCTTTCTCATTGGCCCGGAGGACGTCACAGAAGTCTCAACATGGCCGGTCAAGCGGTATCTTCAGGGCGTCCTGCGCCTGCATATTCCTGGAGGTTTGAGCTACGTCGATGCACGCGACGCCGCGGCTGGGCTCCTCCAAGTCGCCGCCTCTGGCCGACGCGGCGAGCGCTACATTCTCTCGGCGCCGGACGGGAACATGTCCCACGAGGAGTTCTTCGAGCGCCTCGGCCGCGTCACTGGAGTTCGGCGCAAGATGCTCGGTGTATCTCCGCGGATGGCCGTTGCCGTCACTACTGTCGTCCCCTGGCCGGTCCGGCCCGGGGAGGTTCGCGCCGGCGGACACTACTGGTGGTATCGAACCGACAAGGCCGCGCGCGAACTCGGGTTCGCCACCCGTTCAGTCGATGAGACGCTGGCGGCAACCGCCGCTCAGTACATCGGAATCTGACGCAGGATCTTCGGCTCGATCCGATCGAGAATCTCGTCGAGGCTCTCGCCAGTCGCCGTGATGCCGTGGTTTCGGAGCCCGATGACGGTGTGTTCGGGATCATCCTGCTCGGCCAGGACCTCTGCAACGGCGTTGGCAAGCTCCTCGGTGCCGCACGGGTAGTTGATCTCCGTCGTCGGAGCGTCCTCGACCCAAGCGTGGACGTGAAGAATGGCCCCCACGCCGGGATGGGCCTGGTAGATCATCCAGTGCTCGATGGCGTCAACGGAAACCCGCCTCGGTTCAACGTTGGGCGGGACGCTGAGGACGAGCCGCCCGTTCTCGACGTCGTAGTCCGAAACCAACAAGATGTCGCGGCCCGGCGTCTCGAGCTTTGCCTTGTCGACTCCACTCGCGCTCATCCAGAAGCGGCGATCATCCTTTCGTGCGGAGAGATTGCCGTACGAAAGTCCTCCGAGACCGTAGAGCTTTTGAACCGCACGGATATCCCGCTCGTCCAGGAGATCCTCGACTGGAAACGGATTCGGAAGGAGATTCAGATCGCCGAGGCGCTGGCCCGCCGCTCGGACCTGATCGGTCACTTCGTCGCCGTCCCAGAGCTCCTCTTCGAGATCTGTCCTGAACTCGTTGTCAATCACGAGTCGAGAGCGAGCGACCGGAGCAAGTCGTGCGATGACCTGCTCGGCGAGCGCACTCACGCCGTCGTCTGCCGTCACTTCGTAGTACCCGCGCTCGGGAGTCGTGAACCAGACGCCAGCGTCCGGCACGTAACAGAGAACGATGTTGGCTAACGCTCGAACCAGAAGCGGGTAGTTCAGGGCGAGAACGTCATCGGGCTCCTGCGGCAGCTCGTGAATCGCTGCCGCGAACGTCCCACGCGACTTCCGCCGGAACGGCTTCGGGTTCTCTGCATCGATGAGATTCAGAACGAGGTTCGCCTTGTGAACGTCGTCGACTCGCCCGAACCCTTCTCGCTCGAGAGAAGCGCTCAACGCCTCAGAGAGCCGAGCCATCGTTTGCGACTTCGGCTCGCCCGCGATCGCGTATTTCCATTCGTCAGTCGTCACTACACGTGCCTCCGCATCCTCCGCAACATCACGCCATCATTTTGTCAGGGCTCAAGGCTGTTCGTCGCGATGGCGCCAGTCCCTTCCCAACGGACGAGATTCGCACGTCGGGCGATCCATCCGGCCGGTGCCTGGCGCCCGTATCATCTCGATCCGCCGTGTCGACCTTTGAATGGGCACTTCTCGGCCATCTCGTCGGAGTCATCCTCTTCTTTTCGGGCATAGCGGTTGCCGGCGTTGCCCAAGGCGCGGCCCAGGCGCGCGAACAACCGGCCGAAATCGCCCTACTCTTGCGACTGACGCGTCGCGGCGTAGCGTTGGTCGGCATCGGGACAGTGTTGGTCTTAGCGTTCGGATTCTGGCTAGTGGATCGGTCGTCACACGACTTCGGCGAACTCTGGTTGAGCCTCTCTTTCGCGCTCTTTGTTGTGGCGTTCGTGCTCGGTGCGCTCGGAGGTCGGCGACCGAAGCGAGCGCGACAGCTTGCGGAAGAGCTCACGCGCCAAGGGAACGACGCGACTCCAGAGCTCTCGCGACTGCTCCACGACCGGCTCACCGCGGGCCTGAATGTGCTTGCCCTTCTCGTTTCGGTCACGATTCTTGTCCTCATGATCTGGCGCCCGGGCTCGTAGCAGACGATTCCTTGTCGACCGGCGGTACCTGAATGTCGCCAATCATCTGCACTTCGGTCTCGAGAACGACTCCGTATTCCTCGAAGGCGCGCCTTCTCGCTTCAACGATGAGCGCCAGCGCATCAGAGGTCCGTGCGCCTCCCGCGTTCTCGATGAAGTTCGCGTGCTTCGGTGAGATCTGCGCTCCGCCGCTCACGAACCCGCGCAGACCGCACGCGTCGAGCATCCTGCCGGCGGTCAGCTCGTGATCCGGATTCTTGAACACGCTCCCGAAGGTCCGCTTGTTCGTCGGCTGGGCTGCCTTTCGTGCCGCCTGCATGTCTGCGACGGCGGCGCGGATCTCAGCCTCGGGCCGCGACCCGAGCTCGAATTCCGCGAACGCGACTACCTGTCCGTGTCGGAGCGCGCTGCGCCGGTACTCGAGGCCTAGCTCCGCAGGGCTCTGCCAGCCCGCGTCACCTCCGGCGACGACGTAAGCGCGCCGTAGGACACGGGCGATGTCGCCCCCGTAGGCTCCTGCATTCATCCAGACCCCGCCGCCGACAGTTCCTGGAATAGCGCAAGTGAACTCGAGTCCTCCGAGACCCGCAGCACGGGCGCGATGGAGGCACACGGCGAGCGGCGCACCTCCACCGGCCCGTAGTCCACCGTTCTCAACCTCGACCGCGGCAAGCTCTCCCCTCAGGCGTATGGCAAGACCGGTGAAGCCGTCGTCGGCGACGAGCATGTTCGAGCCGAGTCCAATTGCAGTAATCGCGACGCTCTCCTCCTCTGCCCATTCGAGCACTCTGGCGAGCTCGTCGAGCGAGGACGGCTCGCTCAGGAAGCGCGCGGGCCCACCGGTCCCCAGGGTGGTGAACCTATCCAGTCCGACGTGTTCGCGCACGCCGGTCACGACGACAGCCTCGCGAGGAGAAGCGGAGCGGCCCGGTCGATGTCGCCGGCGCCGATCGTGAGAATTAGATCCCCTCTGCGAGCCACTGAACACGTGAGCTCGACCGCGTCCTCGATCGTCGGCGCCCAGCCAACATGCATTCCCGGACGCACCGTGCTGATCTCGTCGACCACGATCTTTCCCGTGATCCCTTCAACGGGCGGTTCTCTGGCTGCGTAGATGTCAGTGAGCACAACCGCGTCGGCGCTCGAGAGCTTGGTTGCGAACTCCCTCGCGAGATATTGAGTTCGGGAGTACAGGTGCGGCTGGAAGAGCACAATGATTCGTCCGCGATCCGCAACCGTACGAGCCGCCTCGAGTGTCGCGGCGATCTCAGTTGGGTGGTGAGCGTAGTCGTCGAACACACGAATGCCGGCCGCCTCTCCACGGGCCTCAAATCTCCGACCGGTCCCCTCGAAGTCGGCGAGCAACGCGGTCGCAGTCGTCGCCTCAAGCTCGGCGTGCTCCAGGGCGGCAATCGCGACCGCGGCATTCTTGCGATTGTGTTCCCCAGGGACCGACAACGCGAGGTCGTCCGGTACGGCTAGATCGTCACCGCGGATGACGTGTGCGTCTGGACTGAGCTGGTCAAGCCATCGGTCATACAGCTCCTCAACCTCTGCGCGCGAGGCGAACGTCGCGTGATGATCGAGTTCGACGTTGGTCAACACGGCGATGTCCGGATGGAGATGCAGCAGCGACCGATCGCTTTCGTCTCCCTCAGCGACGAGCCAACCCTCGCCGGCGCGTCCATTCGCCCCCAGCTGCGGCACGGTTCCACCGATAAGAAAGGCTGGGTCGCGGCCGGCCTGGTCGAGAGCGTAGGCAATCATTGCTGCCGTCGTGGTCTTGCCGTGAGCACCGGCCACGACGATCGACGGGCGCAGGTCGACGAGTTCAGCCAGCAACTCACCGCGGCTTCGTGTCCACCCGACCAACTCGGGGTTGTCGGAGGCGATCGCACTCGAGACGATCACTTCCCATCCATCGGGAACGTTCTCGCGTGCGTGGCCGATTGTGACGGGGATCCCCGCCTGCTCGAGACGGTCGACAAACGTCGAGCGCGCTCGGTCGGAGCCGGCAACCTCCGCACCCCATGCGGCTGTGACGAGTGCGAGCGCGCTCATGCCGGCGCCTCCGATACCGACGAACCACAAGCGTCGTTCGTCAAGCGGATCCAAGCGCGATCAACTCCTCAGCCACATCTTCCGCCGCTCTCGGTCGCGAGAGCGAGTTCATCGCGGTACCCATCTCGTCGAGTCGGTCCTGGTCTGCGAGCAGATCCTCTACGACGCCTCGCAAGTTGAGGTCGGCCTCCGCGATCAGCTTCGCGCCACCGCTCGCGGCGAAGTACTCGGCATTTTTTCGCTGATGGTCGGCTGTCGCGTGAGGGTAGGGAACGAGGATTGCAGGCCGGCCGGCGGCGGCAACTTCCCAGACGGAGCCCCCCGCACGGGAAACAACCAGGTCTGCACTCGCCAACGCGGCGCCGAACTCGTCTGTGAAAGCGAGGAGAACGTAGTCATCCCGCCTCGGTCGCTTGACGAGTTCGGAGAAATCTCGTTCCCCGCACAGGTGGAGTACTGACGGGCCTGAGGAGGCGAACGCCTGGAGCGCAGCCTCGTTGAGGCGACGTGCGCCCTGGCTCCCCCCGAAGATCAGTACGACCTGTCCCTCGAGCGGCAAGCCGAACAGGCCTCGTGCCTCGGGTCGCGAGGTCACTCGGGATCTCGCCGGTATCGGTCGGCCGGTAACCCGGTACTTTCGGCCGGTCAGGCCGGCGATCGGAAAGGACAGAAATACGCGATCGGCGAAAGGTGCAGCGAGACGATTTGCAAGCCCGAAGTGTGCGTCCGCTTCGGTCAATGCGGTGGGGATTCGCTGGATTCCGGCCGACGCAACCATTGGGCCGGACGCGTACCCGCCGGCGCCCATGACCACATCGGGTCGTCTCCTCCGCAGAATCGACACGCACGATATCGGCGCCGCCGCCGCCAGCGCGATCGAACGGACGAGTCCTGGTCCGAACCGACGGGGGATCCCCTTGACGCGGTACTCGTCAAAGGGATAGCCAGCCTCGGTGATGAGGTGGGTTGCAGCTTTACGAGGCCCGGCGAAGGTGACGTGGTGGCCTCGAGCGCTCAAGATCTCGGCCACGGCTAGAGACGGGGCGACGTGCCCGACGGTTCCGCCGGCGGCGATCAGGCACACGAGCTGGTTCGACCTGGGCTCCATGGTTCACTGCGATGTTAAGGAGGATGCCCACCGCGGCGAGGGTCACGAGGACGCTCGATCCCCCGTACGACACGAGTGGCAGCGGGATTCCGGTCAGTGGTGCGAGACCCATCACGGCGCTGAGGTTGACGGCGGCTTGACCGCAGATGAGGGCCGTCAGGCCTACTGCGAGCTGTTTCCCAAACGGGTCACGGCTCGCGAGCGCAACGTGGAAGCCCGCGTATCCCAGCAGGACGTAAGCAAGGATCACTGCCGCAGCACCGAGGAGCCCGAGCTCCTCTCCGATGATCGCGAAGATCATGTCGGTCGATGCCTCGGGAAGGTAGTAGATCTTCTGGACGCTCTCCCCTACGCCGACGCCGGTCAGGCCGCCGGACCCCAGCGCGAGCATCGCCTGAACGATTTGAAATCCGCCGTCCTGCGCGTCGGCCCAGGGATCGAGAAACGAGAAGAGGCGTTCACGTCGGTACGGCGCGATCCAGATGGCAACCACCGCGACGAGAGCGACCACAACGGAGACGCCGGCCAGAACACGCAGCCGCGTGCCGGCAGCGACGAGCATCGCGCCGACCATCACCACGATTGCGACGACCGTTCCGAGATCTGGCTCCAAGAGAATCAGCAATCCAGCGGTCCCGACAACGAGTCCGATCGGCTTCAGAAACTCCTTTACTGTCTGCGGCGCACCGCGCTTGGTCAGCACAACGGCCACCCAGAGCGCGAGGGCGAGCTTGGCCAGCTCGGACGGTTGGAACTCGATCAGCCCGAACGAGATCCAACGGCGCGCACCGTTGACGCTCGTACCCATGACCAGCACCGCGACGAGCACGACGAAGCTCGACGCCAGTAACGGGACCGAGAGGTGACGCCAGATTCTGAAGTCGAGCCGCGAGAACACGACAAGCAACAAGAGACCGAGGCCGGCGAAGATTGCTTGTCGTTTCACGAAGAACGCCGGATCGCCCTCCGCGACCAACGCTCTCGCCGAACTCGCGCTGTAGACCATGACAATCCCGAACGCGACAAGCGCGAGCGCGACGAAAATCAGCAGGTGATACTCAAGCTGCCCGCGCTCCGCCTTTCTCACAGGAGTCCCACCAGCTCTCGGAAGCGTTCCCCGCGCTCTTCGAAATCCTTGAACTGATCGAAGCTGGCGCAGGCTGGCGAAAGAAGAACTACCTGGCCGGGGCGCGCGTCCCTTGCAGCCGCCTCGAGCGCCGCCTCGAGGTGCCCAGACTGGGTGAACGGAACGCCCGCGGCGTCGAGCGCATCGCCGATCTCGTCTGCCGCCTCGCCGACGAGGTATGCCTTCTCAACTCCACAGTCCGCCGCTGCCTGCGCAAGTCCATCGAACGAGGTGCCTTTCCGACTTCCGCCGAGGATCACACGGAGTCCTGCAGTGAACGCGGAGAGAGCCTGCTCTGCGGCCTCGGGGTTCGTCGCCTTCGAATCGTTTACGTACTTGACGCCGTTGATCTCTCGAACGAGTTCCAGCCGGTGCCGAACCCCCGGGAAAGTGCCGAGCGCATCCCCGATGAATCCATCGGGGATCCCTGCTGCCCGCGCGGCGGCGACCGCTGCGGCAGCGTTCTCACGATTGTGAGCGCCCGGGATGAGCGGCTCAGCCGGAAGCACATCGGCGGCGGAGAACTCAACCTTCAGGCCTCGCCCCGGAATCGGACCGAACTCGGTCGGGACGACGGCTACGTCCCCGTCGCGTTGGTTCTCGAAGATCCGCAGCTTCGCGTCGCGGTAGGCGGTGAATGTCGCATGGCGATCGAGATGGTCTGGCGTGATGTTCAGGCATACCGCGACCGGCGGGCGGAAGCTGACGATGTCCTCGAGTTGAAAGCTCGAGAGCTCGCAGACGATCCACTCGTCGGATGCCAGGCTCCCATCAAGACCGGTGAGAGGAGCTCCGACGTTTCCGGCGACCGAGACAGGCCTCCCCGCAGCCCGGAACATGTGGCCGAGAAGCTCGGTGGTGGTCGTCTTTCCGTTCGTGCCGGTGACTCCGAGAATCGGATTGTCGAAGAGATGTACCGCCAGTTCGACCTCGCTCCAGAGGGGCATCTCCCGGAGCCGAGCCTCCCGGACGATCGGGTTCTCAGTTGGAACTCCTGGACTCTTCACCAACACGTCAATCCCATCCACCAGCGCCGGCTCTGGTGCGCCGAGATGTACTTCGACATCGGACCGCTGAAGCCTCCCGACTTCGCACCCCTCGTTCTCGTCGTAGGCGCGTACGCGTACGCCTCGTCGGGCGAGGGCGAGTGAGGCGGCCTGCCCGGAACGAGCGAGACCCACGACGAGCACTCGAGTAAGAGCCTGATGAGGCTCGAACTCACTGTTTCGAGTCGGAGCCACCGCTACCGCCCGACGACGCCGTCAACGACCGACACATGAGCGCGCCAACGGTTGGCGAGCCTCAAGACGCGAACTTCGAGAAGTCGCGGTAGTAGAGCACGAACGCAGCCGCACAGAGGATGGCAGCCGCGATCCAGAAACGGATCATGATTCGTGTCTCCGACCACGCCTTCATCTCGAAGTGGTGATGGATCGGCGCCATGAGGAGAACGCGCTTTCCTCGCCACTTGAAGAAGAGCACCTGGATCATCACCGAGAGGGCCTCGATGAGGAAGACTCCACCGATGAAGATCAGGAGCACCTCGGTCTTGGTCATGATCGCGAAAGCCGCGAGTGCCCCTCCGAGCGCCATCGAGCCCGTGTCCCCCATGAATACCTGGGCCGGAAACGAGTTGTACCAGAGGAACCCAATCGTGGCCCCGATCAGACTGGCTCCCAAGATCGCGAGGTCGAGATCGGCCGCCCGTTCGGTCCCGGTCCGCTGACCGACGATGAATGCCACCACCGCCATGGCGGTGTAGGTGAGCAGCGAAAATGCGGCCGTCCCCGACGCGAGGCCGTCGAGCCCGTCGGTCAGATTCACACCGTTCGCGGCGCCGGCGATCATGATGAAGAGGAGGCCGTACCACGCATAACTGAGTGGGACGTTTACGTCGATCAACGGGAGATAGACGCTGGTCTTGTAGTCGAGGTTCGTCACGACAACGCCGACGACCACGGTGATCAGACCGAGAAGAACGAGCTTCCATCGGCCCGAGAGGCCCAGCGAGCGCTTCCGAGTGATCTTCATCCAGTCGTCCGCGAAGCCGAGGGCGGCACACGAGAGCGTCACGAAGAACACCGTGAGGGCCTCGACGGTACGACTGGAGAAAAGGAGGAACGGGATCGCCATCGAGCCCATGATCAGGAGACCTCCGAGAGTTGGCGTTCCCTGCTTCACTCGGTGTCCGGTCGGGCCTTCTTCGCGAATGAACTGACCGACCTCGTTGCGTCGCAGGAACTCGATGAACTTCGGTCCGAGAAAGAGCGCGATCACCATCGCGAAGATTCCGGCAAGGAGGACTTCGACCATCGACTAGCAGCCCAGTGCGCTCCCGCTACGCAGGCGCACCTCCAAGTGCATCTCCCACGACCTCAAGACCGACGGCGCGCGATCCCTTGACGAGGACGCAGTCGCCGGCCTCGATGCGCTCACGGACGATTGCTATCGCCTGTACGGCATCGGACACCCAGTACCCGTCGACCGCTTCTCCGGATCCTTCGAGGTAGTAGCGGCCGAGTTCTCCCACCGCAATGAGCACGTTGACTCCAGTTCTCGCAGCCGCCTCGCCGATGGCGACGTGATAGGCGGGCCCTTCAGGTCCCAGTTCGGCCATCTCACCCAGCACCGCGATGCGGGTGCGATCGCCGGCCCGCTCCTTTAGATGGACGAGCGCAGCGTGCATGGACATCGGGTTTGCGTTGTAGCAGTCGTTCAGGAGGAGGGTACCCCCTGGCAACTCGATTTCCTCCTCCCGCCAGCGAGAGAGCACAACGTCGAGCGCGCCCGCTTGGAGGTTCTCGAGGGGGAGGCCCAGCGCGTGGTAGGCGCCAATCGCGGCAAGCGCGTTCACGGCGTTATGGCGGGCGGTGAAGTTGAATTCGAGATTCAAGCTACGACCGTACGCATCCACGGTGAGCGCAGATCGGTTCTTGCTCGGTTGGAAATCCCGGAGGACGATATCGCCACCCGTGCCAAACCGAGTGACGCGGAGATCCGGGCGCAGGTGTCGGTCGAGAAGTCGCTCGTCCGCAGGGATGACTGCCGCGCCGTCCGGCGGCAAATGCGCGAGGAGTTCGGCTTTCGCCTTGGCGATCTCCTCGACGGTCCCCAGAAGTTCGAGATGTGCCGGCCCGATGCTCGTGATGACACCCACCTGCGGCCGCGCCATCTCCGAGAGATCAGCGATCTGCCCCACGCCACGCATCGCCATCTCGAGCACGACGATGTCGGTGTCTTCCTCGATGCGGGCCAACGTGAGAGGGACGCCGATCTCGTTGTTGTAGCTCTCTTCAGCAGCAACCGTCCGAGCGTGTGGTCGACAGAGCGCACCGAGGATGTCCTTGGTCGACGTCTTCCCTGTCGATCCTGTGATTCCGACGATCTTGGCCGAGCTTCGGACGCGAACCGCTGCCCCGAGGGCTGCCATCGCCCCGAAGGAGTCCCATGGCACCAAGGTGCCGGCCGCACCGTTCTCCAGGGCGTCCCCTAGATAGCTCTCGCCAAGGCCGACCGCGACGAAGAGATCGCCCTCGACCACGCGGCGGGAATCGACGGCCAGCCCTTCGAACCACTCGACGCCCTCTTTGACCTCCAGGACACCGAGTTCGAGTCCATCGACCTCCTCGACCGGAAGCGGAATCATGTGCCCGCTACGCCGTGGCTCCGGCCGTCCGTTTGCGGAGGGCATCTCGAGCCACGTCGCGATCGTCGAAGGGCACCACATGGTTGGCGAACTCCTGGCCCTGCTCGTGCCCCTTTCCGGCGATGACGACAGCGTCGCCATCCTCCGCCAGCTGAACGGCGCGCTCGATCGCCGAAGTGCGATCGGAGTCCACCTCGACCTCCCGGTCGATTCCCGAGAGGATCTCGGCGATGATGTCGTCGGGATTTTCGGTTCGCGGGTTATCGGAGGTGACGACCACGGCGTCCGCAAGACGCGACGCGATCTCCCCCATTTGTGGTCGCTTCCCGCGGTCACGGTCTCCGCCGCAGCCGAAGACGCAAATCAGTCGACCTCTGGTGATCGCCCGGGCTTCACGAAGCACGTTCTCCAACGCCTCCGGCGTGTGCGCATAGTCGACGAGCACGGCGAACGGTTGGTCCTCGTCAACCGCCTCGAACCGGCCCGGAATGCCGGTGACATGTCGAATGCCCGTCTGAATACATTCAGACGGAATATCGAGTAATCGACCTGCGGCGATCGCGCCCAAGACATTCTCAACGTTGAAATGGCCGCGAAGACGACTCTCGATCATGAGGTCGGCGACCCTGAACCGGAATCCCCTCCCAGTCACCTCGAGATCCTCAGCGGTGATTTCGGCATCCGGCGAAAGTCCGAAGGTGAGTAGCCTCCTGTCTGAATCCTCGAGTTCGCGCGCCAGCCGTCGCCCATACTCGTCACCGACGTTGACCGCCGCGGCGCCGAGACCCCCGCTCCCCGGGTCGACGAACAGCCGGCGTTTGGCTTGGAAGTACTCCTCGATAGTACCGTGATAGTCCAGGTGATCCTGAGTCAGATTCGTGAATACCAAGACGGCAAACCGGACTCCGACCAGTCGGCCCAGGTCGGCCCCATGCGAAGAAGCCTCCATCGCGCAGCTCCGGTCGCCCGCGTCGAGCATTTCACGGAACGTGCGTTGAAGGTCGATCGCCTCGGGCGTCGTCCGAGTTACCGCGCGCCGTTCTCCACCGATCCGACACTCGATCGTTCCGAGCAAGCCGGGGCGGCGGCCGGCAGCAGCAAGCATCGCGTAAAGCAGAAATGAGGTTGTCGTCTTTCCGTTCGTGCCTGTGACGCCTGCGACCGAAAGCTCACGAGTCGGGTAGCCAAAAAACGCGTCTGCGGCGAGCGCCATGGCTTCTCGCACGTCGTCCACGACGAGTTGCGGGACGGCGAGATCGACTCGGTCGGCCACGAGCAACGCGACCGCACCTTGCTCGACGGCCTCGGCTGCAAACGCATGGCCATCCGACTTGAGTCCGCGAACGCATGCAAACAGCGCTCCCGGGGTGACCTGGCTGACGTCGTAGGCGAGGTCTCGAACCTCCACGGGAGCGGCGTTGACCGTTCGCAGGGGCCGGACGGCCTTGCTCAGAATCTCCAGCTGGATGGCGCTCGATTCTACCAACCGGCCCTCCTTGCCCGGCTCACTTGCGGCTGCCGGAAGTAGCTGTTTTGCAGGCACTATTGGCCTCGCTCCCGGACGATCCGGTTGAGCGCCCCGGCGCCACCGACGAGGCAAGGTGAAATGGCCCTCCACCGCGCGAGTTCGAACGGGCCGGCACACGCGACCGTTGAACCACGTCCTTTCTACACACAACCGACACACTCAGCGTGACACCCGTGCGGATTTCTGCGCTATGTTCGGAGATGGGTGGTGGTCCGGGGTGGCCCCAATTAGTCAGCTGGCTGCCTGGAGTTCGATGGCGTTGTCAGGTGGGACTTCGAGGTACTGAAGCGCAAACTCGGCCACCTCAGCAAATGCCGGCGCGGCGACCGTCCCACCCCAGATCGCCGTCCTCGGCTCATCCACAGCCACCGAGATCACCAACCGCGGCCGACTGGCCGGTACGAACCCGACGAACGACGCGACGTAATTGGACGTCGAATAGCCCCCGCGGATTGGATCGGGCTTGGCTGCGGTGCCCGTCTTTCCCGCAATCTTGTAACCGGGCACGTGGGCCCGGGTTCCTGTTCCAGTGCGCACCACGCCTCTGAGCATCTGCCGAAGCTGATCGGCGGTCTTCTTCGAGAGGATCCGTTCGCGCTTCGGGTGAACCTTCTTGCCGTTATCGACGCGATCGACAAGGTGAGGCTTCGTCCAGAGTCCGCGGTTCGCGATTGCTCCGTATGCCGCAACCATCTGCACCGGCGTGACGGCGATCCCGTGGCCGATCGGCATCGTGCCGATCGTCGATCCGGACCATTGATCGGGTGTGGCGACAATTCCCGTCGTCTCACCTGGAAACTCGATTCCGGTCTTTTCGCCAAAGCCGAATCGTCGAATCCAGTTGTACAGCCGCTTCTTTCCGAGACGAAGAGCGAGCGTCACGGTGCCGATGTTCGATGAGTCCGAGATGATTTGGCGTACAGACATCGTCTGTGTGCCTCGCGAGTTGTGCTCCTTGATCACGCGGTCGGCGACCTGGATCTGCGGTGGCAGGGTGAAGAGCGTGTCGGGCTTGACGTCGCCTCGTTCCAGCTCCGCAGCGACGGTGACGACCTTGAAGGTCGAGCCGGGCTCGTAGGTATCGGTCACCGCCCGGTTTCGAAGCTGTTCTTTGTTGAGGAGATGGAAGTCGTTCGCATCGAATCCCGGCTCAACAGCCATGGCCAGAATCCCGCCCGTCCGCGTATCCATCACGACTGCGGTCGCCGCGGTCGCCCTCGTTTTCTCGCGCGTCCGTCGCATGATGCGCTCGACTTGGGCCTGAAGAAGGTGATCGATCGTCAGGTAGACGTCTTTCCCCGGCTGGGCCGGCCGCGACTCGACCACGTTGAGAGTGCGTCCGAACGGATCTCGCGTGATCGTCTTCTCGCCGTCCGCGCCATTGAGCAGCTTGTCCAACGAGGTCTCCAAGCCGGCGAGCCCTTCGTTGTCGAGACCGGCGTAGCCGACAATCTCAGAAGCAACGGTCCCCTGTGGGTACTCCCGACGTTCCTCGGGGTAGAAGTCCACTCCGGCGAGCTCGAGCGCCTCGAGCGCAGCCGCCTGAGCGGGATCGGCCTTTCTCGCCAGATACACGAACCCCTTGGACCGGTCTGAGAGCTGATCCAGGATCCAGTCTGGGTCGAGATCGAGCGTTTCGGCCACGGCCTCTGCGACCTCGAGAGGATCTTGAACCTGTTTGGGGTTCGCGAAAACAGTTACTGCGTGCCTTCCCACCGCGAGTTCGACGCCGTTTCGATCGTAGAGCGTTCCGCGCCTCGCAGGCAGCGGCACCTTCTCGCGATGTTGCTGGAGGGCTAGCTGATCGAGATCCGGCGCCCGAACGGCCTGCAGCCAGCCGGCACGAGCTAGGGCGACCGCGAACGCGATCGCAAACAGGGCGATGACAAGACGAATTCGCCGGTTGGCCAGTTTGTCACTCAAGGACGCTCAGGAAGCTGGAGATACTCCGAGTTCTGTGCAATCACAAGCCCGAGCCGCTGCGCCTCGGCCTCAATCCGACCGGCAGCCGCCGCGCGGGAGATACCGGTCGCGAGTTCGGCGTTCCGCTGTTCCAGTTGAACCCGCTCGTTTTCGAGTCGCTCAACCTCGAGGTTCAGCTGAAGGACGGTCAAATTGAGCGCGACGATCCCGGCAAGGAGCGCCGCGACGGTCAGGATCCAGAGGACACCAAGGCGCACCCGAGGGCGGGTAATCGGCCGTCGGCGTCGAAGCCGACGCGGCGTCTCGTCTAGGACCTCGCTGACAGGAGGCGTGTACTCCCGCTCGACCTCTGCCGCTGCTCCCGACATCTCCCTCAGCGCTCCGTCTCACTCGGTGGTCTTCATCGCCGCCCGAAGCCGCGCGGACGAGGCGCGCGGATTCTCAGCTGCCTCTTGCGGAGATGGACGGACGGCTTTCCGTGTGAGTAGCCGCAGTCGCGGCGTCTTGCCGCACGCGCAAACCGGGAGCTCTGGGGGGCACACACAGCCTTTCGATTCCGCCGCGAGAAACCGCTTGACGATCCTGTCCTCGAGCGAGTGAAAACTCACGACCGCCAGCCTTCCGCCGGGCCTGAGCATCTCGACGATCTCGGGAAGTGCCTTTTCGAGGGAATACAACTCGTCGTTTACCGCGATGCGGAGCGCCTGGAAAACGCGCTTCGCAGGATGTCCGTCACCGAATCGTCGGGGCGCAGGAATTGCACCTCGCACGGTCTCGACGAGCTCCGACGTTCGTTCGAACGACGCGTGCTCGCGCCGGGCGACGATCGCCCGTGCGATTCGACGCGCGTACCGCTCTTCGCCGTAGCGGCGGAATATGTCGGCGAGCTCCCGCTCGTCGGCTTCGTTCAGAAGGTCGCGCGCGCTCGTTTCGCCGGTCTGATCCATTCGCATGTCGAGCGGCGCGTCCGCTGCGTATGAGAAGCCACGCTCGGGGCGATCGATCTGCATGCTCGAGAGGCCAAGGTCGAGAACGATGGCGTCGGCTTCGACCCCATTACGCGAGAGCTGGGCGAGGACAACCGCAAAATCTCCGCGGAGGAATCGTGACTGCACGGCGATGTTCTGTTGAAACCGTTCGAAGAACGGCCGTGCGTCGGGATCTCGGTCGATCGCAATCAGTCTTCCCTTACCCTGGAGATCGGCCGCGAGCATTTCGGCGTGCCCGCCGGCACCGAAGGTCCCGTCCACGACTGTCTCACCGGGCTGAACAGCAAGCAGTTCGCGGACTTCTTCCGCAAGGACAGGAACGTGGTCACTCGCGCTGCTGCGCGAGGCGTTCGGCAACAAGCTCGACACTCCCTTCCACCTCTTCGAGTTGCTCGCGCCAGGCGGCACGATCCCAGATCTCAACGTGGTCGTGAACGCCGGTAACGACGACCTCTCGACCCAGCTTTCCATGGCCGATTAGCGCCGGTGGAATCATCACGCGGCCCTGCCGGTCGAGTTCAGTCTCGGCTGCTCCTGAGAAGAGAAACCGTCGCATCTGGCGGGTTTCCTTCGACAGTGGGTCGAGCCGTTCGAGCCGACTCTCGACGAACCGATTCCAATCGGTCGGCGTGTAGACGCTGAGACAGCCGTCCATGCCCCTCGTGAGTACGACGCCGTCGGAGAAGGCGTGCCGAAACTTGGCCGGCAGCGTGAGCCGATTCTTGTCATCGAGTGTGTGTTCGTACTCGCCGAGGAGCATAAGACGGCCCGTGGGTTTCTACCACGATGCCCCACTTTAGACCACAATAGTCCACTTTTCAACCCCTGAGCCCCAATTACCTGCTCACCCGTTCCAGGCTTGAGTGCCGGAGGCCGAACGCCGATTCGGCTAGCGAATGCGGTTTCGGCTTCGACGCGCTGCGGCGGGAATCCTCGTTGCCTTCGTATTCGCCGCACCTGCGGCGGACGCTGCTGTGGTGTTCCGGGGCTTCTCCACGAGTCGCGAAAAGGCCCTCAGACAGGATCTCGGGAAGAGCCTGCTTCCCTTCTCGGCTCTCATCGACACGGTCGTCCGCCAGAGGAATCTCCCGCCCGGTGTCCTCGGACTTGCCACGTCCCGCGGCGAGGTGCTCTTATCGCCGGTCGTGTTCACGGCGGAGGACGTTCGGACGTTCGCCCTCCTCCACGAATTGACGCATCAGCTCGACTTCCAGGTCCTCTCGAAGCCCGAGCGCGGTCGCTTCTACTCAGCGGCAGGGTTCGGGCCACCGAGCGCAATCGGCGGGTTCGGAGATCCCGACTGGTTCGATCCTACGCTTCCGCATCACGAGATCCCGGCCGAGCAGTTCGCCTCGGCGGTACCACTCGTCGTCTGGCCGCGCTCTCAGGACAATACGTTCGTCACCGACACAGGACACTGCCTTGGCTGGGAGCACGACGAGGGCTGTCGGGCTCCCCTGAACAAGGTTCGCAGCATCCTCAATGGCTTGCTCGAACGGAAGGGTCTGCCGACACTCGGCCAGGGCAAGCAGGCGAAGGTCGTCCCGATCCGAGAGACGTTCATCCCTCCGCGCGTTGCGGCCCCCACGACGCGCTCGCTGCGGCCTCCCGATCAGGGCGTTCCCGAGATCGCGACTTCGCTCGCTGCCGTCAAGCCACTCCGGGCCGTGAAGGCGACGAGGCTCAGCACGCTACGAGTACGGCTAAGCGGACCGGCCGGACCCATTCCCGGTGCCATCGTGAACATCGACTACCGGGACAAGCACGGCTGGTGGGCGCTCGGGCAACTCGAGACCGACCATCGTGGGGCGATCGCCTATGAGTTCCGGCCCAAGGGATGGAAACCAAAGGCGTTCCGCATCACGTTTGCGGGACGGGCAAACCTGGTCGGGAGTTCGGTCCTCGTTCCCGTCAAGTACCGCTAGCCCGCGGTCGGTGATCACCCTGGCGCCGACGGGCTATGTACCCCGTGAGCGCCGGGCCTCGCAAGCGCCTCCGCCCCACGTGATGCAGCGAATTCGACGGCGTCCTCGACGGAGCGGGAGGCCGCGAGCGCGTACGTGAGGCCGGCTGCGAAGCTGTCCCCTGCGCCGTAAGCGTCACAGAAGGGGCCCGGAAGCGGGGTCGGCGTCCAGCGGCCGCCTCCCGGTTCGTACGTACCTCCCTCCGCGCCCGCGGTTCGCACGACGAGACGCGGGTGTGGGTCGAGGCCTCCGTCCGAAAATTGCTCGGACGGATCGTTGACGCTCGCGACGAGAGCATCCAGCTCCACATGTGCCTTCTTCAACATCTCGAGCTCACGAGCGGTCGCGACCACGATTCTGGCTTGACGGGCCGCCTGAATCGCGTCCGGAGTGCCCGCGCAGACGTAGACGGCGTCGATGTGGCCGAATTCGTCCCAGGCAAGCTCGTCGGACCGCGAGGGATGTTGCTTCTTCTCGATCACGGTGATCGTCCGCTCGCCGGAGTCGTCGAGATACGTGAAGCCGCGCCGCTGCGGTTCGGGCCGGAACGTCGCGTCAACGCTCACTCCCAGTCCTCGAAGCTCCTCGCAAGCACGCCGTCCGAGCGCATCGTTGCCAAGAGCTGTGAACAACCGCGCGTGGCCGGACAATCGCGCAAGCTCGACGGCAGCCACGCCCCCACCCCCAGCGGGCTCTGCCCAGACTTCTCGTGCGGTAATGATCTCGCCCGGGGTCGGGACTTGCCCGACCCGAATGAACTCAATCCATTCGACGTGTCCGAGAACAGCGAGCTTCATCCCCGAGGATTCTCACAACTTCGCTTGACTGAGCGTTTAAGCATGTGATGAGCGACCTCCCGCCCTTCGAGTTTTTCTATCGAGAGCACCGAGATGACGTCTACGCGTTCCTGGTTCGGACGGTCGGTAACGAGGATGCGGAGGACGTGTTTCAAGAGACCTATCTCCGAGCGCTCCGCGCATACGCAGATCTGCCCCACGCACGGAACCTTCGTGCCTGGGTGTTCACGATCGCCACTCGCGTAGCGATGGACCGGTATCGGCGACGTCGACCACAAGTCGAGACCAGAGACACGAGCACGCACGACCGCCTTCCCGCCTTCCGGGAGCTCGAGCCCTATGTTGAGAATCTGCCGCCGACCGAACAGGCAGCAGTTGTCCTTCGCTATGGCTACGACCTCGAGTACGAGGACATCGGGGCAATACTCGGCTCGTCTGCCGTCGCAGCTCGCCAGGCCACATCGGCGGGAGTCCGCCGTCTACGGAAAGAGAGATCCGGATGACTGTTCCAGCAAGCATTGACGCCAGCTTTCGGGCTGCCGCCCTCGCCGACGGCTCGGTCGACGCGGCCTACGCGATCGTCGATTCCGCGGTCGGACCGCTGCTCGTCGCGACGACCGAGGTCGGCATCTGCAGGGTGTCCTTCGACGGGGAACGCGAGCTCGATCGCCTCTGCAAACGAGTCGGGCCCCGTGTTCTCTACTCGGAGGACGCGCTGGCCAGGGCTGCGACGCAGCTGACCGACTACTTCGAGGGCAGCCGCCGTTCCTTTGACCTCGACGTCGACCTGACCGGTCTTCCCCCGTTTCAGCTGTCCGTTCTCACAGAGTTGCAGCAGATCGGCTACGGCGAACTAGCCACGTACGGTGGCCTCGCTGATCGGCTCGGGAACCCGCGAGCGGCTCGGGCCGTCGGAACAGCGCTCAACCGAAACCCGGTGCCGATCGTCGTTCCTTGTCACCGCGTCGTCGGTTCGACGGGTAAGCTCGTCGGCTACGCGGGAGGGCTTCCGCGAAAGCAAGCTCTGCTCGAACTCGAGGGAAGCCTGCTCGGGCGGAGCTCGTCTCACACCGGACACGGTTCCTAGGAGTTCGTGAGAATCCGACTGGCTCGAATCGCTGCCGCCGCGTAGGAGACCGCTAACCGACCGCGTATTCCGTGGACGTGACCACCAGGAGCCGATCTGCGGGGCTCATCGTGCTCGCGTCTTTCGTCGTCGCAGGGCTTCTCGTTGCCAGCTCCGCCGCGCAGACGGGCTGCACGATCGTGGGAACCGACGCCGACGATGTCCTCACCGGTACGCCTGGGGACGACGTAATCTGCGGACTCGCGGGTGACGACATCCTGCTTGGGGGACCCGGAGACGACCTTCTCTTCGGCGGAAGCGGCCACGACACGATGAAGGGCGGCTCGGGCAACGACGTCCTGCAAGGGGAAAGCGGGCGGGACACGCTCTCCGGCGGACTCGACGAAGACGTGATCCGAGGCGGGGCGGGCGACGATCGACTCATGGCGCGCGACGGCGCTGCCGACGAACTCATCGGCGGCCTTGGTCACGATCGGGCACGGATCGACGCCGAAGACCGCCTCCGGCGAATCGAGGGATTCATCGGCCAACGACCCTGCACGATCCGAGGGACGGCGGGCGACGACGTGATTCGCGGCACCCCGGCCTCCGACGTCATCTGTGGACTCGGAGGGAACGACGCAATCGATGGCCATGGTGGGGCCGACGTCATTCGAGGCGGAGCCGGCGACGACCGCCTCTACGGCGGCCCGGGCAACGATGTGATCTCTGGCGGCCTCGGAGACGACACGGTCGGAGGCGGCGACGGCAACGATCGTCTCAAGGGAGATGCCGGGCACGATCTCATGCAGGGTGACGTGGGACGGGACGTCCTCATCGGCGGAGCCGGAAACGACAAGCTCTACGTGCGCGACGGAACCACCCCAGACACGGCCCACGGTGGGACCGGGAGTGACGTCGCGCGGGTCGATCCGTTCGACCGCCTGACGTCGATCGAGACCGTTCTCTAGTCAGCCCGAGGCATCCGCAGACGCGGGGTCGTCGCCGAGCGTCAACGTCATTCTTGTCCCGCCATCTGCGGGGGCCTCGGCCCAGACAGTGCCGCCGTGCGATTCCGCGACCTGGCGAACGATCGCGAGCCCGAGGCCGGAGCCCGGCATCCCGCGCGCCGAGGGCGCCCGGTAAAAGCGGTCGAAGATATGCGGCAGGTCGTCGGGATCGATCCCCGGTCCGTGGTCACGCACTTCCACTTTCCCGTCACGAACCGCAACCTCGACGGCGCCCTGCGGCGAACTCCACTTACAAGCGTTATCGAGCAGGTTGCTGACGGCGCGGTCGACGCGCCCGGAATCGGCCCTGACTATCGACTCCTCGAGGTTCGTCGTGAACCGAATAGCCGGAGATCGTTTGCGCGCCCGCTCGACTGCTTCGGCGACGAGCAAATCCAGCCGAACGTCTTCGACGGCTGCTTCCGGCTCGCTTCCACGGGCCAGGTCGACGACATCCGCCACAAGAGCGGTCATCTCCTCGAGCTGATCAGCGACGTCGCGAAGCATGTCCTCTCGCTCGGTTTGGGCAAGACCGTTCGCCCGCGCAAGCGTCTCAACATTCGTCCGGAGGCTGGTGAGCGGCGTGCGGAGCTCGTGTGACGCGTCGGCTACGAGCTGTCTTTGCGCCTGGAGAGACTCTTCGAGAGCCTCCAGCATCGCGTTGAAGCTCGATCCGAGCCTGCTCAGCTCGTCGTTCCCGGTGACGTTGATTCGCTCGCTGAGATCGTGGGTGTGCGTGATGTGTTCTGTCGTCTCGGTCAACTGTCTGACCGGACGCAGTGCGGTGCGTGTCACCACAAGCCCGAGAGCGCCTGCAAGTCCGATCCCGACGAGCGAGACGAATACCAGGAGAAGCCGCAGCCGACCGAGTACCTGGTCGACCTCCTCGAGCGAGCGCGCGACCTGCACGGCGATACCCGGGACTACGGGCACCGTCAGGACACGCACGTGCGCGTCGGCTACGTCGATATCCGTGTAGAAGCCGGCCCGCTCGCCGCTCGCTACCGCTAGCTCGGCCGTGCTGATCGGCAACTCGATGTCGTCGTCCGGCTCGCGGAACGTCTGCCCATCGACAGTCAACACTTGGACGTACCCCTCCGGTCCTCCCAGCGATCTCCGCGGGATCCCGCGGAGGAACCGGCCTCTCGGCGCGAAGAGTTCTGCGGCCGCTCGGCCCGGTTGTCGGGTGATCAGCTGTGCGGTGTCCCGCAAGGACTCGTCTACCTCGTCACGGAGTTCGTTTCGGACGATGAAATAGGCCGCGATTGAGACAAGCACCACCGCGACCGCGACAGCGGCCGAGGCAACCAGGGCGAGTCGGACTCGAAAACTCATGGCTCACGTAGCGCGTAGCCGACACCGCGAACTGTGTGGATCAGGCGCGGCTCACCGTCGGCTTCGGTCTTGCGACGCAGGTACCCGATGTAGACGTCGAGCGAGTTCGAACTCGGCCCGAAGTCGTAACCCCAGACGCGTTCGAAAATGAGCGACCGGGTCAGAACCTGCTTCGGATTCCGTATGAAGAGCTCGAGAAGGTGGAACTCAGTCCGGGTCAGGTCAATCGGGCGGTCACCGCGAAGAACCTCCCGCGCTGCCGTGTCGACCGTGAGGTCGGCGAACCGGAGGACGTCCGTCGCCCGCCCCGGGTCGCTCCGGCGGAGAAGGGCTCGCAGGCGCGCGAGCAGTTCCTCGAGAGCAAATGGCTTGACGAGGTAGTCGTCCGCGCCGGCATCCAGGCCTGCGACCCGATCGCCAACAGTGTCGCGTGCCGTAAGCATGAGGATCGGGACCGGATTGCTTTCCGCGCGCAGTCGCCGGCACACCTCCAGGCCGTCCACGCCCGGCATGAGGACGTCGAGCACCACTGCGTCGGGAACGTCTTCACCGATCGCGACCAGCGCCTCGTCTCCATCTGCCGCCGTCCGGATGTCGTAGCCCTCGAGCGCGAGAGCTCGTTCGAGCGACCGTCGAACAGCCGGCTCGTCGTCCACGACCAAGATCCGCTGTCTCTCCATTGCACTAGCCCGCGTTACAAGAGTCGCAACGGAGACTAAGAGGAATCTGAGAACCCACTGAGAGCACCCGAGCTAGTCACGCTCAATCGGTTTCCCGTAGCCCCCTCCACCCGGGCTTTCAATCCGAACGACGTCGCCCGCATTCAACGACTGGGTCACCTTGGCACCGAGCCTGTTGCCGTTGAGGTAGTTCGTTCCAGACGCTCCCGGTCCTCCGCCGGCGGCCCCGGCCGGGCCGCGCGTTCGGCGTTCCGAGAGGATGGATAGCCGGCAGTGTTCAAGCACCTGGAGTTCTCGAATCACACCGTCGCCTCCGCGGTGGATTCCTTTGCCGCCGGAGCCGGGGCGGAGCCCATAGGACAGGACGCGAAGCGGGTAGGCTAGCTCGAGAGCTTCGATCGGCGTGTTCAAGGTGTTCGACATCGCCACGTGCACCGCCGATTGGCCGTCGCGCTCGGGGCAGGCACCCTGGCCACCCCCGATGGTCTCGTAGTAGGCGAATCCCTGATTTCCGAACGTCAGGTTGTTCATGGTGCCCTGCCCTTGCGCCGGCACCGGAACGGCGAGTCCGAACGCAGCGATGAGTGTGTCGACAACACGGCTCGATGTTTCCGTGTTCCCCGCCACAACGGCCGCGGGCGGAACCGCATTGAGGAGCGAGCCCGGCTCGGCATGAACCCGCACCGGAGCGTACGCTCCGCCCGACGCCGGGAGATCCGGAGCCGTGAGCATGCGAACGACAAAGAACGACGCGGAGCGGGTCACCGCAAGAGGGCAGTTGAGATTCCCATCATGCTGGGCCGATGTGCCGGCGAAGTCGATTTCGAGCTCTTCGCCGGCAATCGTTACCGCCGCTCGGATCTCGAGGACTCCCGTCGCGGGTTCGAGTATGTCAGCGGCTTCGTACCTTCCGTCTGGCAGCCCGGCGATGGCGCGTCGCACGGTGCGCTCAGAATGATCGAACAGGGCGCCCATCGCCCCGATCACTCGATCCTCGCCGTACCGTTCGACCAGCTCCGAGATCCGGCGCTCCGCTAACCGGTGCGACGCCACCTGGGCACGCAGATCCCCCCTCCGCTCATCCGGGTTCCTCATGTTGGCAATGAAGAGCCGGAGGAGATCGTCGGTCAGTTTGACGGGCGGGACGACCAGACCCTCCTGGTAGATCGATGTCGAATCTGCCGGGAGGCTCGCGGGCTCCATTCCGCCGACATCGGCGTGATGAGCACGTGAGACTGCGAATCCGGCCGCCGTCCGCGAGACCAGTGTGATGTCGGGAAGGTGGGTACCACCCGTGAACGGATCGTTCACGACATAGATCTCTCCGATCTCTGGTGATCGCTCCTGGACGGCGTGAACGGCCTCGGGCATCGCACCCAGATGAACGGGTATGTGCTCGGCCTGGGTAATCATCCGGCCATTCCGGTCGAAGAGCGCAGTTGAGCAGTCGCGCCGTTCCTTGATGTTCGCCGAGAACGCGGAGCGGATCAGCACAGCCCCCATCTCCTCTGCAACGGCACGAAGCTGGTTGCCAAGAACCTGGAGCTCGATGTCCATCGACTCGGTGGCTGCCATCATTCGCCTCGCTTCAACACGAGAGTTCCGTGCGGGTCACTCTGTCCGCTCCAGCCGGCGGGGACCCAGCACGTGGCGCCGGGGAACTCGAGCACTGCGGGGCCCTTGACCGCGCGTGCTTCGCCCTGGAGGTCGAACGTCGGTGCCGCGACGACTTCCGCAGTACGAACTGCAACGAGCTCGACGGGGCGGTCGATCTCCGCGTAGCCGTATCTCTCGGCGTGAGCCTCATGGAACCGGCCCGCGAGGTTCGAGCCGAGCGGCACGGTGAGCTCGAAAGATTGGCCTCGATAGCGGAGATCCGCCTCCCCGCACTCGGGGAGATCACCGACGTCCTCGAGTAGGTGGACATATGGCTCGACGAAGTCCCGGCGCTCGTCCGAGGCGACCAGACCGAGGGCCGATAACACACCCGCCGCCTCGGGCACGAGCACCGTGCGGATCCCGAGTTCCTCGGCGAGCTCGCATGCGTGAAGCGGGCCCGCGCCGCCAAACGCAACGAGCGCGAAGTCCCGGGGATCGTGTCCCCGTTCGACCGAGACCACGCGGAGCGCCCGAAGCATCTCCGCGTTCACAACTCGGATCACATGTTCCGGCGCGATTCCCGTGAGCGCGCGCTCCGCTGCTGCACGGTCGAGTTCGAGCCCGCCGGCGAGCTGATCGGGGAGCCTCCCGAGCAGGAGGTTCGCGTCAGTGACGGTCGGGCGTTCACCCCCATGGCCGTAGCAGGCTGGGCCGGGGTTCGCCCCTGCACTCTGCGGGCCGACGCGCAGCGCACCTCCCGCATCGACCCAGGCAATCGAGCCGCCCCCCGCGCCAACAGTGTGGAGATCGACCGTGGGAAGCTTGATCGGAAGGCCGCCCACGGGTCGTTCGGTTGTGCGCTCGACGTGGCCGTCGGCGATGAGACAGACATCTGTCGACGTTCCGCCCATGTCGAACGAGATCGCGTTCTCCACACCCGCCAGTCGGGCAACCTTCGCCGCCCCGACGGCGCCTCCCGCTGGACCCGACACGAGAGCCCACGACGGATGATCCGCGATCTCATCGATCGAGCCGACGCCGCCGGAAGACCGCATGACCAGCGGCTCCGGAAGGCCAGCCCCCTTGCACAGAGCAGCCAACGCTCGGAGATACCTCGCCGTGAGCGGTCCGAGGTAGGCATCGGCAGCCGTCGTGGACGCCCGCTCGTACTCGCGGAACTCGGGAGACACCTCGTGCGACGCGACGACGTGGACGGTGGGGGCTCGCCGGCGGAGTTCGTCGGCGACGGCCTTCTCGTGACTCGGATCGCGGAACGAAAACAGCAGGCACACCGCCACCGCCTCAGCATCGATTTCGGGCAGTGAGGAAAGATCCAGCCGTTTGAGAACGCCGTCGGGTCCGACCCGCTCTCGAACTCCGTAGCATTGATCTACAGGGACGAGCGGTTCGGGATTCGACTCGCAGAGCCGGTAGAGATGAGCCCTTGTCTGTCGGCCAAGGTGGAGCAAGTGTTCGAAACCGGCAGTGGTGACGAACGCCGTCTCCGCGCCCTTGCGCTCGAGAAGAGCGTTCGTGGCGATCGTCGTCCCATGGGTAAAACGATCGACATCGGTCGCGCCGACACCCCTCGCGGACGCGATGACCGACTCCTCCTGGCGAAGCGCGGTCGGCACCTTTTCGGTTCGCAAACGACCGTCCTCGAGGAGAACGGCATCCGTAAACGTGCCTCCGACATCTACTCCGAGAATCGCCACGATCGCCAAGATAGTTTCATGCCGTCCCTCGTGCCCGTCGCGACCCAGCTGCGCCGTCGCCGAAAATCGGCCGCCGCCACGCAGATCACTGACCCGACGCGTCGGATGGCGCGTTTTGTCAGAGGGTGCGCCGCCATCGTCGTGCTGCTGCTGGTTCTCGCCGCCTGCGGTGGAGACTCGGCGGAGACTTCGGAAGAGTCCACGGAATCGGCGGTCTTCGGTCAGGGCATCGTCGAGATTGAGACCCAGACCGGGACCGTCGAACTCGATGTCGAGATCGCCGAAACGATGGAGGCAAGACAACTCGGACTGATGGGTCGCACTTCGCTCCCCGAGAACGCCGGCATGGTCTTTCTGAGCCCAGAGCCGGTCGCCAACGCCTTCACCATGAGGAATACGCTGATCCCGCTCTCGGTGGCCTTCATGGACGGCGATGGCAGGATTCTCCGAATTCTCGACATGGAGCCGTGCGAGTCCGAACCGTGCCCGGTTTACAGTCCAGAACTCCTCTGGAGCAGCGCTCTGGAGGTGAATCAGGGCGCGTTTAGCCGCCTGGGCGTTCAGCTTGGTGATCTCGCCCGGCTCGGGCGCTTGTGAACACAGTGACAACGATCAGGCTGGCGGGCGGTGCCGGCGAGCCAGTCGACCTTTGGCGCACGATCAATTCCCACGGGCTCGTGGCGCTCCCGCCCATGCGCATTGACCGAGAAAAGCGTGTGCTCGAGGCAACCTTGGACCTCACCTGCGCGAAGCCGCGGACAGTGCGAATCCGCCAGCGTCGGAACGTCGCAACCGTGGACGTCGTCGGGGCTGCACCGTCCGCGCGAGTCGCAGAGGGAATTGAACGGAGCGTTCAGCATCTCCTGCGCCTTGACGAGGATCTGAGCGGTTTCTATGACCTGATCTCGGACGATCCCGATCTTGCGTGGGCGGCCAGGGGCGCCGGCCGAATGGTTCGAAGCGCATCCGTTTTCGAAGACACCGTCAAAACCATTTGTACGACCAACTGCGCGTGGTCAGCGACCGAGCGTATGGTCGGGGCCTTGGTGACCGGCCTCGGTCGACCGGCGATCGCTAATGCGGGTCACGCCTTCCCGACACCCGAGACCATGGCGCGAGCAAGGGACGACTTCTACCGCGATCGGGTACGGGCCGGATATCGCGGTCCGTTCCTCAAGCAGCTCGCACGGTCTGTGGCCGCCGGCACCATAGACCTCGAGCAGCTGGCCGATCGCGAGAATCTCGCAGACGACGACGTGGAGGACCGCCTTTTAGCGCTTCCTGGGATCGGCCCGTACGCCGCGTCGCACATCATGATGCTCCTCGGCCGCTACTCGAGGCTCGTCCTCGACTCCTGGACACGGCCGAAGTACGCCCGCCTCGTGGGGCACAACGTCAAGGATTCGACGATTCGGCGACGATTCTCGCGGTACGGCGACTACGCCGGACTCGCGTTCTGGCTTTACCTCACCCGCGACTGGGTCGACGATCCTGTCGTCGGCTCGTGAGCAGGGCAACAGCCCGCCGTGCGGACTCACGGCCGTCACGAACGACATCGGGAACTCCCACGCCCCTGTATGCCGACCCGGCTGCAAAGACCCCGGGCACGTTCGTCAGTGCTCTCTCAATGCGACCGACCCGCTCGGGATGTCCTAGGGCATACCGGGGCATCCCCTTCGGCCAACGCGTAATCCAGACTCTCTCCGGGGCACCGGGCTCGATGCCGGCACGACCGAGCGCCTGGAGTGCGCGCTCGACGACCTGCTCGTCGTCGAGATCGCCGGCTTCCGCGGAGAGGAACGCTCGAATGAGTGCGGCTCCAGCCGGGGCACGGCCCCCCCACTTGCGATCCACCCAGGTGAAGCCTCGGACAGTTCCTCGATCTCCGGCTGCGAAGAGGAGACCATGGCCGGGGAGCCCGTTGAGCGACTCGGCCTTGAACGCCATGGTGATACTGGTCGAGTCGAGATAGTCGATTTCCCGAAGCAGAGCCGCGGCCTCTGGGACCCGATCGGCCAGAATCGTGGCGCAAGAGAACGCGGGGATCGCAAGGACCACCGCATCCGCGTCGAGCTCGTTCAGGCTCTCGACTGGCGTCCCGGTCCGGAGCTTGCTCGACTGCAGCGAGTTCACGATCGCCTCGACCAGGTCGCCAAGGCCTCCCGCGAGTGAGGCAAACAACGTTCCCCTCTCTCGACTGAGGGCACGTCGCTTGAGCAGGCGTCGAGATCCGAGAATCAGACTCCGCTCCTGCTGTTCAAGCTCGAGCAGCTGAGGAAACGTAGCCTGCGTCGACAAGCTTGCCGGATCACCGCCGTAGATTCCGCCGACGAGCGGCGCTGCAAGGTTCTGCCACAGCTCCCGACCTAGACGCCGCGTAACGAGTTCGCCGAGCGCCTCGTCACCGCCGACGCTCCTCCTCGGGAGAACTAGGTCGGCCAACGCGCGGGCCTTGCCGGCCGGCGTGAGCAAGCGACTCTGCATGAGGGATCGCAGGTCGCTTGGGATCGCGACGTTCAGGCCTCGAGGGAGTGGAGCGAGCTGTCCACGAGCAAAGATGAGCGCCGCCGGATCGGCCGGCAGCGTGTCGACCAGCTGGGAGTCGATCCCCAGTTCTCCGCAGAGGTCGACGGCCCACGGCTTGTAGCGCACCATCGCATCCGCACCGTGCTCGATGACAAAGCCATCTTCCCGACTCGTATGGAGCTTCCCGCCGAGCCGATCCGCGGCCTCGTAGATCACGATCTCCAGCTCGAGACCCTCCCCTCTGGAGAGTTGCTCAGCTTCGTAGGCCGCCGCGAGACCGGCGAGTCCGCCTCCCACAATCGCAAGTCGCATGCACTGGAACGCTAGCGCGCAGCGGCCGACCTCTCGCTTATCCGCTTTAGAGCCCATACCGGTAGGTGAAACACCGCACCTACCGGAATGGGCTCCTAGCCGAACTGCGCGAGAAGCTCTGAGAAATCGGTGACCTGACCGGGCGGCGGCGGGCTAACGTCGACCTCCGCGCCGAAGTCGAAGAGATCCATGACCCATTTCATGCTCGCGCCCGGCATACCGCTCGCGATGCCAAATGACATGCGCGAGCTCACGCGACGCGCTCGTCCCTGCTTGTCGATCCAGACATCCATCGGAATGACCTCTTCGCCGGTCTGATCGATCAGCTGCTCGTAGCTCTGCTGCAGGGCGGTCTGCTGCTCCGGTGGAAGTAGCTCTGGGACCTTCGTGAGGTCGACCAACGCCTGATAGTGGGTCGTCTTCACGCCTCGAATGCTTTCCGTGCCGAGCTCTTCGACACCGCCAGCGGACTGGAGATACTGGAGCACCTGGCTCGGATCAGATTGATTGAAACCGGAGTACAGATCGAAGTCGAATCCCTGCTGCTCTGCCAGTTCCTGAACGTCCATCTTGATCCATTCGGTCGCATCGGGATACAGCTCAACGAATCCCGGGAAACGCATGTAGAGGACGGTGCCGTCCATGATCATCTTGTCAGGAAGCGCCTGGGCGGCCTCGGGGACATCCTCACCGAGAGCGTCGATCAGGCCTGTGTAGTCCAGGTTCATCGTCCCACGCTGGCCCTCGAAATCGAACGCCCCGTCCATTCCGAAGGCGAACGGCGCCTCGAAGCCGGGCATGATCATCGAGAAGTCCATCGCCATGTGCGCACTCCCGGCGTCAGCCGTTTCGACTGACGCGCTTGCGAGCACTGCTGCCTCCGGCATTGGGGGCCCGATCGGCTCGGACGGCGGGGCAGCTGGCTCCGTGAGTTCCGGAGCGACTGGCTCCTCAACGGCTTCCTGCGGTGCCGGCGGAGGCAGGGGCTCGGCTCCTTGGAACCCTTCTTCGCTGCCGCAGCCGGCGACGACCGCAGAGAGGACTCCGAGAACGAGGATGAGCAGAGCTCCGGCTCTCATCGAAGAGTGCTTCGCCATAGATCCTTACTGGCCTTCTTCGGCACCTCTGGATCGGGGCTTGAGCCGAGCGAGAACGGGTGTTCTTGGAGGTTACGGTTCCTCGGGAACCTGAAACCCGAACTCCTGCTCGGTGGGAGCCTCGACGAGGATCTCGACCTTCGCGATCATTGCCGGGGGGACAACGACCGCGCGCGGCGTCATCTGTGCCCCGCTCGGGCTCTGCACCATGTCCTCATCGCGCTCAGGCGGATACGGGCTCAGCGTCACGAGATCGTCGGTCGGCCCAGCCTCGGCACGGTGGAGGAAAAACTCGTCACCGTCGTTCAATCGAACGCGGACGGCAGGCGTCTTCGCCCCTCGGCTCCTCGCAAACGCGAGCGTCGCATCACGGATAGCGCCGATCCACTCTGCCGACGTCACAGCAAGACCCTATCCACTCCAAGCGACGAGGCGGTCGCAAGGGAACCCGATCCGGCTCTGCAGAGGGGCGAGTGCCCCCTGGTTCCTGCTGTTCGGAACTCAGGGGGCACCGAGGGTGGTCGGCCGCATCGCGGCGGAATGCCGCGCAGCGCCCCGGTCACGGTCTATCGGCCGACCGGTGGAACACCGCGTCGCAGTGGAAGACCGCGCAGCGACCGACTTACTGGCCGAGCGCTGCCCAGCGCGCGCCGTAGGCCTCGATTGCCTCGGGAGAGATGGCA
>CAYTCZ010000012.1:0-45919 GCA_964436315.1 uncultured Gaiellales bacterium | reverse complement strand
AGAAGCCGGCGGCGTAGCCGTCTTTGCGGGAGTCGGATCCGCCGACAAGAACGTCTTCCTGGGCGAGGATGATCTGGCCGCCGCCGAAGGGCCGGATCTCGCCGCTCTTTTTGGTCTTGTAGCCGCGGGCCTCGAGCTCGCCGGCACGCTCCCAGAGCCCCTCCTCGAGATGAACTGTGTCGTTCTCGATTCGGAAGCGAGCCCGGTCGAGGACCTCCTGTGGGTCGAGTCCGTCGTCGACGAGGCCGGACACGAGTTGGACCTGAGCTTGAGCCTGGATAAACCCGCCCATGTTGCCGAACGGTCCCAAGAGCTTGCCGTCCCGGACCAGCATGCCGGGAATGATCGTGTGGTACGGGCGGCGTCCGGGTTCGACCGCACCGTTGACGGCGAAGCACGCGCCACGGTTTTGGAGAACGACGCCCGTGCCGGGAGCAACGACTCCAGAGCCAAAGCCGTAGAAGAGGCTCTGGATGAATGAAACCGCGAGCCCGTCGCCGTCGACCGCGCACAGGTAGACCGTGCCGCCAGCCGGCTCGCTCACTCGGGGAGCGCGATCGTTTCTCCGAGCCTCCAGCCGCTCGCGATCGAGCAGCCATCCGACGTCCGCGCCGTCGCGAACATGGGCAAACGCGTCCTCGAGCGCGAGGTCGACACACTCGACCTGGTTCACGAGTGTGGGGTCGCCCAGTTCGAGCAGCCCGAGACCGACGAGTACCGCCGTGCCCTGGCCGGGCGGTGGGAGCTCGCAGACCGTCGTGCCACGGTACTCAAGTGTGAGCGGCTCGACCCAGCGCGGCTGGAATGCCGAGAGATCCTCCCATTCGAGCCAGGTCGCCGCCGTGATCGCCCCGGCTACCTCGCCCTCGTAGAAGGCTGCCGGGCCGTCACGAGCAATTCCCTCCAGTGTCTCGCCGAGTTCAGGCAGCTGGAAGATCTGGCCAACCTTCGGAGGAGGGCCGAACTCAACAGGACCGCCCTCCTCGTTCCAGTGGAACGCGGTGATCGGAGCGACCGCGACGCCCTCGCGTGCCGCGCGAATAGCGTCCTCGAGACAGACATCGAGGCCGAGGCGCCCGAAGCGGTCGGACAGGGCTGCCCAGCCAGCCACCGCACCCGGCACCGTGACCGAGCGCGGCCCTTGCTCAGCAACCTCGGTCGTCGGCTCGGCCCTCTTGGGCGCGGGTCCGGCGGCATCGAGTCCGTGGAGTTCGCCGTCCTGCCAGAGGATCGCGAAAGCGTCGCCACCGATTCCCGTCGACATCGGCTCTGCGACGCAAAGAACGGCGGCGGCGGCTATCGCCGCGTCGACCGCGTTGCCGCCGTTCTCGAGAATCCGGAGTCCGGCGCGGGTGGCAAGCGGTTGGCTTGTCGCCACCATCGCTTCTGCGGCGACCGTAGCCGGTCTTCCTGGGGCAAGCCTGAAACCCATCTCGCGCGATAGCATCGCAGGAATGCTGAAGCTGTACGACGCTCCTCGGTGTCCCTACTGCGCCCGGGCACGGATTGTCCTCGCCGAGAAGGGACTCGACTACGAAACGGTCGACGTCGACCTCGACGATCGGCCCGCGTGGATCTACGACAAGAATCCGAGCGGACGAGTCCCAGTTCTCGAGCAGGACGACTTCGTTCTCCCTGAGTCGCGGATCATCATGGAGTACCTCGAAGAGCGTTTTCCCGACCCCGCGCTCCTTCCGGCCGACCCCGCGCAGCGTGCGCTTGTCCGACTCGCCTTCGAGAGGTTCTCGAACTTTTCAGACCCCTACTACGACCTGTACTGGAACCGGCCCGGCGGGAGTCAGGAGCTCGTCTACGAGCAACTCACGAGGCTCGACGAAATCCTGACGGAGCGACCATTCCTCTCGGGCGCCGACTACGGACTCGCGGACATCGGCTACATCCCCTGGGTGCTACGAACCGAAAGCCGCCTTGGTCTTGATTTTAGATCGCGGTACTCGGCACTCACGAGATGGGTCGAGACGCTCGAACAGCGGCCCGCGATCGCAGCCGAGTCAGACATCCTCGCTGCCCTTTGACGCACTCGATTCTGCTGCTCCACGCAATGCCGCTCAACTCACGGATGTGGGCGGGTCATCGTGAGGTGCTGGAGAAGGACGGGTATACGGTCGTGGCCCCCGACCTGCCCCTCGAGCCCCAGAGCAACTTCTCGGATTGGGCGAAGCAGGTGCTTCCGCTCGTCGAAGGACCGTTCATACCCGTCGGGATCTCGATGGGCGGTTACCTGACGTTCGAACTCTGGCGTCAGGCGAGCGAGCGGATTCCCGCGATCGCTCTCGTAGATACCCGCGCCACGCCAGAAGCACCCGAGGCTCTTCCGGCAAGAGAACAACTCATCGCCCAGGCGAGAGAGCAGGGAGTCGTCGCCGTCTGGGATCAGATGTCCGACAAGCTCCTGGCACCTGGCACATCGCCCGCAATCGTCGAGGCCACGCGTGCAATCGCGCTGGAACAGAGCTCGCCGAAAATCGTTGCAGCGCTCGAAGCGATTCGCGATCGTGCGGACTCACGCCCGACGCTGGAGACGATCGGCGTGCCGACGCTCGTCGTCGTAGGCTCCGAGGATCCGATCACGGACGTGGTCGCCGCCCAAGAGATGGTCGAAAAGATCAGCCGCGCAGAGCTTGCCGTGATCGAGGGCGTCGGCCACCTGCCGCCCCTCGAGCGGCCGGAGGAATTCCAACGAATCCTCTTTGAATTCATCGAGGGGATCGAGTCGAGGTGACGGGAGATCAGCTCCAGGAACTGCTTGACGCCGGGTCGGTTCAGGTGATCGACGTCAGGACGCGCGAGGAGTTCGAGGGTCGAGAGGGATATCCGTGCGATCCACGTCAGGGGCACATCCCGGGAGCGGTACACATCGAATGGGCCGAACTGTTTGCGGGCCAGGGTAAGCCGCTGGATCGCGAAAGCATGGAGACCCTCCTTCGCGACCGAGGCATCGACCCCGAAGAACAGATCGTCACCTACTGCCACTCGGGCCAGCGTTCGGCGATGGCCATAACGGCTCTCCGCGCTGCGGGATTCGAGCGGGCCGAGAACTACGAGGGTTCCTGGCACGAGTGGTCGCGACGCGGAAACTAGTGCTCCTCGACGGAAAGGCGTGCGTCATCACCGGTTCCGGTGGTGGCATCGGCCGTACCGCCGCGTTGCTCTTTGCCAGGGAAGGAGCACGCGTGGCAGTCAGCGACATCGACGAAGAGTCAGGACGAGAGACCGTTGTGCTGATCGAGGACTCGGGTGGAGAGGCGATCTTCGTCGCCGCTGACGTGAGCAAAGATGACGACGTTGAGGCGCTGTTCCGCCGTGCGACCGAACACTTCGGACGCCTCGATGTCAGCTATCACAACGCCGGGATCATGCACGAGCGCGACGCCGGGCCGGTCGACACGCCGCTCGACGTCTGGGACCAAACCATCGATATCGATCTCAAGGGCGTCTTCCTTTGCTGCCGCCATGCCATCCCGCGACTCCTCGACTCCGGCGGAGGCTCGATCATCAACGTCGCATCGTTCGTGGCGCTTCTCGGGGCTGCCAACCCCCAGATCGCCTACACCGCCTCCAAGGGAGGGGTCGCGTCAATGACGCGAGAGGTTGCGGTTCAGTACGCGCGGCACGGAATTCGCGCCAACGCGCTCTGTCCTGGCCCCGTCCGAACGCCGATGCTCGAGGAGCTCATTGCCGACGCCGAGCGCCGCGACAACCGCCTGAATCACATACCGCTGAATCGATTCGCGGAGGCCGGCGAGATCGCCCAAGCAGCCCTCTTTCTCGCGAGCGACCTCTCCTCCTACATGACGGGCGCCGAGCTCGTCGTGGACGGCGGTATCACCGCCGCCTATCTGACACACGGACCGTAGCTCGGGTCACTGGGGCGGCGCTCGCAAGCGAGGTGAGCCCGAAGGGCGCAGGGCAGTACGTCAACGTACGACCAAGCCCCGAGGGCTAAAGTGCCCCCGGCGGCGCGCCCATATCTCCTTTTGATATGGACGCTCCCTGCGTCCTTCGTCCTTGGCTCGCTCGCTTTCGCGCGGCCGACCATGAATGTTGTTCTGGTCCGGAAACACTTCGGATCGCGCCGCGAGCGTCGTCAGGCGGTGGACGAAGCCGGGCTTCGCCCGGCGGGAGGCCGCCGCCGCCCAGTGGCTCGAGAGAGCACCGCTGGTTCGACCGATGCGCCATTCCGTTCGGCAACGGCCATGAAGTTCCCGCACATGATTCGCCCGAGCTCGGTCCACCCCTCCGCGTACCGGTCGCTATCGGATTCGAGTGTTGGATAGTCGTTGTCCTGTCCGGCGGAACGCGCGTGATCGAACCACCCTTGGAGAATCTCACGCGTGACCTCCGGATGGAACTGCACACCCCACGCGACTTCGCCGGCGCGGAAACCCTGGAGACAGGTCGCCGACCGGGCGATGGGTACCGCGCCCGCAGGCACCTCAAACTCGTAGTAGTGCCACTGGAAGCTTCGAAAGATGCTCGGCATCGCTCCGAGTACCGGGTCGTCCTCAGTCTCGGGCTCGAGGCGCACGTCGTACCAGCCGACCTCGCGCGAGGAAGACGGCGTGACCGCTGCTTCCAGCGCCTTGGCGAGAAGCTGGCCGCCAAGGCAGATGCCGAAGATCGGAGCCCCCTCCGCGTGAACCTGGGCGAGCAGATCGATCTCGCCTTTCAGCCACGGGTAGACGTCGTCCTCGTGCGTGTTCTGCGTCCCACCGAAGACGAGAACGGCGCCGAATTCACCACTCGGTGGATCATCTTCGTCGACTCGCCAAACGACGTGTTCGTGCCCTCGCTCTGCGATGACCGTGCCGAAGGCACCAGTACCCGTCGCCTCGTGAGTCATCGAAAGGACGCGCAACCTCAGCCACCTTCGGCGACGCGACGAAGCCCATCCTGGACAGCCTTCGCAGCCGCGCCGGGCTTGCCATCGCCGACGTTACGATCGTCGAGCCGTGTGCAAGGCATGATCTCCCGAACGGAAGACGACGTAAACGCCTCCTCTGCGTCGGCAAGGTCGGAGAGTGTGAAGACTCCCTCCTGAACCGCGTAGCCAAGGGCCGCCGCCAGTTCGATGACCGTGGCACGGGTGACGCCAGCGAGGATGCCCACGTCGAGCGACGGAGTAAAAAGAGTGTTTCCGTACCGCCACCAGACGTTCGTCACCGGTCCCTCGAGAACGACGTCCCCGGCCCCGAGGAAGACCGCGTCATCTGCACCCCGCCGCCGCGCCTCCTGTTCAGCCGCCATATTCACCGCATAGCTCGTTGATTTGACTCCGCCGAGCAGCCAGGGGGCTCCACTTCTGAGATTCGGGTCGATACCGATGGGAAGAGATACGAGACCCATGCCTCGTTCGCGGATCTCCTCCAGGTCGCCGGGGATCGGACTCACGAGGGCGAGCGTGAGTGGCCGGGGGGAATCTTCGCCTTCCCGTCCGGGCGTCCAGAAGAGTCGAAGGACTGCGTCTTTTTCGTCGGTGCTCTCAAGCGCAAGCTCGGCTAGTGCTCGTAGATCGCTGGCGCTGACCGGCGGCAACTCGATCCGTTTTGCCGAGCCCTGCATTCTCCGGATGTGATCATCGAGCCTGAATGGAACACCCGCGTAGACGCGAATCGTCTCGAACGCGGCCCGTCCACGCAGGAGCGCCCCGTCGTCTGCGTGGAGCACCGGCTCATCAGGATCAACGAGACCGCGCCCCCCTACAGCGAGTGCGAGCAAGGTCACGCTGTGACTGACTCCCTGAGGGGAGCTCCGATCGCGGCGAGCAGTGGTCGAGCCTTCACCCATGACTCTTCAATCTCCTCCTCGGGGTCCGAATCCCAGACAATTCCGCCGCCGACCCAGAGGTGGATTTCGCCGGGTACGACTGCGAAGGTTCGAATCGTAAGCGCGAGATCGAGGTCTCCGTTGCCATAGACCGTTCCGAGCGCGCCCATGGAGGCCCCCCGGCCGACTGGCTCAAGCCCGGCAATATGGTCAATTGCCGCAATCTTCGGGGCTCCGGTGACCGATCCACCCGGGAACATTGCTTCGAGAAGGTCGGCGAGAGAGGTGGACTCGCAGAGCGTCCCCTCGACGGTCGTCACGAGATGGCTGACTCCGGCGAGCGACTCCTCCGCCATCACGGTCGGCCATCGGACCGATCCCGGCCGACAGACGCGAGACAGGTCGTTGCGCTCGAGGTCCACGATCATCAGGTGTTCAGCGCGGTCCTTCTCGGACTCCCGAAGCTCACCCTCGGAACCTGACGGCCGGGTACCTTTGATGGGTTTCGTCCACACTCTCTCGCCGCGGCGACCAAGGAAGACCTCGGGGGATGCCGAGACGACCGCCCACCCGTCGCCGACCATCGGCCGGCCGTGAATCGGACCGAGCTCGGCGAGACTCGAAGCGAGAGACCATGGATCGCCGCTGAACGAGGCGCTTAGGTGCTGTACGAGATTGACCTGATACACGTCTCCTCGGGCGATCGCGGCTCGTACCAGACGAACGGCGCTTGCGTGCTCCTCTTCCGTCCAGCTGGAGCGCCAGCCGCCGATTGAGTGGCCGGATCGAGACTCGCGGTCATCATCTGAAGACCTGACGCGACACGCGAGCACGGGAAGCTCACATGGCTCGGCTGGGCTCGGCGCGCTCTCGCGTCGAAGGCCCGCCGAGAGTCCATAAGCGAGAAAAACGTCGGCCACGCGGTCCAAACCAGTCGCTTTGAAGAAACCGTGATCGAGGAGGTACGCCTCTAATCGCCGAAAGGCGTCCTCCTGTGGCTCCCAAAGCTCGAGCATCACCACACGCTACCGAGGGTCGCAAAGATTCGGATGGAGTGACCTACAAACGGTTGAACGAGTCACACGGCGGGCCACTCGCCATGACCGACGGATCCGGCCGGTTCGGGATTCCTTCCTGGGAGATGGCCGCCCGCGCTTCCTAGAATCCCACAGCAGTGTGCGAAAGCTCGAGCCCAGAATGGGGCCGCCGTGGCCCCTGCATTCACGGTCGCCCAGCCACGCATCCCACCATCTCCGCACGATCTCCCCACAGTCTCTCCACAATCTCCCCACCCGGGTGGGGAGAAGAATCCACCCGCCACCCGAGGCGAACGTAGCGAATGAAGAGTGCCCCGACGGTCATGAATCGCCAAAGTTTCGAAAATCGCCCAAGCTCCGAACAGATCCGCGAGGGCATCGAGAACTCACCCGGTGGCGATCTCGAGAAGGCCAGATCGCGGCTCGCCGCGACCACGACCAGGGGCCGTTCCATGGAAGGTAGACGACGTGGCTCGTGAGGGACGCGCTGCTGAGGAACTTCGGCCGATCGAGCTGGTGACGGACTTCATCGAGAGTGCTCACGGCTCAGTGCTCGCGAGCTTCGGCCGGACGCGCGTACTCTGCACGGCGTCGATCGTCGAAGGGGTACCGCGGTGGTTGACAGGAACCGGGCGTGGATGGCTCACCGCCGAATACGGCATGCTCCCGGCTTCGACAGGCGCTCGCATCGATCGCGAGGCGAGCTCCGGAAAGCAAAAGGGACGGACGGTCGAAATCCAACGGCTCGTGGGCCGTTCACTCCGCGCCGTCTATGACAGCGAGCAGCTCGGCGAGAAGACAGTCTGGCTCGACTGCGACGTCCTTCAGGCCGACGGCGGCACCCGCACAGTCGCCATCACGGGCTCGTGGGTCGCGCTCGCATTGGCCACTGCCAAACACGACCTGCCGAAACCGACGGGAATCGTGGGCGCAGTATCGGTCGGGATCGTCGACGGCGAATCCCTGCTCGATCTCGACTACGCGGAGGACTCGACGGCGGACGTCGACATGAACGTGGTCATGACTGATGACGCCCGGCTGATCGAGGTTCAGGCGACCGCCGAGGGAGAGCCGTTCTCGCGAGACGCGCTCTCGCGCCTCGTCGACCTCGCCCAGGCCGGCATCGAGGAAATCATCAAGCACCAGCGGGAAGCCGTTTCCGGGGCCTAGCTGTCTTCCGAAGCCTGCACCGGCGGACGATGAAGATCGCACTCGCGAGCCAGAACGAGAACAAGCTGCGCGAGCTTCGCCCAGCGTTTCCAGACTGGAGCCTGGAGTTGCTGCCGAGCGAGTCCTATCCTCCCGAGCAGGGCGAGACGTACGTCGACAACGCCCGGGCCAAGGCGCGATACGGCCGGACTATCGCCCCGGCGGACAGCTGGGTGGTCGCCGAGGACTCCGGCCTCGAGGTCGACGGCCTGGACGGCCGTCCCGGAATCCATTCCGCTCGGTATGCTGAACCAGGCGGGGACCCGGTCGAAAAGCTCCTCGATGAGCTCGCAAGCGATCTGGCCGCTTCGCGCCAAGCGCGATACGTCTGCGAACTCGTTTGCCTATCGCCCGAAGACACGGAATACCGGGGACGTGGGGTCCTCGACGGAACGATCTCTGAGGAAGCACGCGGATCAGAAGGTTTCGGCTACGACCCGGTCTTCGTACCAACTGGAGAGCAGAAGACGGTCGCCGAGCTCGGCGACTCATGGAAGGTGTCCTGGAGTCACCGCGCGCGGGCAGCAGCCGACCTCCGAGCCGCGATCGAAGCTCGCACCGCTACCGCAGGTTGAAAGCCGACCTGTTCCAAACGACCCGTTGTACGCTGCGGTTGGATGCGCCTGTTCTCGAACGATACGAAGGCGGAGGCGCTGGGACAGACGCCGCTCTTCGAAGGCCTTTCCCGCAAGGAGTTGAAGCTGCTCGCACAGGCGACCGAAGATCTCGAGGTCGAGGCCGGCAGGGTTCTTGCGAAAGAAGGCGATGCAGCACAGGAGTTCTTCATCATCGTCGAAGGTGAGGTGCGTGTAACGAGCGGAGATCGCGAGCTTCGCACTCTCGGGCCCGGAGACTTCTTCGGCGAAATCGCCCTCGTCGAGCACACGACGCGCACGGCGACGGTCACTGCCACGACACCGCTCCGTTTCTTCGTCCTCACGAGCCAGGGCTTCTGGCGTCTACTGGACGAGAACCCTGATGTCGAGAGACAGGTTCTTCGCGCCCTGGCGAAGCGCCTTCTCGACGATCAGTCCGACGCCGATCCCCAATAGTCGATCCGCGGCCTATGCAGCGCGCGCCGGCCGGCTGAGTGCGCCCTCGGGCTTGGCCGACTTTTCCTCCAGCTCAGAATCCGCACCTGCGCCGGCACGGCCGTGTCTCAGCCACCAGTTGACCTCAGCGCCGAAGACGATGATGTTCGACATGAGATAGAGCCAGACCAGGAGAAGTACGAGTCCCCCGAACGCCTGCAGAGCGTAGAGCTCGCCGGTTCCACGAAGGAAGAACGGCAAAGCCTGGAAGCTCGCCTGCATGAACACCGTCGCCACCGCAGCACCCGGCAGCGTCTCGCGCCAGCTTAATGCCGGGCGCGCGTTGGTTAGGAGCCGATACGTGCTCCAAACGAAGATGAGCAGGAGGAATGTCGAGAACGCGACCGCATAGACGTACGAGACCGACCGGTCTGCGATGTTCGCGTTCCGCGCTAGATCGACGCCGTACGAACCGGCGACCAGTGCGAGAAACAGGACGACCAGTCCACCTGCGAGGAGGACGAGCACGAGCAACTTCTGACGGAGGAACGGCCGGTTCGGCAGGCCGTAAACGATGTTGAATGCGGATTCGAGCACGCTGAAGAGTCCAAGCGCGCCCCAGAGCAGACCGACCGCACCGAGGATGCTGAGCGTCGGCGCCCGCTCCTGGATAGCGCTGATGACGTCGACGATGACATCGACCGAGGTCGACGGAAGCGCACGTCGGAGTTCTTCGATGAGGAAGCTCGATTCGTCGCTCCCGGCGAACGCCAGCAACGAGAGCGCAAGAAAGAGCAGCGGGACAAGTGAAACGATCGCGAAGTAGGCGATCATCGCTGCCAAATGGGTGCCCCGGTCGTCCACGAACTTCGTAAAGACGGCACCGACGCCCGCAATACGCTTCCGGGGTCGCACGGTCCGTTTCCCTGGACGAAGGGCCATAGCTCCTATTTCGACTCGGTTCCGCCTTTTCCCACCGCCCGAAAGGTGGTAGGTTCACGCGCATGGACGCTGCGCAGGCTCTCGCGGACCTGACCGAGATCTCCTCTCAGATCGAGAGCGCCGTGATGGCTGAGAAGTCAGGGAAGGTTCTCGCAGCGACATTTGACGACAGCGCACGCGGCGAACGCGTGGCAAAAGCGGCAGGCAGACTCCTCGAAGAGAGTTCAGGCGCCGGCCGCGAGGGACTCGTGCAGCTGGAGTCGGCGACCGAAGACGGCTCGGTTTTCGTCGTCCAGGACGAGGAGCGCTTCGTAGTGGCCGTCACCGGACCGCAGCCGACGGTCGGACTCGTGTTCTACGACCTGAAGACGTGCCTGCGGCAGGTCGCAGAGGAAAAGGCTGCGAAATCCACGCCCTCGAAGCCGAAGGCAAAGGCCGCCGAGCCGGCGGAGAAGGAAACCCCGGCGAAGTCCAAATCGACGGGGAAATCGACGACGAAGCGCACCCCCCGTAAGACCGCCGCCGAGAAGAAGGAAGAGGCCGAGAGTGGCTCGGCCGAGAAGAAGGAAGAGACCGAGAGTGGCTCGTAAAGCGGCCGCCGTTGTCGGAGTCGCTGCGGTCGCGCTCGCAGCGTCGACGTTTTGGCGTCGCCGGCAGCGGCAGGAAGATCACGTCGACCTCTACTTCGAGGACGGCTCGATGCTTTCGTTTGCCGAGGATTCGGAGGAAGCAGCCAAGCTGCTTCCGCTGGCCCGCGACGTCTTTTGGGCAGCCCGCGGCGTCTGACCAAACCGTACGCACAGACGGTCTCGATCGACGACGCCGAGCTCGTCAGACTGATTCGCGAACACGCGCTCCTCGAAGGCGATTTCGTACTCCGCTCGGGCAGACGGTCTAACTACTACCTCGACAAGTACCGGCTGGAGACCAATCCGAGGTTACTCGGTGCCCTGGGACAGCGAGTGGCGGAGGTCGTCCTTGAGCGTGCTCCGGAGTCAGTTCGCCTAGCGGGCCCCGAACTCGGCGCGGTCGCACTCGCCGCGGCAGCGTCGCTCGCTTCGGGGCTTCCGTTCCTCATTGTTCGGAAGGAGGCGAAGGAGTACGGGACCGCCGAGCGGATCGAGGGGACGTACGAGCCCGGCGAAGACGTTTGTCTCGTCGAAGACATCGTCACGACGGGAGGCGCGGCGGCCTCGGCGGTCGAAGCCCTTCGCGACGCTGGCCTCGTCTGCCGAAAAGCCGTGTGCATCGTCGATCGAGAGGAGGGCGGACAGGGGACTCTCGAGCGGCACGATGTTCAGCTCTTCCACCTCTTCCGGGCCGTCGAGATCGTGGGGAGCTAGTCAGGGTCACGACGGGGCCACGAACCACGAGTCACGGCCAAAAGGAACAACGCTTTCGACCCTTAGCCGCCGCCAGAGCCGAAATTGGGCCAAAAACCCCCGCAAACCCGCATGGTTGCGCGGCATCTGACCCCTCTGTTAAGGTGTTCGGCCGGTCGCAAGTGTATCCCCCTGGAGGGAGGAGAGGGCAGTGACGAAGGCAGAATTCATCGACAAGGTTGCGGACAAGAGCGATCTGCCGAAGCGGGACGCAGCACGAGCAGTTGACGCATTCCTCGACTGCGTGACAGAGACCTTGGCGGGTGGCGACGCGATTAGCTTCACTGGATTCGGCAAGTTTTCGACGCAACACCGAGCCGCCCGGACCGGCGTGAATCCTCGAAATCCCTCGGAGAAGGTGATGATCCCAGCGGCAACCGTGCCGAAGTTCCAGGCTGGGAGCCAGCTCAAGGCTGCGGTGCGCTAACCGTCTCGCCCTCCCTCGTAGGAGAACACCAGAAATCCTAGGGGCCGCAGATCGCGGCCCCTTCTTCTGTGCTCGAACGGCGTGAGCTTGGTCTCGTTATCGAACATATGTTCGCTATCCTCGGCTCATGCAGCTCCGCCTCGACGCGGCCGATCGACTCGTCGACCTCCTTGAAGAGCGACATTCGCCGCTCCGTGCCGTCGAGGCAGTCAGAGAGACGTTCGCGCTGTCGCACGTCCCCGATGGACTCGCGCGCACACTCCTCGACGATGTCGTAGCCGCGGACTCCCGCCTTGCCTGGAATGGATCCGCCGTCGGTCTCGCCGCACACGACGAGGAGGCATCGCCGATCGAGGCGGCCACGTACGTCGTCGTTGATCTCGAGACAACCGGGCTGCGACCGGGCCGGGCAGCGATATGCGAGATTGGGGCCGTCCGACTCAGAGGCCTCGACCCGGCCGGTACGTTCCAGACGCTCGTTGACCCCGGCCAGTCGCTGCCAGCAAAGATCGTTTCGCTGACAGGGCTCGCCGATCCAATGCTCCGCGATGCGCCCAGAGCCTCGGCGGCCGTCCGCGATTTCCTCGACTTCGCTGGAGATTGCGTCCTGGTCGCGCACAACGCGCGGTTCGACCTCGGGTTTCTCAATCGAGAAGTCGAGCACCTCAGCGGGCGCCGACTCGCGGCGCCGGTGATCGACACGGTCTGGCTCGCCCGCAAACTTCTCGGCGAGCGAACGCGTCGCACGGGCCTCGCCTCGCTCGCGCAGTTTTTCGGAACGTCGGTGACTCCCTGTCACCGTGCGCTGCCCGATGCGCAGGCCACCGCCGAGGTGCTCGTAGCACTCATCGGGATCGCGCAGGAGCGGGGCGCCACAACGGTCGCCGATCTCTGTCGCCTGGCCGCGCCGCGGCAACGGCGCGTCTACCGCAAGCGCTCACTCGCCCACGGGGCTCCTCCACGCCCAGGGGTCTACTTCTTTCGCGACTCGTCGGGTGCGGTTCTCTACGTCGGCCGAGCACGAGACCTCCGGGCCCGACTCCGCTCGTATTTCCGCACGCCGCATCAGCGTCCGGCTGTTGAGGCCGCCCTCGAGGCAGCCGCCCGGATCGAGTGGCACGTCCACGGTTCGGAGCTCGAAGCCGCACTCGCGGAGCTTCGTCTCATTCGCGAGCTGAAACCGCCAGCCAACGTCCGGAGTCGGTTTCCCGAACGCTACGTCTACCTACGGAGGAAAGTCGAAGGAGTCAGCGTCACCTCGCAACCGACGGAGCTCGGGCCGATTCGTAGTCGCCGCCGGGCCGAACTCGCCGCCCGGGCTCTCGACGGCGCCACCGGAGATGAGCTCGACCGCCTTCTGAACGGTGAACCGCCCGCACGTCTGCGACAACGACTCCGCAACCTTTCGGAATCGCTGCGGTACGAGGAAGCGGCACGGCTCCGCGACCGGATCGCGGCCCTCGAATCGGTGCAACGCGACCTCAATCGCCTGCGTCAGCTGCGTCAGTCGGAACTCCTGATCATCGTCCCCGCGGTTGACCCCGGTATCGACCGGCTCATCGTCGTCGCCAAGGGACGCGTGGCTGCCACTCGATCGCTGCCGAACGGCTCCGGAAGGGATGCAGAGATCGAGAGAGCGCTCATGCTCGCTCGTTCCGTTGAGGCCTCCGTCTCGCCTTCCGACTCGGATGAGCTCCTCCTGATCGGCTCGTTTCTCCGACGTCCGCCGCCCGAGTTGAGGGTGCTTGGAGTCGCATCCGAGCTCGATGAGGCTTTCGGCCGTCACGAGGCTCACCTAAGCTCAAGTTATGGCACGCACTTCGGAGGCCACGAGTCGTCCTCGAACGAGCACCTTCGGGGACAGGCTGGCCGACGCGGTCGACGCCAAAAGAAGTCAGCTCGTCGTCGGCCTTGACCCGCGCCCCGAACTTCTTCCCGTCGAGCTGAGAGGCGACACACACGTCGGCCGCGCGTCCGCCGCGGCAGCCTGTGCTCGATTCTGCTGCGGGCTCGTGGACGCGGTCGCACCGTACGTCGTCGGGATCAAGCCACAGCTCGCGTTCTTCGAGTCGCTCGGTGCCGACGGCATCAGAGCATTCGAGGAGGTGTGCGCCTACGGTCGGAACGCGGGCCTCCTCGTGATTGGGGACGGCAAGCGGGGCGACATCGGGTCAACGGCACGTGCGTACGCATCTGCGTACCTCGAGAAGCGGGATGAAGAGCCACCGATGCTCGACGCGCTTACGATCAATCCGTACCTCGGCCAGGATTCGATCGAGCCGTTCCTCGCCGCGTGTCGCCGGTCCGGAAGTGGAATCTTCTGCCTCGTCAAGACGTCGAACGCCGGTGGATCGGACATCCAAGACCTCCCTCTCTCCGACGGATCGCGCGTCTGGCAGCGGGTTGCCGAGCTCGTCGCCGACTGGGGAGCCGACCTGGTGGGCGAACGGGGTCTTTCGAGCGTCGGCGCCGTCGTCGGGGCGACACATCCGAGAGCAGTCGGAACCGCTCGCCGTCTCATGCCGCAGACGGTGCTTCTACTTCCAGGAATCGGCGCTCAGGGAGCGACTCCTGCGGATGTCGCGCGCGCCTTCACCAGCGGTCCGGCTAGCGCGCTCGTCCCCGTCTCACGTTCGGTGATCTATGCGTTCCGCGTAGACGGCGCGGATTGGCGGACGGCCGCGGCCGCGGAGGCGGCGCGCCTACGGGACGAAGTATGGGGAGCGTCAGGCTGGTGAATCAGTACCGCTCACGAAGCTGGGGCGCACGCCTCGTTGCTCCGGTGGTGTTCTTCGCCGCAGTTACGATCCTCGTGCTCATCGTGCAGAGCTCATTCGACGGGCTGAACAGTGATGAGCAGACAACGCCGGAGCCCACGCCCGCAGCCGCAACCGCCGGTGCTGCCGCGGTGGACGATGACACTTCTGCGGCCCTCGAGACCGAAGAATTGACCGAGACGGAAGGCACCGGAAGCACCGCGAAAGAGTTCTATCGCGTCCAGTCAGGAGACACGCTCGAGTCGATCGCGGCCCGGTTTGACACGACGGTCGTGGCCTTGCTCGAGCTCAACCCGGACATTGACCCCCTGACTTTGACCACAGGCTCTCGAATCCGGGTCTCGTGACACTCGAAGGCTTCCCCCGTCCGCCGGGCGGAGCCCGGCTCCGCAGACAGCCCGACGACGCCCGAGTGCCCTGAGAGCCTCTTGCACCTGCATCCGGTCCGATCGTTCGTCTCGCGACAATCCGAAGCTGTTACTGCTTCGGCTCTCGCCTCTTCGCCGGCCTCTCGGGCTCGTCGATGTCGATGTCGCGGTTGAACTCGTCCGCGAGCTTTCGAACCGCGTGAACACTCGCGAGCGCGGCGGTCATGAGCGGGTTGCCGAACGTTCGCATGGAGACCGATCCCGCGCGCAGTTCCCGTTCGCGGCGCGCCATGTCGAGGCTCCGCGGTTCGCTGCCGAGCGAAACGACCCGCTCCTTCTGTTGGCGTTCTTCGCCCGACCAGACGAAGAGTCGCGTCGGACGGAGCTCGAACCCACCGAGCGATCCCACGCGTACTTCAACCGAACGCTCGACGCCGGTGGTTTCGCTCGGAGCTGTCCTGCGCTCGATTCGCGACATCACAACTGATTCTAGTCTCGTGGCGATCCCTACACTGTCAGGCCGTGGTTGGCCGCACCGTCGTGTTCTTCTTGATGGTTCTCGCGCTCGCGCCTGCGAGCGCGGTCGCGGCGGATGCTGGTTCTCCTGCACCCCAAGTGTCGGCCGACGCGGTCATCGTGGCGAACGGTGCGACGGGTGAGGTCCTCTACGAGCGAAACGCCGATGCACGCCTTGCGATCGCGAGCATCACGAAGCTCATGACGGCCCTGACTGCGGTTGATCACGTTCAGCCGAACGAGACCGTGCGGGTGGGTCGGGGCGCAGCAGGAGTCGGCGAGGCGTCAATCTTTTTGGAAGCCGGCGAGGAGTTGCCGGCTCGCGAACTCCTGGCGGCCACGCTCATTCAGAGCGCGAACGATGCCGCCTGGGCGCTCGCGGCTCATGCAGGCAACGGAAGCGTCCGGCGCTTCGTGGGGATGATGAACGAGCGAGCGGAGGACCTTGGCCTTAGGAACACGGCGTACGTCCGGCCGGATGGTCTCGACACGGAAGGCCACTTCTCGTCGGCAAGAGACGTCCTCACCGTGGCGCGAGCAGCAATGCGCAAGCCGCTCATTCGCAAGCTCGTCAGAACGAAGCGCGCCGAGATCACCGGCGGGCGTACGCTCGAGACAACCAACGATCTGCTGCGCTCCTTCCGCGGCACGATCGGGGTCAAGACCGGGCAGACAAACGACGCAGGCTGGAGCCAAGTCGCTGCGACGCGACGAGAGGGCGTGACGATCTATGCCGTTCTGCTTGGAGGCCAGACACGTGAAGAGCGAAATGCCGACCTCGAGTCACTTCTCGACTGGGGGCTCGAGCAGTACGGACGAGTGGGACTCGTCGAGGCAGAGAGGGTCTACGCGACCGTCGACGTACCGTTTTCGGATGAGCCACTCGAACTGGTGACGACGGAGGACGCCTATCGCGTGACCCGCCTCGGCATGCCACTCACCGAAACCGTCGTCGCTCCAACGGTTGCACACCTGCCGGTGAAGGAAGGCCAGCCGCTCGGGGAGGTGTGCCTCGATCACGGGAACAAACCCCTTTGCCGACCACTCGTTGCCGCCTCGGACGTTCCGACCCCCAGCTTGCCCGAGCGACTCCGATGGTACGCTGCGCGCGCTTTGGATCACGCAGGCTCGATGCTCGGCCGTCTCTTTGGGGCACTGTTTTGATCGTCACCGTCACCCTGAACGCCGCCATGGATCGGACTCTGCTGGTTCCGAACCTGCAGATCGGACACCGGCATCGGGCGAGCGACAGCTTCGCAAGCTCCGGCGGAAAGGGCATCAACGTCGCTCGAGCGCTGAAGCGCCTTGATGTTCCGACGATTTGCACCGGTCTCGCGGGAGGGCGGACCGGGACACTCATCGTCGAGGACCTGACGAACGACGGGATCCTCAACGACTTCGTGCGCATCGACGAGGAATCGCGCACCTCGACCGTGCTGCTCGATCCGACCACGAATGTGCTGACCGAGATCTACGAGTGGGGTCCGGAGGTCGCCGAGCAGGAGCTGGTTGAGCTCGGGGACAAGCTCTCCCACTTCAGCCAGAGTGCGGACTATGTCGTCTTTGCAGGGTCCCTGCCTCGCGGAGTCGACCCGAATATCTACGCGGAACTGATCCGCGAGGCCAACAAGACGCAACTGCGGACGGTCCTCGATGCAGAGGGAGAAGCGTTGCGCCTGGGCGTCGAGGCCAAACCGTTTCTCGTTTCTCCCAACCTGCGCGAGGCAGAGGCGCTCGTCGGCCACGAGTTCACCGACGAGGAGGAGACCGAAGCAGCGTTGGATGAGATCTCGGGACGAGGGCCACGCAATGTCCTCATCACATACGAGACGGGGTGTTACGCTCGGCTTCGCGAAGGCAGAAAGAAACGACGTCTCCACGCACGCGCGCCGGAACTCGAAGCTGTCTCGGTGGTGGGCGCCGGCGACACTCTCCTCGCTGCGTTCCTCGCGGCGCTCCACAACGATCACTCACCCGAGGAGGCTCTCCGAAACGGCGTCGCCGCGGGTGCTGCCTCGGTACTCGAGGCGGGCCCCGGGCGCTTCGATATCCGCGAGCTGAACAGACTCGCAGAGTTGGTCACGATCGAGGAACTCGACCGGGTTGGAGGCGAGGTCTCCTAACCGCAGCGCCCGGCCGCGGTCTCCTAACCGCAGCGCCCGGCCGCGCGCTGAAAAATTCACCTCACAGTGTCAGCGCGTGGTGGTACGATCGAGACGATGACGCTGAACCGGGCGAGCGCGAGGGAATTCTCGATTTCGCGAGCGCCTGGTGAGCGAAAGGGTGGAGTCTCGATTCGTGGATGTTGAGCAGGTCAGTCCCCTGGGCCTCGAGCGTCTGCTTGCGCTCGAGCGCAGGTTCGGCAAAGAGGGGCTGACCTTCGATGACGTACTGCTCGTCCCGGCTGAGTCCGCTGTCCTGCCGGACGAGGTCTCGACTCGGACACGCCTCACGCGGACGATCAACCTGAACATCCCGGTCATCTCAGCCGCAATGGATACGGTGACCGAAGCGCGGATGGCAATTGCACTTGCCCGAGAAGGCGGCGTCGGCGTCATTCATCGGAACCTCTCGGTCGACGATCAGGTCGAGGAGGTCGATAAGGTCAAGCGGTCGGAGTCGGGGATGATCGTGGAGCCGGTGACGCTTCGCCCCGAGGAGCCGGTCGCCGAAGCCATGGAGCTCATGGCGAAGTACCACATCTCGGGCGTCCCGATCACCGACGAGTCTGGTCGGCTGGTCGGCATTCTGACGAACCGAGATCTGCGCTTTGAGACCGACACCAGTCGCTCCATTGCAACCCTGATGACCCGTCGGAATCTCGTCACAGTTCCGGTGGGGACAACACTTGATGAGGCCCGCGAGGTTCTGCGCCGACACAAGATCGAAAAGCTCCCGGTGGTGGACGCAGACGGCTTTCTCAAAGGGCTCATCACGGTCAAAGACATCCAGAAACGAATACAGTTCCCCCTCGCGACGAAGGACGAGCAGGGTCGTCTCCGAGTCGGAGCAGCGGTCGGGACCGGTGCCGACGCGTACGATCGCGCAGCCGCCCTGATTCAAGAAGACGTCGACTTCCTGGTCGTCGACACGTCGCATGGCCACTCGCGCGGAGTGCTCGAGACGGTGCGGCGGCTGAGGTCTCAAACCGACGTTCCGCTCGTCGCCGGAAACATCGCAACCGCCGAAGCCGCCGAGGCGTTGATCGACGCCGGCGCCGATGCCATCAAGGTCGGCATCGGGCCCGGGTCGATCTGCACCACTCGAGTGGTCGCAGGAGTCGGAGTTCCTCAGGTAACGGCGATCTACGACTGCACTCACGCGGCGGCCCGATACGACATTCCGGTCATCGCGGACGGCGGGATGCAGTTCTCTGGCGACCTCGCCAAGGCGATCGCCGCTGGTGCGGACGCCGCGATGCTCGGAAGTCTGCTGGCCGGAACCGATGAGAGCCCCGGGGATGTCGTTCTCTACCAAGGCGAGCGAGTGAAGGAATATCGGGGGATGGGCTCCGTCGGAGCGATGAAGGCGCGCTCCTACTCGAAGGATCGTTACTTCCAGGAGGACGTCGACGAGCTCTCGAAGCTGGTCCCAGAGGGAATCGAAGGCCGGGTGACGTACAAGGGCCCGCTCACGAATGTCCTCCATCAGCTCATTGGCGGGCTCCGCCAGGCGATGGGCTACTGCGGGGCATCGACTATCGGCGTCATGAAGACCGAAACCGGCTTCGTTCGTACAACCGCTGCCGGTCAACGCGAGAGTCATCCCCATGACGTCGCGATCTCGAAGGAATCGCCCAACTACCAGCTGCCCTGACCGTTTGACGAGGCGACGAGCGTCAGCGGTGGTAGCGGATGGCTAACGTCGTTCCGCTCCCGACGCCGGAAGCGAGCGCCGAGGACCGTCCGGTGCTCGTTCTCGACCTCGGTGGTCAGTACTCACAACTCATTGCTCGTCGAATCCGCGAGTGCCGCGTCTACTCCGAACTCGTTCAGCACACGATCTCGCCCGCCGATGTCCGCGCGCGCGACGCGCGTGCCCTTGTCCTGAGCGGGGGGCCGGCATCGGTCTACGCTGATGGTGCGCCGCGGGTCGACCCGGCCCTGTTCGACTTGGGAATTCCGGTTCTCGGCATTTGCTACGGCATGCAGCTGCTCGCGCAGGAGTTTGGTGGCGCGGTTGAACGGACCGGCCTTTCCGAGTTCGGCAAGGCAGACCTTCAGAGCGACGGAGCGAGCGCCCTCTTCGCCGGTCTCCCTGATGAGCAGACCTGTTGGATGAGTCACCGGGACTCTGTGGCCGAGCCGCCACGCGGAGCGCGGGTAGTAGCCTCGTCTCCGTCTACTCCGATCGCCGCCTTCGAGGACCAATCGAACAAGATCTTCGGCGTTCAGTTTCACCCCGAGGTCGTCCACACCCCGGGCGGAATGGAGATGCTCAAGAACTTCCTGTACCGCGTCGCCGACGCCCCGCCGAGCTGGACGGCAGCTGCGGTGATTGAGGAAGAGACCGCTCGCATCGCTGCTCAGGTCGGACGCGAGCGGGTTCTGTGCGCGCTCTCCGGAGGAGTCGATTCGGCCGTGGCAGCACTCCTTGTTCATAAAGCGGTCGGCGATCAGCTGACCTGCGTGTTCGTCGATCACGGACTGCTCAGAAGAGGAGAGGCCGCTCAGGTCGTCGAGACGTTCGAGCGCCATTTCCGTGTGCCGCTCGTACACGTCAACGCTCGCGAGCGCTTCCTCGGACGCCTACAGGGAGTCACAGATCCCGAGGACAAACGCAAACGCATCGGCGAGGAGTTCATCCGTGTGTTCGAACAGGAGTCGGACCGACTCGGCGCAATCCGGTTCCTCGTCCAGGGCACTCTCTACTCCGACGTCATCGAATCCGGCGGTTCGACGGAGGGTGTCGCGGCGACGATCAAGTCCCACCACAATGTCGGTGGTCTGCCCGAAGACATGGCACTCGAGCTTGTCGAGCCCCTGAGGATGCTGTTCAAGGACGAGGTCCGTCGGGTCGGCGAGGAGCTGGGCATGCCCGAAGCGATGGTCTGGCGTCAGCCGTTCCCGGGACCAGGACTCGCGATCCGAATCATCGGCGACGTAACGCAGGACAGACTCGACACGCTTCGAGCAGCCGACGCGATCCTCCAGGAGGAAATTCGCCGGGCAGGCCTCTACCGCGAGCTCTGGCAATGTTTCTGCGTTCTCCCCGCCATTCGGTCGGTCGGCGTCCAGGGCGATGAGCGGACGTACGCCCATCCGATCATCATCAGGGCGGTGACCTCGGAAGACGCGATGACAGCCGACTGGGCGCGCCTCCCCTACGACCTCCTCGAGACAATCTCCAGCCGAATCATCAACGAGATCGCCGAGGTGAATCGCGTCGCCCTTGATATCTCGTCGAAGCCGCCGGCAACGATCGAATGGGAGTAGAGACAGCGCGGTCGGGCTAACGAATATCGAAGCCCCGAAGCCCCTCCGGCTCCTCGGAGAACACTTCGACCCGGTCGACCTTCGCGTGGCGCGGGCCTCGATGCACGAACGCGACCATGGCCTCGACGTCCTGATCCTCGCCCTCGAACACCGCCTCGACGGTCCCGTCCCACGTGTTCCGAACCCACCCCGAGACTCCGAGTTCGAGCGCGCGGCGACACGTCGTGTCGCGAAAGAACACGCCCTGGACGTAGCCGTGAACGATGACCCTACGCCGCCGCACGGTATCGCGTAAACCAGGGGAGAATCAGCAAGCCGAGCGTGAGTGTAAGCGCGAACGCCAGGATGAAGGGCGCTCGCGGCTCCACCTCGAACAGCGGGAAGTAGAGCAACGGCGCGAGGGCCACGCCGACAAACTTGAAGGCACTATATGCCGACGTCGCGCCCGAGCGGTTCTCCGGAAACGACTCGACGGCGATCGTGTTGAGAGCGGCCCAAACGAATGCGGCGGCGCATCCCACTGCAAAGTACGCAAGCGCAAGCGACCATGCGCTTGGGACGAACGCGAGCGCAAGAACACCGGCCGCGCACGCGAGCGCACCCCCGAGAGCCGTGGCGGGTCGCCCTGCGCGATCGACGATCGTCCCGGCATACCGACCGAGGATGATTCCTCCGATTCCGTAACCGGCGAGCAGCAGACCGCGCTCGCTCGAACTGAGGTCGAACTCTTCGGCCGCGACGAGCACCACGACGAAGCCGATCGACGTGAAGCCGAGATAACCGAGCATAGCCTTCGCGCTCAACAGTCCCACCCAGCGGTTGAGGAGCGTACGGAGGCTCGCGCTCGGATCTCGATCGGGCATCTGCGCGAGCGCCGCGCCGGCGAAAGCCAGCGCAAAGGCAACGACCGCGACCAGGATGAAGGCCAATCGCCAGGACACCTCGCCGAGCGCGCCGCCGAGCAGAGGCGCCAGCGTCATCCCGGCGACCTGGAACGCGGCGAACGTCCCGACGCTTCGGCCCAGGACGCCAGGCGCGACGACCTCCGACAACGCCGCGAGCAGCACCGGCGTGAGGAACGCGTTCGCCGCGCCCTGAACAGTGCGGGCAGCAGTGAACGACCAGATCTCTGGAGAAAACGCAGCCCCGAGCGAGGCGGCTCCGTAGACGACGTAGCCTGTCTTGACGACGCGACCTGGGCCAAGTCGACTGGCAACGGTGCCGGACACGAGTTGGAGGGACGCGAACGGGATCATGTACGCGGTGATCGCGACCGCGACGAGCCCGAGCGACGCATCCAGTCCTTCGGAGACATTGGGAATGAGCACAATCAGCATCGCGCCGCCGAAGGGCCCGAGGAACCCACCCGCGTAAAGGGGAAGAGTCGTTCGCACTAACGATTTGTCCAGTGCCGTCGAGGCGATGCGGCGAGCGTCATCGGCGAATAGCCTACGGCGATGGTTCCAGAAACGGTGGTTGACGAACTCTCGCGCGCCGTGATCGGTGAAACGTTCAATTTCTATCGCGATGGTCGAGGAGCTGCCGATCGCCGGCGCCGGCTCGAGCGCTACCTCACCGAACGCGCCCGCGCCTCGATTCTCCTCGTGGGCGAGGCCGCCGGTTACCGGGGGGCGCGCGTGAGCGGAATCCCATTCACCTCCGAGCGACAGCTCTCCGGTCGACCGCCGGGCGAAGCCACGGCAACCATCGTTCATCGAGTGCTGCGGGAACTCCGCATCGAGAACGACGTCTTGCTTTGGAACATCGTTCCCACACACCCGTACCGGCCTGGCGAGCCCGAGAGCAATCGAAGGCCGACCCACCGCGAGATTGCTTCCGGCGTCAGCTTCCTCTCAGCGCTTGCGACCGGCCGGCACGTCATTCCGATCGGTCGGGTGGCGCAGAGCGTGATCGGAGGGCCCTACGTCCGTCATCCGTCCCATGGTGGAGCGACGCTGTTCGCGGGACATCTCGTCGCCGCTCTCCGGCAGAATGCGGTGACGTGACCGAATTTCTCTGGGCCCTTGCCGTCATCGGAGCAATCCTCTTAGCGATTGGCCTGGCGATCGGGCTCGGCCGTGCCGCTGGCGAAGGCGACGGATCAGGCTCGGCTGTGGCGTACGAGTCGGACGAGACCGCCTACGACCGAGATAACCGTCAGCGCTTCAATCCGGGCGCCCTACTGGTATTTCTCATCATCATTGGCGGTATCGCCGCCCTCGCGGTCGGGTTATCCCTGAATTAATCCGTGGCGCCGGAGGACGGCTCGGGCCTCCCTGAGCTCCGGGCCGGGCTTCGCGCGGCGGGAGTGACAGCCGGCGAGAAAGACGGCTCGCCCGCTTTCCTGGAGTGGCGCTCACAAGCGAGGCAAAGCTGAGACCCCGGGGGAGACAGTGCGTCTGAGTACGGTGAGGGGCCGAAGCCGCAGATCTCGCCGCGAGCGTCGCGAGGGCAAGCGAAGGGCGGCTCCGCCGCCCGTGAGCGGGCCCGCCCAGGGAAGCGGGCTGGTAAAGTTTTCGGCGGCGGGCGTTTGAGTCCGCCTCTTTTACGCATGAAGACGTGGACGGCAAAAACAGGTGACCTCGAGGCACGCTGGTTCCTCGTGGACGCGGAGGGCCAGAATCTCGGTCGGCTCGCGACGCGCATCGCAGAGACGCTTCGCGGAAAGCGCAAGCCCGAGTACACGCCTCACGTCGACTCAGGCGACTATGTCGTCGTCGTGAACGCCGAGAAGATCGTCGTCACCGGGAAGAAACTCGAACAGAAGCGCTACTACCGCCACTCGGGATATCCCGGGGGCCTTCGTTCCCGAACGCTCGCCGAGCAACTCGAACGTCGTCCCACCGAGGTGATCCGCTCCGCGGTGAAAGGAATGCTTCCTCGGAACCGACTTGGTCGGCGACAGATTACGAAGCTCAAGGTCTATACGGGGCCAAACCATCCCCATGAGGCTCAGAGCCCAGAGCCGCTGCCTTAGTGATCACATGACCGAGATCGCACAGTACCTGGGTACCGGCAAGAGAAAGACCGCGATTGCGCGAGTCATCCTGCGTCCGGGCGACGGCCAAACCTGGATCAACGGTCGAACGCTCGAGGACTACTTCCCGCGGCACACGCACCAGACGACCGCGCGAGCACCGCTCAAGGTCGCCGGTGTGGACGGCACCTTCGACATCCGTGCTCGGTTGCACGGAGGCGGCCCCTCGGGGCAAGCTGACGCTCTTCGGCACGGAATCGCGCGTGCCCTCGTCGAGGCTGACCCGAATCTCCGAACGGTTCTGAAGCGCGAAGGGTTCCTCGCTCGCGACGCGCGAGTCGTCGAGCGCAAGAAGGCCGGCCTTCGCAAAGCCCGCAAGCGGCCACAGTTCTCGAAGCGTTAGCGCAGGTCATGGCGCGTCGTTACTTCGGGACCGATGGGGTCCGCGGGGTCTACGGCGAGGATCTAACGGAAGAGCTGGCGGGTCGACTCGGCTGCGCTTTCGCACTCTGGAGCAACGGCGAAACGTGTTTGATTGGTCGCGACACCCGATCGTCAGGCCCCGCCTTGGAGCGAGCGCTCGCCGAGGGGTTGTCGGCAGGAGGCTCAAATGTGGAACTCGCGGGAGTGCTGCCAACGCCGGCGGTCCCACTGCTGTCGGAGGGCGTCGGAGCAGTTATCTCCGCCTCGCACAATCCACCCGAATACAACGGCGTGAAGTTCTTCGCCGCCGGAGGTCAGAAACTCTCGGACGACGCCGAAGCTGAAATCGAGGCGTTTCTCGATCAGGGAAGCGCTGCAACCGCGGGCTCCGTGTCGGATCGGGCCGACTGCGCCGAGGCGTATACCGACCTGATCACCGATCGTTTCGGTGCCTCGCTCGAGCCGCTTCGGATCGCTGTCGATTGTGCGAATGGCGCATTCAGCAAGATCGCTCCCACGGCGCTCGAGAAGCTTGGAGCGTCCGTCACCGCAATGGGTAACAATCCGGACGGACTCAATATCAACGCGGGTTGTGGGGCGACCGAGCTCGCACTGTTGCAGCGCACTGTCAACGCGGGTTCGTTTGATTTAGGGATCGCGTTCGATGGAGACGGCGACCGGATGCTCGCGGTCGACGCGCACGGCGACTCGCTGGACGGCGACCAGATCCTGGCGATCCTGGCCCTGTACCTCGAAGTGGAGCTTGTTGCCGTGACCTCGATGACGAACATGGGTTTCCACCGGCTGATGGCCGAGCGAGGTGTCCGCGTCGTGACGACCGATGTCGGCGACCGTTACATCCTCGAGGCCCTCCATCAGGAAGGTGGAGTGCTCGGAGGTGAGCAAGCCGGCCACATCGTCTATCTGGATGGCCAGACGACCGGAGATGGCTTGGTCGCAGCCATTCTGCTGTGCCGTGCGCTTCTGGCGTCGGGTACCTCGCTCGAAAGCATGAGCACGGTCATGCCGCGTTTCCCACAGGCTCTTGAGAGCGTTCCTGTGCGAAAGCGCACAATTTCCCCTTCGCTTGCTCACTCGATCGCGGTCGTCGAAGAGGAACTGGGGGACACAGGGCGCGTTTTGGTCAGGCCGTCCGGGACGGAGCCGGTGATCCGAGTGCTCGTCGAGGCGGAGCGCGAGCAAGTTGCGACCGAGGCCTGTGCTACGATCGCAGCCCTCGTTCGTCAGGAACTTGGCTAACGGCTAGCGCTCGCGTCTCGCGGGTTCGGAGGATGTAGGAGAGGCCTCGAGTGTGCGGGATCATCGGATACGTCGGTGCACGGCCGGCCAAGGAACTCCTCCTTCAGGGACTCGAACGCCTCGAGTACCGCGGATACGACTCTGCTGGTATCGGTCTCAGCGAGTCGGGCGGGCTCGAGTTCGTCAAAGCCGTCGGCAACCTCGCTGAGCTGAAACTGGCCGCCGGCCCGAACGGTTCGGCAGCGACGATGGGTGTCGGTCATACGCGATGGGCGACCCACGGGCGCGTGTCACACGAGAACGCGCACCCGCTGACCGGCTCGACGGCTGACGTTGCGGTTGTGCTGAACGGCATCGTCGAGAACTTCCGCGAGCTGCGGGAGTCGCTCGCCGCCGACGGCTGTGAGTTCTCCTCTGAGACCGACGCAGAGGTCGTACCCCACCTGATCGAACGACACTATCGTGGAGATCTGGTCGAGGCCGTTCGCGGAGCTTACGCAGAGCTCGACGGGCACTTCGCCTTCGTTGTCCTTCACCGCGAACACCCGGACATGCTGGTCGGCGCCCGGCTTCAGTGTCCGCTCGTCGTCGGTCTCGGCGACGGCGAGACGTACCTGGCCTCCTCGATCGCCGCGTTCCTGCGGCAGACGAATCGAGTCCAGCTGATCGAGGACGGTGAGATCGTCTCGATTACCACCGCGGGAGCGCGTTTCTATTCCGTCGAGGCCGGCTGGCGCGAGCGTGAGGAGCTCGCGGTGGACTGGGACGACGAAGCCGCTGAGAAGCAGGGCTACGAGACGTTCATGCTCAAGGAGATCTACGAGCAACCGACTTCGGTCGCCGAGACGATCGGCGAGTACACCCGCGGCGGTCAGATCACCATCGAGGACTTCCCGCTCACAGAACTGCAGACGCAGAATCTCCGTCGAATGGTGATTCTCGCGTGCGGCACCGCTTACCACGCGGGCGTCGTGGCTCGGTACATCATCGAAGAGTGGGCTCGATTGCCGTGCGAGCCCGACATCGCGAGTGAGTGGCGCTATCGGAATCCCGTGCTCTCGAAGGACACGCTCGTGATCGGGATCTCGCAGTCGGGAGAAACCGCCGACACGATCGCCGCAATGCGCCTCGCCCACGAGTCCGGCGCGCGGACGATCGCGATCACCAACATGCTCGGGACACAGATAACGCGCGAAGTCGAAAGCGTCCTCTACACGCGGGCCGGGATCGAGATGGGCGTCGCGGCGACAAAGACCTTTACAGCTCAGGTGTCTCTTCTCGCCTTGCTTGCACTCCAACTCGCCTCGGTTCGGCGAACGATGAGCGCCGATGAGGTCGACGAGCGACTCGCAGAAATCCGATCGTTGCCGGACAAGATCGCGGAGTTCCTCGACGGCGTCCATCCGATCAACCAGATCGCCCAGCGGCATTGGCAGAAGCCGTTCTTCCTCTATCTCGGTCGGCACATCGGCCTGCCCGTGTGTCTGGAGGGCGCACTGAAGCTCAAGGAGATCTCCTACATACCGACTGAGGCGTACTCCGCGGGAGAGATGAAGCACGGGCCGATCGCTCTCCTTGACGAACAGACGCCGGTCGTGTGCATCGCGACGGACTCACACGTCTACGACAAGGTGGTCTCAAATATTCAGGAGGTCAGGGCTCGCGGCGCCGAGGTGATCGCGATCGCGACAGACGGCAACGAAGACATCCAGCACCATGCCGACGACGTCGTCTACGTCCCCCGGACCCACCCCTTCTTGCAGGCTCCGCTGGCGGCGATCCCGCTGCAGCTTCTGGCCTACAGAATCGCTCGGTTGCACGGACTCAACGTCGACCAGCCCCGCAACCTCGCCAAAACAGTGACCGTTGAATAGGAGAGAGCGCCCGCCTCCGGTCAGGGGGCTTTGCTCTCGGGTCTCTGAGTCGTCGCTGGCAAAGGGGGCAAGCAAGCGACCCGAAGGACAGTGCAACAAAGCACGGCCAAGGGTCGCGAGCGCAGGATCCTGCGGCCAGCGGCGGCAGGGCGGCTGGCGGAGCCGGGCTTTGCCCGGCAGAAGCCGCCGCCGGTTAGAGACACGAGAGACTTAGAATCGGCTACCGATGCAGAAAGTTGGGATTGATCTAATCGAGATCGAGCGGGTGGCGAGTGCTCTCGCGCGCCACAAGCGCTTCCGCGAGCGCTGCTTCACGGAGCAGGAGCGGGCGTATTGCGATTCGCGCCCGAATCCTGCTCAGCATTACGCAGCCCGGTTCGCCGGGAAAGAAGCCGTCGGGAAGGCGCTGGGCTGCGGAGTTCACTTCACTTGGCTCGAGATCGAGATCGCTGGAGGGCCCAAGCCGGGCATTCGCCTCGCCGGCCGAACGAAGGCGTTCGCCGAGAAGGTACGAGCCGCCGCGATTGACCTCTCGATGACACACTCCAAAGGTCTGGCGGCCGCGATCTGCATTGTCCAGACCGAGGACGACGGTTGAGCGAGCGCTTCGAGCTTCAGGCCGCGGCCGAGCCGCTCTACTCGGCCGACGAAATGCGAGAGGCAGAAGGACGATACGAGGGCCCGACGCTCGACCTCATGGAGATTGCTGGAACCGCGGTGTTCGATCTCGCGCTACGGCGATACCCCGACGCCCAGTCATTCTCGATTTGGTGCGGTACCGGCGCTAACGGAGGCGACGGCCTCGTCGTCGCACGCAAGCTCCACGAGGCAGGAAAAGATGTCGACATCCGGCTTCTTGGAGCAGCAGAAAAGATCGCGGGGGACGCGGCCGAGAACCTCAAGCGCGCGCGTGAGCTCGGTCTCGCATTCACGGAGGAATGGCGGCCGGCGGACGTGGTCGTCGACGCTCTGTTCGGGACGGGCTTCGCAGGCGCCCCCCGACGTGAAGCTGCACGCCACATCGATGCGATCAACGAAATCGAGTCACCCGTGATTTCGGTCGACCTCCCGTCAGGGGTGAACGCGTCGACGGGCGAGGTCGCCGGATCAGCGATCTCGGCAGATCTGACGGTGACCTTCCACGCACTGAAGGTCGGTCACGTTATCGCCCCTGGACGATTTCACGCAGGCGAGATCGCGGTCGCCGACATCGACGTCGAGCAGATCGCGACCGCGCACAGCCGCTTGACGCCCGCGGTGATCCAAGAGGTGCCGCGCCGTACCGAGGCCGACAACAAGTACACGGCCGGCGCCGTCCTCGTGATCGGCGGATCGACGGGGCTCACCGGCGCTCCGAGCCTCACCTCCGAGGCGGCGCTGCGCTCCGGGTCGGGCATCGTCATCGCCTGCGTGCCGGCGGCCCTCAACCCAGTCTTTGAGTTACGCCTGCTCGAAGTGATGACGAGGCCATGCAGTGCCGACGAGTCGGGACACCTGCAGCCAGAAGCCGTAGACGAAATCGTCGCCGCGGCGGAGCGAGTCGATGCAATCGCCCTTGGGCCGGGGCTCGGGAGGACAGACGGTACCCGGGAACTGGTCAGGCTCGTGCTCGAGAGGATCGATCTCCCGATGGTCATCGACGCTGACGCCCTCTGGGCGCTGGCCGGGCATCTGGATTGGGCCTTCGCGCGAGAGGCGAGCACCGTATTGACTCCCCACGCGGGCGAGTTAGCGCGGCTCATCGAGCGTCCGTCCACCTGGATCAACAGCCATCGGCTCCAGGCCGCACAGGCGGGTGCCGATGAGACGGGGAGCATCGTGGCCCTCAAAGGCGCCGACACGATTGTCGCGGCACCAAACCGCGGGGTGCTCGTCTCCGACCTGGGTAACCCGGGGCTCGCCACAGCGGGGAGCGGTGACGTCCTGACTGGAATCGTTGCCGCCTTCCTGGCCAAGGGCATGGCGCCGCAACTCGCAGCGGCGAGCGCGGCCGCAGCGGCAGGGCTCGCGGCGCGTCGGGCCGCCCGCACGAAGGGAACGGCGGGTCTGATCGCGCGCGACGTGGTCGATGCGCTGTCGCCAGTCGTCAGCGACCTAGAAGAGTAGGTCTGAGTGGGGGTCACGGACGAGCGTTGTCGCTCGGAAATCACGATCAACATCGGAGCGCTCCGTCGGAACGCCGAACGGCTTCGCGCAGCGGCAGGGTCTGCGGAACTCTGGGCGGTGGTCAAAGCAGACGGATATGGACATGGAATGGTCGACTGCGCGCGAGCTGCAGTCGAAGCGAAGGCGGCAGCGCTCTGCGTAGCGACGGTCACCGAAGGGAGGGAACTCCGTCAAGCGTTTCCGGGTGCTCGCATCATCGTGATGAGCGCACTCGACCGGGGCCAGGAAGACGACGCCCGCCGACATGAACTCGAGGTATGTATCTCGAGCCCCACGATCCCTGACGGCCTTCGGGTCCATGCCAAAATCGACACAGGAATGGGTCGCTGGGGAATGTCCCCGGCCGACGCGGGGCGACTTCCGCCCGACTCGGTGATTGGAGTCATGAGTCACCTTGCGACCGCAGACGAGCCGGACGAAGAATTCACTCGAGAGCAGCTCGAGAGCTTCAGGAACGTGACAGAACGTTTCCCTGGCGCCACTCGCCATGTCGCCAACAGCGCCGCGACCCTTCGATTCCCGGAAGCACGCTTCGATGCCGTCCGGTGCGGCGTCGCGCTCTACGGACTGTCCCCGTTCGGCGATGATCCGAAGACGCATGGACTCGAGCCGGTTCTCTCGTGGAGAAGCTACGTCGCGATGGTCAAGGACCTCCAACCCGGGGCAAGCACGGGCTACGGGAGACGCTACATCGCGAATCAACCGACTCGGATCGGCGTTGTTCCTGTCGGGTACGGAGACGGTTGGCGCCGAGGGCTCACCGGTACCGAGGTCTTTGTCGGCCAACGGCGCTCGCGGGTGATCGGCACTATCTCCATGGATTCGTTCGCCGTTGAGCTCACCGATCAACCCCAGGGAAGCCCGGTAACGTTGCTTGGCGATGGCATCCGTGCCGAGGAGCACGCCCGGGTTCTCGGAACGATCAACTACGAGCTGACGTGCGGGATCGAAAGCTCACCTCTTCGGGCTCGGCGTGTTGTCATCGATCGTTGAGCAGCTGAGCAAGGCAACGGCAGGGGACGAGGCTTATATCGTCGGCGGCGCCGTCCGCGACGAGCTACTCGGTCGCGCTGTCGTCGATCTCGACGTTGCCTGTCCGGCCCCGCGCGCTGCTGCGCAGCGTTTGAGTCGGCAGCTCGAGGCCCCCGCATTCCTGCTGTCCGAGCGCCACGGAGCCTGGCGGGTCTCACTACGCGAGGGAAAAACCGTGGACTTCGTGCCGTTGGGCGCCGGCATCGAGCATGACCTTGCCGGGCGCGATTTCAGCGTGAACGCAATGGCGAAGCCTCTTTCCGACGGAGAGATTGTCGATCCTCACGGCGGGATGCGCGATCTTCAGCAACGCCGATTGACGGTTGTCTCGACGAGCGTCTTCGTCGACGATCCATTGCGCTTGCTCCGTGCGGTGCGGCTCGAGGACGAACTCGACTTCGCTCTCGAAGACGGCTCGGAGGTCCTCGTCCGAGACCATGCGAGCTTGATCAGGCAACAGGCCGGCGAGCGCGTTCTCGCCGAACTCAGTCGTCTCTCTCCGGCGGGGTATCGCAGAGCCGACGATCTGGGCCTGCTTCAGCCTCTCGGAGGCGATTCTGGACGGCTCGATTCCGTCGATCTTCTGCACGAGCCAAACTTCCTCCTCTCGGTTGTCTTCCGAGACGCCCTGTTTGAATTCCCGATCTCCAATGAGACCAGACGAATGGCCCGAACGTTGCTGACCGCAAGACCTCCGGCGGATACCTCGCCGCGCCAGATTCACCGGTTCCGGCGGACAACCGAGCCCTGGGCGACCGAGGCGCTCGCATTTCTCGGGATCAACGGCGAGTTCGTGGACGCAGTCGAACAGGCTCGGCTCGCGGAACCGCAAGAACCCCTCGTTCGCGGCGACGAACTCGATCTCCCGCCCGGGCCTGAAGTCGGACGAATACTTGAGATGATCGCGGAAGAACAAGCCGCTGGAACTATCGAGACCAAGGAACAGGCCATCGAGTTCGTCAGGAAAGCCCGATCGTGAGCAGCGAAGACGCGACACAGAAGCGATTCTCGGCCAGCGCAACTCGCCTGGCTGAGCTGAGTGCGAGTCGGATCGACAGCATGCGAGATCGACTGCGGAGTTTCATCGCGCTCGATGGCTCCGAGCGAGTTCTCGACGTGGGAACCGGAGCCGGAACACTTGCGTTGGCACTCGCTCCGCTCGTTCACGAGGTCGTCGGACTGGACGTCGTCCCGGAGATGTTGGCCGAGGCGAAGAAGGGAGCGGCCGACTACCCAAACGTGTCGTTCGCAGAAGGCGACTGCATGGCCCTTCCTCTCCAGGACGGGGAGTTCGACGTGACGACGATGTCCCGAACCATCCACCACCTGTCACGGCCCGAGCTCTCGATCTCCGAGATGGTTCGCGTTACTCGACCAGGCGGTCGTGTCCTCATGATCGACCAGATCGCCTCGGTCGATCCGTTGGAAGCGCTCGCCCAGAATCAAATCGAGTCGCTCCGGGATCCGTCCCACGTGCGAGTTCTCTCGGATGCCGACTTCAGGGGGCTCTTCGAATCCAACTACCTCGTGCTGCGGCGCTCGAACATCGAACGAGAGGATTGGGATCTGGGCGAGTGGTTCGATGTCGCGGTCTGCGATGAAGAAACCCGATCTCGGGTCACCGACTTCGTCGAGCAACTCGTGGCGAGGGGCTCGACCGCTGGCATCAATCTCAGACGCAGCGGAGACGGCTACGTGTTCACGCTCCAAGTCGGCTGGTACCTCTTGAGCAAACCCTCTGAGAGCTTCGTCGAGCCTCTTTACTAACAGCGCCTAGCCTCGATTCACCCACACGGCCGCGTCGTCGTCCCCCTGAGAGCCATCCACTCCGACGACGACGAGAGAACTACCAAGAAGGGCGATCCCGAGCATGACGGGGCCATTTGCTTCCCCCTCGAAGACCGCGCCGGACGGCACTCTCTCCCAAGCGACGATGTCACTTGAAAACCAGACCGCCCCCCATCGCGCATTGCCGGCCGCATCCCGACCGACTGCGTTCAGTCCCGAGTCATCGAAGGCAACAGCCATGATCATCTGATTCCCCTCGCCCGCGAGTGCGTCTTCTCCAGATCGAGACCAGCTGAGGCCATCGTCTGATCTCCATGCCGCTGCATCCCGATCGCCGCCCGCCTCGTCGTAACCGACCGCGACGAGCCCACGCCGGCTCGCTTCGACCGCCATTACCACCTGCTCCTCCGCCCCGCCGAACAGCGCCTCGTCATGCGGAACTCGCACCCATTCCTCGCCGTCGCGCGACGTCCAGATGGCGACATCGCGATCACCGAAGACGTCGGACTCGTCGAAGCCGGCGGCCACAAATCCAGGCCCGCCGACCGCCACCGTGTTGATGTCCTGTTCATTCGGTCCTCCGAACAGTTCCTCGTCGTGGGTTACACGAGTCCACGAACGTCCGTCGTCAGAAAACCAGGCGGCGGCATCGAAGTCTCCGCCTGAGGTGTCGGCGCCAACCGCAGTGAGGCGTGAGCCCGAGCTCGTTACATCCTGCATCGCCTGGAAGTTGACCCCGCCGAGAGAGGACTCATCGTGTGGGACGCGTTCCCAGCTCGACCCGTCTGCCGAGACCCAGGCCGCGGCGTCAAAATCGCCTCCTGACCCGTCGAGTCCAACTGCGACGAGCCCGGGGCCACCTTGCGTGACCGACGCCATCAGCTGGGCATCGGGCCCGCCAAAAACCGTCTCTTTGTGCGGAACGCGATGCCACGAGAGGCCGTCGGTCGAGGTCCAGACCGCAGCATCACGATCCCCTCCCGCTCCGTCCCAACCGACGGCGACGAAACCCGGGCCCCCGGCCGCGACCGCGCGCATTACCTGCTCATCATCGCCACCAACGTCTCCTCGGTGTGTTCGACCCGGATCCAGCCGGATGATTCTGGCGAATCGTCCGTGCCTCCGCATGCGGAGATGACGAGCACAATCGCGGGAAGCACGAGCAACCGACGGACTCCGAGATGAAGCGCCCGCACGGCCTCATGCTAGTCGCGTCGTAACGACGGGCGTTTCGTCGGCGATGTTTCGAAGATATTTCAACGTGGCGCACACGCTTCACTCGAATCCGCCTATGTTGGTTCCATGTCAACGAAGAGCGTGCCGACGCCGTGGGGCAGTGCCTCGATCATCGACGCACTCGCTGTGCAGCAACGCGCAGGCGATAAGCGGTTCCAGACAGTGCTTCAGCTTCTCGAACTCAAGAAAGGCGAAAGACTCGTTCGTCTCGCCTACAGCACCGACGGCACGGTTCGCCGCGGGCCCGTCACGTTGCGACCGCGCGACCTGGAGCGCCTTGGAACGGCTCTTCGAGAGCACCCGGCTCTCGCTTCTGCCCTGTCCGAACTGGAAGGAGGGCCGACCGAGGCTGGCTAGGCAGTTACCAAAGCGCGCTCGCGCGCGAAATCGATGAGCGCACCGAGGACGAGCGCACCGTCGTCAGAGCCGAGCAGCGGATCAACGGCATGCTCCGGGTGGGGCATGAGCCCGAGAACGTTCCGTCCGGAGTTGACGACGCCCGCGATGTCTCCGACGGATCCGTTGGGATTCTCCGCGTACCGAAGTACAACCTGGTCGTTGACGATCAGTTCCTCGTAGACCTCGTCGGGCACGAAGTAGCTCCCCTCCCCATGTTTGATGGGAATCGTGAGCCCCTGACCGAGCGCACATCTCGAGGTAAACGGAGTCTGTACCGACTCGACGCGGAGGTGAACGTCCTTGCAGATGAACGAGAGCGACTCATTCGGCCGCAGCACGCCGGGCAGCAGTCCCGCCTCGCAGAGCACCTGAAATCCGTTGCAGATACCGAGCACCGGGCCTCCCGAAGCGGCAAATTCGCGAACCGCGCCCATCGCGGGGGCGAATCGAGCGATCGCACCGCATCGCAGATAGTCACCGTACGAGAAACCGCCGGGCAGAACGATCGCCTCTGTCTGGCGTGGAAGTTCCTTTTCCTGATGCCACACCCGCACGGGCTCCCCTCCGAGGAGGGCGATGGCCGCACACGCGTCGCGATCGTCGTTCGATCCCGGGAAGACAAGAACGGCCACGGTCGGTCGAAGATCGGTCACGGGGAAACTCTCGATGGCTCCTCGGACCGATTGTTGCGTTCTCGCTCGAGCTCATGGCCCTCGATCTCGATCGTGTACGACTCGATCAGCGGGTTCGCAAGCAGTTGCTCACACATCTTCTCGACCTCAGCGCGAGCCTCGGCTTCCGTTTTTGCCGAGACGTCGAGGTCGATAAGGCGGCCAACCTGCGCTTCGGATACGTGGAAGCCGAGGTGACGCAGCGAACCCTCGACCGCCTGTCCTTGTGGATCGAGGATGCCTTGCTTCGGTCGTACCAGCACCGTGGCCTTCATCGCAGGACGACTTCCGGGTTTGACGCGTAGTCGTCGAAGGAAATATCCGTCAGCAACTCGAAGGCCTCGATGTAACGGGAGCGCGTGTTGGCGACGACGTCGTCGGGGAGTTTCGGTCCCGGAGGCTCCTTATTCCATTCAATCGACTCGCAGTAGTCGCGGACGTACTGCTTGTCGAACGAGAACTGACCTCGGCCGGGCTCGTAGTCATCGGCCGGCCAGAAACGGGACGAATCTGGTGTAAAGACTTCGTCGGCGAGCACGAGCGTGCCGTCGTTGTCGAGCCCGAATTCGAGCTTCGTGTCCGCGAGAATGATGCCCCGCGAGAGCGCGTGCTCCGAGACGAATTCGTATAGCTCGATCGAAATCCGCTCGACCTCGCCCAGAGTGTTGTCACCAACGAGATCGCCCGCTTGCTCGCGAGAGATGTTCTCATCGTGACCTTCTTGCGCCTTGGTGGCCGGAGTGAAGATCGGCTCCGGAAGTCGCTCAGACTCTCGCAGGCCGCTCGGGAGCCGATGGCCCGATGTTTCGCGGGTCGCTTTGTAGTCCTTCCAGGCCGAGCCTGCAATGTAGCCTCGCACGACGCACTCGATCGGCAGCATCTCGAGCCGTTTCGTCTCCATCGAGCGTCCATCGCTTCGCAACGCGAGCAGATGGTTTGGCACGATCTCCGCAGTTCGCGCGAACCAGAACGCGGAAAGCCCGGTGAGCACTCTCCCTTTATCCGGAATCTCGGTCGGATGGACGACGTCAAACGTCGAAATTCGATCGCTTGCAGTGAGCAGCAATCGGTCGTCGTCTAGCTCATAGAGCTCCCTCACTTTTCCGCTGCCGAGGTGCACTACGGCGGAATCAGGCATGGACGCGGTCCTCCCTCCGTTCGTTGAGCTCGCTAAGCCGGTCGAAGATCGTCTCGACATGACGCAGCGCGTCGTCGAGGTCAAAGGCCCTCCCAAGCGTCGCAGAATCGAGTCTCTCGGAGACCTGGCCATCTCGTTCGACGAGTTCCCGAAAGTCAAGGCCCTCGTCCCAGGAGCGGAGAGCGCTTCGCTGGACGATCCCGTACGCCTCCTGTCTCGAGAGACCCGCCTCAACAAGGGCGAGTAGAACTCGCTGGCTGAACACCAATCCCCGGGACGACTCGAGGTTCTCCCTCATGCGCTGCGCATTGACGACGAGGCCATCAACGAGCCAGGCGAACCGGTCGAGCAAGTAATCCAGCGCGAGAAAGGAATCCGGGAGAACAACTCGCTCCGCGCTCGAATGCGAGATGTCGCGCTCGTGCAAGAGCGCGACGTTTTCGAGGCCGACCGCCGCGGCGGACCGAACCACCCGCGCGAGGCCGCAGATTCGTTCAGCGACGATCGGATTTCGCTTATGCGGCATCGCGGACGAGCCCTTCTGCCCGGCTGCGAACGGTTCCTGAAGCTCGCGAACCTCGGTGCGAGCGAGATGGCGAATCTCGGTGGCGAAACGCTCGAGCGAGCTCGCGGTGAGAGCCAGAGCCGCGAGTAGATCGGCATGGCGATCGCGCGGAATCACCTGCGTGGCCGCCGGCTCGACGGCTAGCCCGAGCCGCGAGCAAGCTGCGCGCTCCAGCGCGGGATCGCCTCCGCCGTATGTCCCGACTGCGCCGGCGAGTTTCCCGACGCGGGCGCCCTCCAGGGCTCCCGCAATTCGATCTCGGTCCCGGTCGAGCTCGAACGCCCAGCCAGCGAGTTTGAAGCCAAACGTGATCGGCTCGGCGTGCACTCCGTGCGTGCGGCCGACCATGACGGCGTTCCGCTGCTCCAGAGCCCGCCGAATGACCGCGTCGATCGTGCGGTCGACCCCCTGGAGCAGGAGCGCTCCGGCATCGCGGATCTGCAACGCGAGAGCCGTGTCCACGACGTCTGACGAGGTGAGCCCGAAGTGAATCCAGCGCGCCTCGGGCCCGAGCCCGTCACCCATCGCATCGACGAACGCCGCTAGGTCATGGTGTGTTCGCGCTTCCAGTTCGGCGACGCGCGCGGGTGTCGGCACCGTTGCCTCGGCTCGGATCGTGTCGACGTCCTGGGATGGGACTGCGCCAAGCTCCGCCCACGTCTCGAGGACTGCGAGTTCAACATCGAACCAGCGTGAGAGCCTGCCCTCATCCGACCAGATCTCCTTCATGGCCGGACGGGAGTAACGCTCGATCACTGAAAGCATTCTAAAGCCGGAGTCAGCGGAGGTCCTTGACCAACGGCGCGAACCGTTCGCACCGTCCGCCGAATCGGCTCACATCAGCCACAGTTGGCGCTCCTCACGCGCGAGTTTCAACGCTATGCTCGATAGTGGGTGGTGGTACGGGGTGGCCCCGAGAGAGGCGCTCTGGTGAGCCGCCAACTTGAAGCGACGAACCTAGTCGAGAGCGAGTATCCGCGCGGCCAGAACGGCGGCGTTCTTCGAGCTATCAAGTCCGACGCAGGCCACGGGCACCCCCGGCGGCATCTGCACGATTGCGAGCAACGCATCTAGACCGCCGAGCGCGCTCTTCGAGGAAGTGAGCGGGACCCCGATCACAGGCAGATTGGTGTGTGCCGCGACCACACCCGGAAGCGCCGCCGCTAGACCCGCGCCGGCGATGATCACTCGCACTCCACGATCCGCTGCAGTGCTCGCATAGTCGGCGACCGCCTGCGGTGTCCGGTGGGCGGAATGAACCTGGAGCTCGTATGGAATCCCCCGATCCGTAAGCTCGGCCTCGGCCGGCCCCATCTTGTCCCGATCCGACTCAGAGCCGATCAGGATGCCAACGACCGGTCGTTCGGCCGACTCCTCAGACGGAGACACGAACCGCCTTCGCGCCGATGTCTCGCCGATGCTGGGAACCTGGGAAATCGATTTGTCCGATCGCACGGTAGGCGACTTCCCGCGCCTCATGCACGTCGCTCCCGATCGCAGTAACATTCAGCACTCGCCCGCCGGCGCTCTCGAGGCTGTCGCCCCGCACAGCAGTTCCGGCATGGAAAACGAGCGCTCCGCTCGCCTCTGCGTCTTCGATCCCTGTAATTGTCACGCCCGACTCAGGAACGGCGGGATACCCAGCAGAGGCGAGCACGACTGTGACAGCAGAGTTTTGGCTTACCGGCAGATCCGCATGGTCGATTCGACCCGCCGCGGCCTGAGCAAGTACCGGGAGGAGATCGCCGTCGAGCAGTGGCAGGATCGCCTGCGTTTCGGGATCGCCGAAGCGGCAGTTGAACTCGAGCACCCGAGGTCCATCCTCCGTGAGCATCAAGCCCGCGTAGAGGAGACCCGAGTACGGCGTTCCCCGGGCCGCGAGCTCATCCAGGACTGGGCGGTGAACCAGCGCAGCGAGCTCCTCGACGTCGTCGCGGCCGAGGCCCGGGAACGGCGCATAGCTGCCCATGCCTCCGGTATTCGGTCCATCGTCGCCGTCAAGTAGACGTTTGAAATCCTGTGCCGGAACGAGCGGGACAACGGCCCCAGTGCCGTCCGTGATCGCAAACAGCGAGACTTCCTCGCCGGCGAGCAACTCCTCGACGAAAACTGGACCGCGCAGCGCTTCGGCTTTCGGAAGTGCGTCTTCGACATCGCGCTCGGTCGGACAGACGAAGACGCCCTTACCCGCCGCCAGCCCATCGGCTTTGACGACGCACGGCGCCACCGGCTCAGTCAAGATCCGGGCCGTCGGAACGCCAGCGGCCGCCATCACGTCTTTGGCGAACGACTTCGACCCCTCGATCTGAGCCGCCGCTGCGCTCGGACCGAATACGTCGATTTTCACCTCACGAAGCCGATCGGCGAGGCCCGCGACGAGCGGAGCCTCCGGGCCGATCACGACGAGGTCGGTCTCCGTCGCCCGACTGAGGTCGACGAGACCGTCGCCGTCACCGACTTCGACCGGGTGACAGGTTGCGACCCCGGCGATCCCAGGATTGCCCGGTGCCGCATGAAGCTCCGTGAGCAGCGGGCTCTGGGCAAGCTTCCAGGCCAGCGCGTGCTCGCGACCCCCGGAGCCGACGATCAAGACCCGCATCTCGGCGGCGGAGTTTACTGGTCAGCTCGGGCAGGCGGCGACGGGCGGAACCGTGTGCCAGAACTCTGCGAGGAGCATAGGATTCTCGGATTGGTGGAACTTTGGTGACAAAGCACAGGCGTCGCGCGACGAGTGCGATCTCGTTGCGCGCTCTTGGGGTCGGATAACCCGGTCGACGAGAGGAGTCACACATGGCAACTGTCGAGCAGCCTTCCCTGATTCAAACGGTCCTCGCAAAGGGCTCGGTGCCAAATCCGCTTCCGACGCTGGACGAGGCACGCAGCGACCCCGGCCGCTTCGAGAAGATCCAAGAGATCAGGAAGAAGATCAACGAACTCGGGATCAAGTACATCTTCTTCCAGCAGGTTTCCGTCTCTGGCCACGTCAACGGCAAGGGCGTCTCGGCGACGATGTGGGAAAAGGTCGCCGAGGAGGGCTACCAGCTCGTCTACGGCGCAACCGCCGACCTGTTCGTCGACCGCAACGATCGCTACATCGGCTTTGGCCCGGAGGAATCCGAGCTCGCCGCAATCGCCGACCTCGACACGTTCGCCCAGCTGCCCTGGGATCCACGTGTCGCTCGCGTGTTCTGTGACTGCTATGACACCGAAACCGGTGAACTGCTCGACGCCGACCCTCGCCAGAACCTGAAACGGATCATGAACGAGGTCGAGCAGGAACTCGGCTACACGTTCCTCTGCGGCGTTGAGCCCGAGATGATGTGGATGAAGAGGCCGCGCGGCTCAACCGACCCAGCCGCGGCCGAGGGCATCACAAAACCCTGGTGCTACCACATCAACCAGTTCGAAGAGCTGCGTCCGATCATCCTCGACGTCATCGACTTCGGCGAGAGGCTCGGTATCAATCCGAGCTATGGAGACCACGAAGACTCCCCGGGCCAACTCGAGCTGAACTTCCTGTTTGACCGGGCAATTCGAACCGCCGACAACCTCTCGACGTACAGGCAGCTCTGTCAGGCCGTCGCGCGGAAGCACACTGCCGAGGGAACGTACGGTGACGGCGTCGAGGTGGTCGCGAGCTTCATGCCGAAGCCGTACACCGGAGTATCCGCCAACGGTGCCCACCACCACTTCACGCTCGTCGATCCCGACGGGAACAACGTCTTCTACGATCCGGACGGACCCGCAAAGCTCTCCGAGATCGGCCGCCAGTTCATGGGTGGGATCCTTGACCATGCTCGAGGGCTCTGCGCGGTCACGGCGCCGACCGTGAACTCGTACAAGCGGTTCTGGGACTTCGGCTTCTGGGCGCCGATCTACATCGACTACGGCTGGCAGAACCGCACCACGCTGGTGCGCGTCGCCAGCGGCGGGCGTTTCGAGTTCCGCGCGGTCGACTCGGCGTGCAACCCGTACCTCACCCAGGCCGCCCTCCTTCTCTGCGGACTCGACGGAGTCCGGCGCGGCCTCGACCCGGGCGATCCGCAGCCACGGAACATCTACGACGTCGTGGAGGAGGGTCAGGACGTGCCGCGCGTCCCCGAACAGTTCGGGGAGGCGCTCGCCGAACTCGAGAAGGACGACATCGTCAAGAGCGCGATGCCGGGCCGTCTCTACGATGTCTTCATGCACTACAAGCGTGACGAATGGGAGCGCTTCCTGACCGCGGTCACGGACTGGGAGCGCGACGAGTACCTCGACGTGCTTCCGTAGGAACGAACGACGGCAGGAGAACGAGAAAGACATGTGCGGAATCGCGGGACTGATCTACCGGAACGGGAGTGCGAACGGTGCGCACCCGATCGGTCGAGAAATGGCCCAGATGCTCCAGTCGATGAAGCATCGCGGCCCGGACTCGACTGGCTATGCGCTCTACGGCCTCCCGTCGAACCGAGTCGTCATGCGGTACAAGCTCGCCGACGCGAACACCCCTAGAGATTTCGAGTTCGAGAATCGGCTCAGGCGCCACCGCAGCCAGGTCGAGGGAAGGCTGCGCTCGCTCGGAGCGCGCATCCACGAGATCGAAGAGGAGACGGAGTACGCCTTCCGCGTCACGTTCGACTATGACGACGACCTGAAACGCCTCGCCGACTTCGTCGAAGACATTCCCGCCTGTGAGGTCCTGTCGCTCGGCCATTCGCTCGAGATCGTCAAGGATCTCGGCGACGCCGAGTCGGTCGCCGAGCAATACCGGCTCGATGACTTCACCGGCACCCACGCGATCGGGCACGTCCGCATGGCCACGGAGTCAGACGTCGACATCGCAGGTGCACACCCGTACTGGGCGTATCCGTTCTCGGACGTCGCCGTCGTTCACAACGGACAGCTGACCAACTACTTCCAATGGCGACGGCGCCTCGAGCGAACGGGCCATCGATTCCAGTCCGAGTGCGACTCCGAAGTCATTGCCGTGTATCTCGCCGAGAGGATGAGTGAGGGCGAGTCGCTCGAGGAGGCGATGAATCGCAGCCTCGACGAACTCGACGGCGTCTTTACCTACATCTGCGTGACGAAGGATGCGTTGGGCGTGGCAAAGGACGAACTCGCGGCCAAACCCCTCGTCCTCTACGAATCAGATGAACTCGTCGCCCTCGCTTCCGAGGAGATCGCGATCCGCGCGATCATCGATCGGGAGATCGATACGTACGATCCGTATGAGCGGGAGGTGCTCGTATGGCACCGGTAGGAGCCGGGGAATCGCGGATTAGCTACGACGCGCGCGGACTCGCTCAGCCTGTCGCCGATGTACCAAAGGTGTCGGAGATCGACGGCGAGCGCGCCGAGTTCGACGCGCACGACCTTTCGACGCGGCAGATCAACCTCGAGCTCCGCTGGCTTCTCTACGACCAAGGCATCGAGGACGTCACAATCTTGAACCCGGGAGCCAAGCACTCGCTTGGCGTCGGCATCCTCACGCGATGCCGCATCCGGTTCGCGGGCAGCCTCGGATACTTCGCATGCGGCCTCGTCGACGGCCCCGAGGTCCAAATCGACGGGCGCGTGGGTTGGTCGTCCTGCGAGAACATGATGTCGGGCGTCGTCGTCATCGAGGGCAACGCCGGTTCACTCGCCGCGGCTGCGTTGCGCGGTGGCGACGTCGTCGTCAAGGGCCAGGTTGGGGCTCGTACTGGTATCGACCAGAAGGGCGGAACGATCATCGTCCTCGGCAATGCGGGTTCGATGACGGGCTTCATGATGCAGCGTGGCCGTCAGATCATCTGCGGAGATGTCGGCCCAGGGCTCGGCGACTCGATGTACGACGGGACGATCTACGTCGCCGGTAAGGTCGCCTCGCTCGGCATCGATTGTGTTCCCGGCGAGTGGACCGAGGCCGACACCGAACTGATCGAGAGGAAGTTTCGGATCTATGGACTCGGCACGCCGCCCGAGTTCCAGAAGTTCGTTTGCGGACAACAGCTCTACAACTACGACACGCTCGAGCCCTCCGAGCGGAAGCTCGTGCTCTAGGAGAAATCGCGATGGCTGACGAGACCGCACCGAGTCAAAGAACGATCCTCGGGCGCAGCCCGATCTTCACGCCTGAGGTCATCAACGACATTCACATGAAGGCCGAGCTCGGTCGCTACCGCATGCGTGGCTTCTCGATGTTCAAGAAGATTCCCCACTGGGACGAGCTCATCTTCCTGCCCGGCACCCTGACGCGCTTCGTGATCGAGGGCTACCGGGAGAAGTGCGAGACGAAGACGGTGCTCGGTGCCCGCTTTGCGGCGAACCCGATGGAACTCGACATCCCGATTTACATCACTGGGATGAGCTTCGGCGCGCTCTCACTGGAAGCCAAGATGGCACTGGCAAAGGGCGCCTCGATGGCCGGCACCGCAACGTGTTCTGGTGAGGGTGGAATGATCCCGCCCGAGCGGGACTACTCGACGAAGTGGTACTACCAGTGCATTCAGAGTCGGTACGGCTTCAATCCCCACCACCTCATGCTGGCCGACGGAGTCGAGTTCTTCATCGGACAGGGCTGCAAGGTCGGCCTCGGCGGCCACCTGATGGGGCAGAAGGTCACCGAGCAGGTAGCGGAGATGCGCTCACTCCCAGCCGGGATTGATCAACGCTCCCCGGCGCGCCACCCGGACTGGCTCGGGCCCGACGACCTCTCGCTGAAGGTGCAGGAGGTCCGAGAGGCGACGAACTACGAGATTCCGATCCAGCTCAAACTAGGCGCAGCTCGGGTCTATGACGACGTTCGAATGGCCGCGAAATGCGGTCCCGACATCATCTACCTCGACGGAGCCGAGGGCGGAACCGGCGCCGGGCCACACCTCGCAACCGAGGAAACCGGCGTCCCGCTCATGTCGGCGATCCCCGAAGCGCGGCGCGCGCTCGAGGACGTCGGCCTCGACGACGAGATCGACCTTGTAGTGGCAGGCGGGATCCGAAACGGCGGCGACGTTGCCAAGTGCCTCGCACTCGGCGCCAAGGCCGTCGCGATCGGCCACTCGGCCATGATGGCTTTGAACTGCAACAAGGAGATCCCCGGCGTCACGGATTACGAGGGCACGATCGGCGTGCCAGCGGGCTACTGCTACCACTGCCACACCGGTCGCTGTCCGGTGGGAGTCGCGACACAAGACCCCGAACTGCGGAAGCGACTGGTCGTCGACGAGGCAGCAGAGCGTGTCTACAACTTCCTCCACACGCTGACTCTCGAAGTGCAGATGCTCGCCCGGGCGTGCGGGAAAACGAACGTCCACTCCCTCGAGCCTGAGGACCTTGCCGCGCTCACCGTCGAGGCCGCCGCAATGGCACGAGTTCCCCTCGCCGGCACAGACTACATTCCGGGCGTCACCGAAGAGGCAGCTCTCTCCGAGATCAAGCAGATGCTCGAGAAACACATCGAGTACCCGGTCGACTACCTGCCGCACGAACCGGCTGTGCCGACAGAGGAGTAGCGCGATGCCGATTCACGAGCCCGAGAAGCGGGTCCAACTCGATGCCGAAGAGCTCGCGGGCCATCGGTTCCCGTACCAGGAAGACATTTCGCTACTCGACGACGTCGATCTGCTCGCCGCGACACCGGGCGAGGATCTGAACTGGCTCGAGGACATCCACCTGCTCGAGGAAGAGGGAACGCCCGCCGTGTTCGATCGCTACTCGAACTCGTTCCTGAAGATCTATTTCGAGATTCCGGAAGGCCAGGAGGATGAGATTGCTCGGAAGGTCCTCATGAAGCACTTGCAGTCGGGCAACTCCTACGGCATCCAGCTGAAAGAGCAGCACTGCAAGTTCCCGCAGCCGGAGCTCGGACCGTGGCAGGAGGGGTCGAAGACCGTCGGTTCGGGCTGGAAACGCTCGGTGCTGGAGGGCTGGGAGCCGCCGGCGCACTAGCTTTCTCGCTCTACACCGCCGAGGCGATCGACGCGGGCCGTAAGTAACACCGGTTGCGAGTGCGGCCGCGCTCCATCCGACGCCGGTCCTACCGTGCGCCCATGGAAATCGTCCTGCCGTACCTGTTCGGCCTGGTCGTCGCTGCGGTTCTCCTCAAAGCGCTCTGGCCGAAACGACGGCAGCGAACCCGATATTCGGCCCGCACGGTAGCCAGAGAGGTCGAAGGCCGACTCTACGACGAACAGCCGGAGCATGCGCAACTCGCCGAGGCAACCGGCCACAACGACGATGCCTGGGAATGGCCTGACCTCGACGACTGGGATGAGTACGATCCCGCGAAGCGGCGGCGCGATGCCGCGTAATCTGGTCTACTGAGACCATGAACTGCGGCGTGTTGGCCGAAGAGTAGGCCGAAGCCGATGGGTCAAGAGCCGAGCTTCACAGTTGGGGTCGAAGAGGAATACCTCCTGATCGACAGCCGGACGCGCGAGCTAATCGCCGCCGCGCCACCAGAGATCCTTACCGAATGTCAGGAGCTCCTTGGCGATCAAGTGGCGCCCGAGTTCCTGCAATGCCAGGTCGAGGTCGGAACGGCCGTGTGTCAGACGATCGACGAGGCTCGGCAGGAGTTGATCCGTCTCCGCTCGGCGGTTGCGGAGGTCGCCGCCGAGCACGACTTCGCACTGGTCGCCGCGTCAACCCACCCATTTGCGCCCCCGGGCTTTCAGCGTCTCACTCCGCGCGAGCGGTACCGGATCATTGCCGAGGACATGCAGGAGGTCGCCCGCCATCTCGTGATTTGCGGGATGCATATTCACGTCGCGGTCGATGATCCTGATCTTCGGATCGACCTCATGCCTCAGGCCACGTACATCCTCCCCCACCTCCTCGCGCTCTCGACATCCTCGCCGTTCTGGGAGGGACACGACACGGGCCTCAAGTCCTACCGCATCGCGATCTGGGATCAGATGCCGCGAACTGGACTTCCCCCTAAGTTCGACAGCTACGCGGAATACCGGCGGCACGTCGACATGCTCGTCAACGCGGGCCTGATCGAGGACGCGACCAAAGTCTGGTGGGATCTCCGTCCGAACGAACGATTCCCAACGCTTGAGATGAGAATCACCGACGTGTGTACTCGGCTCGAGGACACTCTCTGCATCGCCGCACTCTTTCGCTGCTGGGTACGAATGATCTGGCGTCTCCGCCGCGGAAACCAGCGGTGGCGAACCTACCGCAATTTTCTCATCAACGAGAACCGTTGGCGAGCACAGCGATACGGGCTCGATGGTGAGCTCGTCGACTTCGGCCGCGGCAACCTCATGCCGTTCTCAGAACTCCTCGAAGAGATGCTCGAACTCGTTGCGGAAGACGCACACTACTTCGGTTGCTCCAACGAGGTCGAACACGCGCGAACCATCGTCCAACGCGGGACGAGCGCACATCGCCAGCTCGCTGTCTACGAGTCGGCGGTGACAGCGGGGGCCTCGCCGGAGGACAGTCTCGTTGCCGTCGTCGACGCTCTGATCGCAGACACACTGGAAGGCGTTCCGGCTCCGGCCGGAATC
>CAYTCZ010000011.1:41895-46197 GCA_964436315.1 uncultured Gaiellales bacterium | reverse complement strand
GGTTAGCGGCAGCGTTCGCGCCGGGAGAACCGCACGGTTCGCCCGCGTGCCCCCTCCATCAGGGTCTGGCAGACTGAAGAGCCTCCTTGGGGCGTAGCCAAGTGGTAAGGCAACGGGTTTTGGTCCCGTGATCGGAGGTTCGACTCCTCCCGCCCCAGTTGCGCCGCCGACCGCGCGATTGTCTCACCCCTGACCCAGGCTCGGGCGCGTAACCTGACGGCAGTTGCCGGAGTGATCGGTTGGCAGCTGCTAGACGCGCACCTGACTTCATCGAGCCTGTCATCGGCTGGCGTGAATGGAGCTGGACTCGCGCCGGCGGCCTACGGTCGATCGTCCGGCCCGTGATCTGGGAGCCTGGACGCCACGTCGAAGCGGTCTGCATTCCGACGGCTTTCCGAGAACAGGAGGCCAATTCGGCCGAGTCGCTGATCCAGCATAAGGTTCCCGGAGCAGACTGTCAGTGCGGTATCTACGCAGCTCGGCATCCCGGTCATCTGAACCTCATCGGACCGGAGTCGCGAAATCATGTCACCGTCCTCGGGCGCGTTGAGCTCTGGGGCCGGATCGTCGAACACGTGGCCGGCTGGCGCGCCAAGAATGCCTATCCGGTCGATTTCTTTGTTCTGACGAATCCTCGCTCAGATACGTCTGAGCCGGATTCCCTGCTCGTCTGGCGAGCGCTCCTCGCGCGCTGTACGGCTCACCTCGCCGAGTTCGGCGTGCCGATCGAGTCGGTTGCCGACAAGGCCGAACTCGCGCGTCCGTATCCGCCGGTCGGGAACACGTCGACTGCAGACTGGTTCGGAGTGTGATCGCAGCCAGTGCCTCCGGTTGGAGGTGCTGAGCCAGTTCTTCTTTCGGCCAACCGCCGTCGCGCGATAAGGTGCCGCCGTGAGGCGTCGAGTGAGAGGGCTGCTCGGTGCCGATCCGGTGGAATTGCGTGGTCGCTCCGGTAAATACACACACCACCTGGCCGGCTGCAAACCGTCGCATCTCGTCGTCCTCGGTCGGCCACATACGTTTAGGTATGCGGCATCCCTGCGTCCTCGACCTGCTTGGTTTTCGCCGATCATGCGGGTGCGTACCCACCGGAGCGATCAGTAGGTGCGCTTTGTGACTCGACCTCCGCTCGCCGCGATCGTCATGGCTGCCGGTCTCGGCACCCGCATGCGATCGAGCCGACCGAAGCACCTCCATCCGATTCTCGGCCGCTCAATGGTGCGGTGGGTTGTTGCGGCTATTGAACCGCTTGGGCCCAAGCCACTCGTGGTCGTTTCCTCGCCCGATAGCGAAAGCGCGGTAAGCGCCGCGTTTCCCGATGCGAGTGTCGAGGTCGTGATTCAGCCTGCGCCGGGCGGGACCGCTGAGGCTGTCGCGGTCGCGAAGTCGAGTCTTGAGTCGCACGATGGCGATGTCCTTGTGCTCGCCGGAGACGTTCCACTGATCACCACGGAGATCCTGGACGGTCTTCTCGGGACCCACCGGCGGCAGGAGGCCGCCGCAACGGTTCTCTCGTTCGTACCGACCGATCCGGGGAGTTACGGGCGCGTTCTTCGCGATGAGCGCGGATACGCAAGGCGGATTGTCGAAGCCCGCGATGCCACCGCCGAGGAACTCGAGGTCGAAGAGGTCAACTCGTCGATTTACGTGTTCCGATCATCCTCTCTGTGGGCCGCGCTTGATCAGATCCGGGCGGACAACGTGCAGGGTGAGCTCTACCTGACCGATGCTGTTCGTCTGATCGTCGAAGCGGGAGAGCAGGTCGCCGTGGACCAGAGTTCTGACCCAGTCGCCACGGAAGGAGTCAATACGCAGGAACAGCTGGCTAAAGCCGCGGCGGTGCTTCGGGATCGAATCAACCTCCGTCACATGGAAGCCGGCGTCAGTTTCTACGATCCTGCGTCGACGTGGATCGAGCCGGAGGTGGTCATCGAATCTGACGCGACGATCCATCCATTCACCGTGCTCAGGGGGCGGACTGTCGTTCGTCAAGATGCAGAGGTGGGGCCTCATGCGGTTGTCGCCGATTCCGAGGTTGGGCCGGGTGCTCTCGTCGGCCCGTTCTGTTACCTCCGACCTGGAACCGTCCTCGCTGAGGGGGCAAAAGCCGGGACGTTCGTCGAGATGAAGAATTCCAGCATCGGCCGCGGGACGAAGGTTCCGCACCTCTCGTACGTGGGTGACGCGGACGTCGGCGAAGGAACGAATGTCGCGGCCGGCGCGATCACCGCAAACTACCGTGCCGAACTTGGCGGAAAGTTCAGGACGAAAATCGGTGACAACGTCCATACGGGGAGCCACAATGTGTTTGTGCCACCCGTCGAGATCGGGGACCATTCCTGGATCGCGGCCGGCTCCACGATCACGGAGGATGTTCCACCCGGCGCGCTGGGGATAGCACGTTCAAGGCAGGTGAACAAAGAGGGTTATGACAGCGACAAGCGGAACCACTGAGCTGACCACTCTCCCGGGTATGGAGGTGATCGAGCCCGTGCAGCCGCAGGGCGAGCGAGGCCGCTGGATCGAGCGGGGGCCGTCCGGCAAGCTGATGCTCTTCTCGGGCCGCTCGAATCCAGCACTGGCCGAGAAGATCGCAGACCATCTCAACATCGAGCTCGGTGTCGTCGAGCTCGAAACCTTCGCAAACGGCGAGATGTACTGCCGGTACGCCGAATCGATCCGTGGTGCCGACGTCTTCATCGTCCAGTCCGGCTCGCCTCCGGTCAACGACCATCTCGTCGAGCTGCTGATCATGATCAACGCTGCAAAGCTCGCCTCGGCCGAGCGCATCACCGCTGTCCTCCCTTGGTTTCCCTATTCCCGACAGGACAAGAAGTCGTCGCCGCGCGAGCCGATCACCGCCAAGCTCGTCGCAGATCTCCTGCAAGCGGCTGGCGTCGACCGGGTTCTCACGATGGACCTCCACGCCGGTCAGATCCAAGGATTCTTCAAGATCCCCGTCGATCACATGACCGCTCTACCTATGTTCGTTCAGTACTACCGGGACAAGGGTCTTTCCGGGGACGGCGTCGTCGCGGTTTCGCCCGATCCTGGTCGTGCGAAAACGGCAGCCAAGTTTCGCGACATGCTCGAAGCCGATCTAGCGATTCTCCACAAGTCACGGCCGGCACACGACGTCGCGACGGTCACGGAGGTCACGGGCCACGTAGCCGGCAAGACCGCCATCATGACCGACGACATGATCGTCACCGGCGGAACCCTTCTCGCTGGTGCGCACGCGCTCCTCGAGGAGGGGGCGACCGAGGTGTACGCCTGCGCGACCCACGGGCTATTTCCTGGGCGCGCGTTCGAGAAGATCGGCAACGGGGTGCTGAAGGAGGTCGCGGTGACGGACACCGTGCCGATCGACCTCCTCGCGAAGCCCGACAAGATCAACGTTTTGTCAGTCTCGAATCTGCTTGCCGAGACGATCCAGAACGTTTTCTCCGACGAGTCGGTCTCTGCCATCTTCGCGGGCGAGAACCAACTCTTCTAAGGCAAATTGCTCAACCACGCTGGTTTGAGGCGATTTGTAACTCGTTGCGGGTACACATTGGTGCGACGGCGATCGCTGCTATCGATTCCGCCGTGAGCGAAGACATGCGCCTCGCCCGCCTCGAGTGGCAACTCCAGAAACTCGCTCGGATCCAGCGACGAACCATGACGAAGGAGGCGCAGATCGTCGAGATGATCGACGAGCTCGTTCGGATTCTCGAGCCGCCGCCGCCGCGGCCGGAGTTGAAACTCGTCTGGGACGACGAGGACTAGGAGTCGTGCGCTAGAGCTGATCCCAGCGTTCCTCGTCGTACACCTGCACGACGCTGATGCCCCACTTTGCGAAGCAGGAACCACCTTCTCGACGATCCGTTTGCCTCATGACTTTGCCTGCTCATGATCCTGAACTTCGACAGTGCGTCCTGTGCGGAAGTCCGACGGTGAGCAGGCGCGAACTCGACCAACTTCGCACCGTTCCCGCTATCTCGCCGCCCAAGGGTTGCCCTCGATGAGTCGCGCACCGCTCGATTAACCATGGCGAGCCGAATTGCTTCTCATCGGCCTTCACCGGCTTCCTAGGCCGGGGCTCGGTGGCCTTTGCCTTATAAGGGAGTGGAGCGGTCGTCGGGACGCACTGCGCGCGCTCCTCGTATGCTGTCAAGAACCGGGAGGTCCGCTGCTCGGAGTGACGATGAACCCCGAAGTTGATGGCTACATCAGACGGTCGAAGAAGTGGCCGCAGGAGATGACCGCCCTGCGGCCGATTCTGCTGGCCTCAGCGCTGACGGAGGAGATCAAGTGGGGCAA
>CAYTCZ010000011.1:0-41795 GCA_964436315.1 uncultured Gaiellales bacterium | reverse complement strand
ATCCTCCAGGAGATGAAGGAGTTCCTCGCCCTCATGTTCTTCAAGGGTGCATTGTTGAACGACCCGGATAGGGTTCTCGAAGAGCAAGGACCGAACTCAAGATCCGCCCGCCGCATTCGGTTCACCTCAGCAGAGGATGTCGCCCGATTGACCGACACCGTCAAGGCCTATATCCATGAAGCGATCGACATCGAGGACGCAGGCCTGACGGTGGAAGCGGCCCCCGAACTCGTTCTTGTCGAGGAGTTCCAGAATCGCCTCGACCAGGACGCAGCTTTCAAGGCCGCATTCGAGTCGTTGACCACTGGTCGGCAGCGGGAGTACAACTTGTATTTCTCAAGCGCCAAGCAAGCCAAGACCCGTGCGGCACGAGTCGAGAAGTACGCCCCGAAGATCCTGACCGGCAAGGGCTTGCGCGACCGCTGAGCCGATCGACGTGAGGATCGGCACCGTAGGCGGCACAACCTGCCAGGGTCGTCGCCGCTCACCGCGACGCTACGAAGTGCGTGATGGGTCTCACAGAGCATCACCACACAGTCTCCGTGTCCCGCCGAGGCGGGTCATCGGGGATCCACCGCCGTCGCGCCGCGGTCTTCAGCGCACCAAACCGTAAGGCCTTGGCTCACTGGTCGTCACTGATCGTTCACGGAACAGGCCTCCGGTGTGAGGGTGACACCTCCTCGGCCGCACCTTCGCTCAGCACTGTCCGTTCGCGAGCATGTGGATGCACGCCTGGGATCGAAGACATCGCGGCCTGGGCGGCCGCCATTGGTCGGGTCAGGATGACCCCAGGCGTGCTGGGTATGCGGGTGGAAGCTACTGATCAGAGATGAAAGGACAATGAGAGACCGCCGACCTCTGGCTGAGCACCCGCCGGACGTGGCGACCGGCACCCGAGCCGCGTGATGCTCGGAACGGTCGCTCTCCTTGCGTCAAAACGGCCTCGGCCATGGACGATCCGAACGCTCGGACCGACCCACACGTCCGCGTCCTGGAGCAACTCCCCACCCATTGGGTGGGGAAGGTGGTCCACCCGCCACCCCCGGCGATCATATGCGGCCGAAGCTCACGCAGACTCGGCCTTCTGTGACGAAGCTGAACTTCTTGAACTCCCGGGCGTCATGGCACGACTCCGAATAAATACCGCGTCCGCCACTCTGCAGTGCCACTATTGCTCCACACGAGGCCAGGGAGGAGTCGTCAATGCAGTCTGAACAGCGTCATCGGGCATCGGAGCGCCGCTCACTCGGAACTCGGGCCATTCACTCGGGGGCTCCGAGACCGCGCGTACAGCGTGCGATCTCGACCCCGGTTTTTCAGTCGAGCACGTTCGAGTTCCACGGTGAGAGTTACCACGACGTTGGCTACCTCAGGCTGTCGAACAGCCCGAACCACCAGGTGCTGGGCGAGCGAATTGCGTCACTCGAGGGAGCGCCGGCCGCGCTCGTGACCTCGAGCGGCATGGCTGCGATCACCGCGTCGCTTCTCACAGTGCTCTCCGCAGGCGACCATCTGCTCGTTCAAGACTGCCTCTACGGTGGAACGAGCGGCCTGATCACGAATGAGCTCGAGCGGCTTGGGATCGCGCATTCTGTGATCGATCCCGAGGAAGCCGCGAGCTGGCAAGAGGCTTGCCAATCGAATACCAAAGCGATCTACGTCGAATCGCTCAGCAATCCACTTGTTCAAGTCCCAGACTTGGTTGGGATCGTGGAATTCGCTCGAAGTGCCGGTCTCATGTCGGTGATTGACAACACCTTCGCGAGCCCAGTGAACCTACGGCCGGCTGAACTTGGCTTTGACCTTACGATCGAGAGCTGCACCAAGTACCTGAACGGACACAACGATCTGATTGCAGGATCCGTCGCCGGCCAGCCCGACGTCGTGTCGCGAATCAAGAAGACTCTGGACCACCTAGGGGGCGCACTTGATGCGCACGCGTGCTTCCTCCTCGAGCGTGGTCTGAAGACGGTACATGTCCGAGTTGCGGAGCAGTGTGCGACGGCGGGACGGATCGCCGAATACCTCGAGCCACGTGACGACGTCGCGAACGTCTTCTATCCTGGGCTCGCCTCACACCCGCAGCACGAGCGAGCGTCCCTGCTGTTCGACGGTTATGGAGGAGTGCTCTCGTTCGAGTTGCATGGCGGGCCGGAGCGCGCCGAGCGATTCCTGGACCGACTGACGATTCCAGTTGTGGCCGCAAGCCTCGGCGGCGCCGAGTCGTTGATCGTCCGACCAGCTGCGGCTGTCCACTCGGGGCTCAGTCCAGCCGAGCGTGAGCGGAGCGGGATCACCGACGCGCTTATCCGATTTTCCGTGGGGCTTGAGGATGCCGACGACCTGCTCGAGGATCTCGAGCAGGCGATCGAGTCATCTGCGAGCTGATGCGATGTGCACTCGGTTTGGTAGGGCGGGCACCGAGACAGCAGCCCGAGCCGACTAGAGCGCCGAGCGGATGTGGGGGGCCGTGAAATCAAGGGCAGGCCCGAGGGGAACGATCTGAGTGGGATTGATACCCACGTGCGACACGTAGTAGTGCCGCTTGATGTGATCCATGTTGACCGTCTTGGCAACTCCGGGATGCTGGTAGAGATCGCGTGTGTAGTCCCAGAGGTGCGGGTAATCAACGATTCGCCTGCGGTTGCATTTGAAGTGGCTGTAGTACACGGAGTCGAATCGAACCAGTGTCACGAATAGACGCCAGTCGGCTTCCGTAAGCCGATTCCCGACGAGGTAGCGCTGGGAGCTGAGTCGGCTGTCCAGCCAGTCGAGAGTCTCGAAGAGCTGCACGAAGGCCTGCTCGTACGCCTGTTGGCTCCGGGCGAACCCCGCGCGATACACACCATTGTTCACCGTCGCGTAGACGCGATCGTTGACCTCGTCGATCTCGCTCCTTAGCTCTTCCGGATAGAAATCGTCGGAACTGGTCGCCCAGGTTTCGAACTCGCTGTTGAGCATCCGGATGATTTCGCTTGACTCGTTGTTGACAATCCGACCGCCGACCGTGTCCCAAAGCACCGGAGAGGTGATTCGTCCCTCGTACTCCGGATTGGTCACGGCGTAGGCTTCGCTCAGGTAGCTGAATCCGTTGATTGGATCTGCTTCCCCGTCCTCTCCGTCTCCGAACCGCCAGCCCCGGTCGTCCCGAACGGGATCGAGCAGAGTGAGGCCGACGACGCCCTCCAGCCCCTTGAGCGACAAGAAGATCGAGACGCGATGGGACCACGGGCACGCCAGGCACAGGTAGATGTGGTAGCGATTCGGCTCGGCGGGTAGACCCGAACCGCCATCCTGTGTGACCCATTCGCGGAAGAAGCTCGGCCGACGGATGTATTCACCCGGGATCGGCTGCTCGCGTGACTCGCCGCCGGTGGCGTCGATCTCGGTTGCTGTTTCTCTGGCCTGAGCGTCGCCTGATTGCGGCTCCGACATCGATCTATGGCTCCCTTCTCACCATTCGGATCTGAAGCTAAGCAGACTCGCAGGCTGGTCAGCGGCAGATGGCCCTGATCAACCGCCGGCGGAGGCGGCCCAGTGGGTGAACCGTGGTGAAGCACCTCCGTGAACCAACCGTCGGGGGATCCGTGAAGTCGAATGCCTGGCGGATACTGGATAGAGGCGACCGGAGGGCTCCGATGCGGCGGGAGCTCTCTCGGAGGTCGGAGAGAGTACAGGGTTTTGTTCCCACGTTGGAGACGAGCTGGAACTGCGGCACAAGCCACAAACGGCGAAAGGTTCGGGCCCCGGGCGGAACACAATCCGCCCTCGGGGCCCGCTCGTCGGTGGGCTGCCGCTCAAAAGGAGCTGAACGGAGTTGAGTCATGCAACTTGATCCTGTGACTCAGATGTTCGTGATGGCGACTGCGTTCGTTACGTCGGTTTCTCGATTGCGGCGCTGATCCCGGCAGTCTTCATACTCCGGTTCCTGCTCGGAGGGTGAGTCGAGGGACGTTCGCTACACTTGCCGGCCGTGGCGAGTGAGCGCGTCAAACTCGACGTACAGGGACGAAACGGCAAGGGGAGCCGGAGCTCGAAGCGACTTCGAGCTGAAGGGCTGATCCCGGGAGTTCTGTACGGTGCAGGCAAACCGGCTCACTCCTTTAGCGTCTCCGAGCGCGATTTGCGCCAGGCGCTGACGGGGGAGCACGGAGCCACCGCAATTCTCGATGTCGCGCTAGACGGCCAGAAGAAGGTGCATCACGCGGTGCTCAAAGATTTTCAGCGCGATGCCCGAGACGGTCGACTCCTTCATATCGACCTACACGAGATTCGTCTCGACCAGGCGATTCAGGTGTCCATCCCCGTCGAACTCGTTGGAACTCCGGAGGGCGTCACACAGGGCGGCGTCCAGAACCAGCTCGTACGTGAAGTTACGGTCGAAGCCCTGCCGATGGAGGTTCCGGACCGCCTCCAACTCGAGGTCTCTGCTCTCACGATTGGCGACAGTCTTCGCGTCGGCGACCTAACGCCTCCTGAAGGAACGAAAGTGCTCGACGACGAAGAACTCGTCCTCATAACGGTTACCCAGCCGACCAAGGTCGAAGAGCCGGAAGTCGTGGAGGAAGAAGAGGAGCTCGAGGAGGGAGAGCTTCCAGAGGGCGAGGTTCCGGCCGAGGAGGAAGCGGAGGAAGAGGAGCCCGCCGCAGAGTCCGAGCCCGAGGAATAGACCGTGCGTCTGTTTCGTCGGGGCAGGTTCGCCCCGACGCTGGACTTTCTCATCGCAGGCCTTGGCAACCCAGGGCCCGCCTACGCCGCCCATCGTCACAACGTGGGTTTCATGGTTTGCGACGAGCTTGCGCGCCGACACGGTGCAGGTTGGCAGTCGAAGTTCTCGGGCGAGTTTCAGAAAGTCGACGTTTCGGAGCGGCCGCTCGGGCTGCTGAAGCCCCAGACGTTCATGAACGAATCTGGACGGTCGGTCGGCAAGGCAACCTGCTTCTTCAAGCTTGCGCCGCACGCTCTCCTCGTCGTCTACGACGAGGCCGACCTCGACCTCGGTCGGCTCCAGGCGCGCCGCGGCGGCGGGTTCGCCGGCCACAACGGTCTGCGTTCGATTAACCGAGTGCTCGGAACCGACGAGTTCCTGCGCTTGCGGGTCGGGATAGGGCGGCCTGACCGAGGTGATCCGCGGCCACTCCGCGATTTCCTTCTCTCGGACTTCCCGACCGAGGTTGACGTGGAGGGACTCGTCTCGCGTGCTGCAGACGCCGCCGAACTGATCGTCGGGCAGGGACTCGAAGCAGCTCAGCAGACGGTCAACGAGCGCATTTGAGGGTCAGCTCCCGAGCCAGTGGCTCCGTCGATCAGTCTCGCGGTCGGGTGCGCTCGTCCGGCAAGGGAAGCACCCCGTGGGCGTCACCGTTCCGGCGCAATCCAGAGCCAAGTTGACACGCTGGGGTACGCTCACCTCCTCGCCGGCGCGCATCTCTTCGTCCTCGGTCGGCTCCATACCGTCTGCGTATGAAGCCTCCCTGCGTCCCTCGACCTGCTCGGTTTTCGCGCCGCCACGGTCCTGCGTGGCGTGCCATGCAAGCTCGCACTTACCGGAGAGACCATTCGGGTGCCCCGGCGGTGGTGACTAGGATGGCCGGCGGAGTGAGTGCGCCGCCGACTGGGATGAAACGTCCTGCGCTCGAGGTCATCGCGAAGGAGTTCGCCTCGAGCGAGACGTTCGAGGCCTTCCTGCGCGAACCCGGCGCGGCCAGAGTTTCGGAACCGATTCTGCCGCTGTTTCTGGCCGCTCTCCAGCTGACACGCTCCGGACCGACGCTCTGCCTCCTCCCAGATGACGCCGACGCACGCGATGTAGCAGAGGCGGCGTCGTGGTACCTCGGCGAGGATAACGTCGGCCTGTTCGTCTCGAGGGGCGTGAGCTGGGAGAGCGGCCTCCAGCCGCCCCCGCACCTGGTCGGCGAGCGAGCCAGAGGACTGGCTGTCCTTGCCTCAGGTGGTCTCGTATGCCTTTCGGCCCTCGGCCTCGCCCAAGGCCTTCCACCGGTACCGGCCAGGGCGGAGACAATCCAGTTTGCACCTGGTGATGATCCGGGAGGCGAGACGCTCGTCGAGCTTCTGGCGCTCGCGGGCTATGAGCGAACGGACCGCGTCGCCGAACGGGGCGAGTTCGCGGTTCGTGGTGGGATCGTCGACGTCTTTCCCACCACCGGCCGAGAGCCCGTGCGAATCGAGTTCTTCGGGGATGAGATCGAGTCGATCCGAGCCTTTTCGCCGTTCACGCAACGCACGTTGCGTCCGCTGAGTCAGGCCGTCATCCACCCGGCGAGTGAGCGCGTGCCCGACGAGGATTCACTCGAGCTCTCAGTCGACCCGGATGGGGGCGACGGCGGCCCTCCCGAGGATCTCGTGCCGGCGGTCGAGGCTCCCGAGTTCGTCTGGCAGCGACACGAAGTCGAGCGGATCTGGACCGAAGAGGTCGGTCACGTGCTCGATATCGACGACGCCGCAGAGCTCGATGAGCTTCCGCGCGGTCAGCCTCACCAGTTCGAGGCGCAGCGGCCGGCTCTCGCGGCGCGAGGTGTAACGGAGGCGGAGCGTGATCTCGAGGCGCTCGTCGCGCGCGGGATGCGGGTCGTCGTGTCGTTTGCCCATCAGGGCGAAGCGATGCGAACGAAGGCGTTGCTCCGGCGGCTGGAGCCCGGAGTGCTCGAGGACGGCGGTGAAATTCCGCCCGACCCCGGGGTGTCGTTCGTCGTCGCTCCGTCGCGACGTGGCTTCCTCGCGCGCGAGGTCGGGATCGCGCTACTCCCAGACACGCAGGTGTTTCGAAAACGTCCTCCGCGCTCGGAGCCGCGCACGGGGAGGGCGCTCCAGAGCTTCGCCGACCTCCGAACGGGGAACTACGTCGTCCACGAGGATCATGGCGTCGGCAAGTTGCTGGGCTTCGAGACGAAGACTGTCGCAGGTGTAACGCGCGACTACCTCTTCTTGGGCTTCAAGGGCGACGACCGGCTGTACGTCCCGCACGAGCAGATCGGGAAGGTCTCGCGCTATGTCGGCGCCGATGGACATGCGCCGGCGTTGTCAAAGCTCGGCGGGAAAGCGTGGCAACAAATCAAGTCACGCGCACGAGCCGGCGCTCGCGAACTGGCGGGTGAGCTTCTCGCTCTCTATGCGCAACGCCAGCGCGCGACGGGCGCCGAGTTCGACGTCGACGGCGACCTGATCGAGCAGTTGGAAGCAAGCTTCGGCTTCGAAGAAACAGTCGATCAGCAGCGCGCGATCGAGGCGGTCAAGGAAGACCTCGAGTCAGGCACGCCAATGGACCGGCTGATCTGTGGGGATGTCGGCTTTGGGAAAACGGAGATCGCCGTTCGTGCCGCGTTCGCCGTAGCGGTAAACGGAAAACAGACGCTCTTGCTCGCACCGACGACGATTCTCGCGCAACAGCATTGGAACACGTTCCGGGACCGCTATCGGGACTTCCCCGTCATTGTCGAGATGGTTTCGCGCTTCCGCAGTCGTGCCGAGGTGAAGCGGGTCCTCGCCGATTTTGAGGCCGGGAAGGTCGATGTCCTGATCGGGACACACCGAGTGCTCTCTCGGGACGTTCTTCCGAACGACCTTGGCTTGGTCGTCGTCGACGAGGAGCAGCGATTCGGTGTAGCCCAGAAGGAGCTCCTCCGTCAGCTCCGCCTCGAAGTTGATGTCCTCGCTCTCTCCGCGACCCCGATTCCGCGGACGCTTCACATGTCGCTGTCCGGGCTGCGGGACATCTCAGTGATCGAGACGCCGCCCGTCGGACGACGAGCGATACGTACGCACGTCGATGAGTACAACGCGGAGGTCGTGCAGCTGGCGTTACGGCGCGAGCACGAGCGCGACGGGCAGTCGTTCTTTCTGCACAACCGCGTTGAGACAATCGACGAGCGCGCCGAGTCGCTCCGCCAACTCTGTCCGGAGCTCCGCTTTCTCGTCGTCCACGGCCAGTTGCCCGAGCGTGAGCTCGAACAGCGCATGCTGGAGTTTCTCGAGGGCAGCGCCGACGTCCTGGTGTCGACGACCATTATCGAATCCGGCCTTGACATCCCGCAGGCCAATACGCTCGTTGTCGAGCGCTCCGATGCGCTGGGGCTCGCGCAGCTCTACCAGATCAGGGGGCGCGTCGGCCGTAGCGACGTGACTGCGCACGCCTACTTGTTCTATCCGGACGCGCAGGAGTTGTCGCCCGAGGCGCGCGCACGCTTGTCCGCAATCGCCGACCACACTGAGCTCGGCGCTGGTTTTCAGATCGCAATGCGTGACCTCGAAATCCGGGGTGCCGGAGATCTACTCGGCCCGGAGCAGTCGGGTCACGTGGCCGCGATCGGGTTCGAGCTCTATGTCGAGCTGCTCGGCGAGGCGGTTGCGGAGCTCAGCGGCACCCAGCGTGCGGTAACCCGGCCGGTCCGCGTCGACGCCCAGATCGATGCCTACGTCGCTCCGACATATATCCCAGCCGAGGCTCAGAAGATTGACCTCCACAGGAGACTTGCGCTCATCGAGTCCGAGGACGAGTTGCGGGAGCTACAGGCGGCGATCGAAGACCAGTACGGACCGCTGCCCCAGCCGGTGGAAAACCTCTTCGTCATCCAGGAATCGAAACTGAAGATCGCTCGACTCGGTGCCGATTACCTCGTCTTCCGCGGCGGAAAGATCTCCGTTGGCCCACTTGTCCTCGGCGCAGCGGAGCTGCGCGGACTGCGCGCACTGGTCGACACTGCCGTCTACTCGTCGAGCGCGCGTGAGGTGTCGCTTCGTACCGACGAGTTTGCTCGCGGACTCGAATTGCTTGACGCCGTGATCGGACTACAACTAGGTCTGGCAGGGGCTTCCAGGACGTAAGAAGCAAGCGGAAATCGGGGTCGCCGCGTGCTCGGCTTAGATGCGCGCTACGCGCCTGTGACCAAAACCACCTTGCCGGCGTGTCCGCCGCGCTCGAGTAACTCGTGGGCTCGAGTGGCTTCAGCCAGGGGAATACGCTCTGCGACCACGGGAGCGACGGTGCCGTCCGCTGCCAGGTTGAGGAGTTCTCTCAGCGTGACGCTGTACCAGGTCGGGTGTGTGTGGGGAAACTTCATCATGTTCGGGGAGAGTGGCGTTCGTTTGCCATCAGGGATGAGCTTCGTGAGACCGATCGCCATCAGGCTGAACGGAATCGAACGTACCCCGACTTCTTCAGTCGCAACGCTACCGAGGGGCACGAGGCGTCCACCTCTTCGCAGCGTCCGGTAGGACCTCCAGAGCTGTCGCGCGCCACCAATCGGGTCGAACACGACATCCACTCCGTCGCCGGTCAGGCTACGAATGCGCTCGACGAAGTCTTCCCCGCGATAGTCGATCGGCGTTGCCCCGAGTTCGGACACGAGTGCGTGGTTGTGCTTCGAGACCGTGCCGTATATCTCGAGATCGGCCAGCTTGCCGAGCTGGATCAACGCGGTTCCGAGTCCCCCAGCCGCGCCGTGCACCAGGATCCGCTCACCCTTTCGCACCCTGGCGGTCTGGTGGAGGTAAAGATGGGCGGTGAGGAAGTTCACGACCATGCAGACGGCCTTGACGGGATCGAGACCCGAGGGAACCGGAACTAACTCGCCCACGGACCGGCAGACGAACTCCGCGTAGCCACCGCCATCACCGAAGGTCCACGCCGCAACCATCTGGCCCGGCTCGAAAGCCGATGATCCGTCGCCAACCTCATCGACGACGCCAACGATGTCCTCGCCGGGAGTAAACGGCACGCGTGGGTTCCCCGGGAGCAAGATTGACCGGATCATGAGATCGTAGGCGGAGACTCCGGCGGCTAGGACCTTCACCCGTGCCTCGCCTGGCTCGGGTCTCGGGAGATCCTCCTCCACGACCTGCAACACACGAGGCCCGCCACGCCGTGTCACGACGATGCGACGGTTGCGTGTCGATTCTGCGCCTACGTGTTCGGAGCCGGCCCGTTCGGCGAGTCCTCGTGTGCCCTCTATTTCACTCACCCCTCTGAAGTTGCTCGGTTCAAACCTATGCTGACTGCTTCGGATCGCGCATCGGGGGAAGCCCTGAGAGCGCGTGCGCGCATTTCCCGGAGACCGGTCTCCGACTCTTCGTCGGCTCACATCTGGCTCATCAGCTGCCGAAAGACTCAGGGCAACGGGCAGAAGAGGGATCCGAGTGAGTTCGCCGTAGTTCACCGCTAGCCAACGAGTTCGGACGACTCCTGGCGTGTGATGAAAAACCTCCAGCTACAATTTGACGCTGGCTAGCCGCTTGAGGCCTAGCCGTTTTTCTATGTCGCCCGGTCCACGTATCGCATTTCTCGTGCTCGCGATCGCGCTTGCGCTCGTGGCCACCGGCTGTGCCGGAGGAGGAGACGATTCGAGCTCGGAAGAAGCGACTCCCCTCTCCGCGACGACCGCAGAGGAGACGACATCTGAATCGACGGGCGGGGAGACGAATCAGCCCGCGTCCGCGCAGGAGTCGGTCGAGGTGCCGGTCGACGCTGTTGCCGTCGTTGACGGTGAACCCGTTCCTAAGTCGTCTTACGACCGACTGATCGCCCAGGCCGAGCAGAGTTTCATTACGCAGCAACGCGAGTTCCCGGCCGTCGGCACCGCCGAGTATGAGGCGCTCAAGAGCCAGGCCGTCCAGTTCCTCGTCCAGCGAGTGGAGTTTGCCCAGCAGGCAAATGAGCTTGGCATCGGGGTGACGTCCGAAGAGGTCGACGAACGCCTCGACGAGTTGAAGGAGCAGTTCTTCGAGGGTGACGAGGAGGTCTACGAAGAGCAGCTCGCTGAACAAGGACTGAGCGAGGAGCAGATCAAGGAAGATCTCGAAGCCCAGATTGTGGCGGAGCGACTCTTCGAGGAAGTAACCAAGGATGTCACCGTCGGCGACGAGGAGATCCAGGCGTACTACGAGGAGAACGCGGAGCTGTTCACCGTTCCGGCAAGCCGCGAGGTGCGGCATATCCTCGTCACGAAGAGGACGCGCGCCGAGGAGTTGCACGCTGAACTCGTTGCCGGGGCGGACTTTGAGGAACTCGCGAAGGAAAACTCGCTCGATCCTGGTTCGAAGGATCAGGGTGGTCGCCTCACGATTCGCGAGGGCGAGACGGTCGAGGAGTTCGACGAGTTCAGCTTCTCCGCCGAAACCGGTGAGTTGTCCGAGCCGATCAAGACGCAGTTCGGGTGGCATCTCATCGAGGTCCTCACGGACATCGCTCCGGAGGGCACAAGCGACCTCGAAGAGGTACGGCCACTGGTGGAAGAACAGTTGCTCGGAGAGGCCCGGAACGAAGCGATGACAGCGTGGGTCGACGGTCTCTCGGTCATCTACGAGGGAAAGGTCTTCTACGCAGTCGGCTTTACTCCGGTGTCGATCGGAGCTCCGGAGATCGTTCTTCCCGAGGACGAGGGCGCGGGTACGCCGGACGATCACGGCGGATAATTGACCGGCGGAGAGGACCTCGCGCAAGCTCTCCTCGATCTCCAGGAGCTCGCGGAGCGGCTCCGCCGAGAGTGCCCGTGGGATCGAGAACAGACGACGCGGTCGATCGTTCCCCACACGGTGGAGGAGGCGTACGAAGTCGCTGATGCCGCGCTCGCCGACAACGACGCAAAGCTCGTCGATGAGCTTGGAGACTTGCTGTACCAAACGTTCTTCCTCGCGCTGATCCTCGAGGAACGGGGCGAAGGTTCGCTTGCCGAAGTTGCCCGTGCCATCCACGACAAGCTGGTCCGCCGCCATCCTCACGTCTTTGGGGACGCCGGTGAACTACGCTCGGCCGGCGAAGTGAAGCAGCGCTGGGAGGTTCTGAAGTCGCAGCAAGAAGGTCGGGACGGGATCTTCGACGACGTCCCCGAGACGTTGCCGAGCTTGCTTCGCGCGAGGAAGGTCCAGCGTCGAGCAGCCACGATCGGCTTCGACTACCCCGAGCTCGACATGGCCCTACGGGATCTGGAGAGTGAGCTCGTCGAGCTTCGATCCTCGATTGACGGCCAGTCGGTCCGTCCTGAGCGAGAGCCTGATCCATCCGCGGCAGCGGAGCTCGGCGACCTGTTGTTTGCGTGCGTAAACGTGGCGCGGCTGATCAACGCCGATCCTGAACTAGAACTACGCCGTGCGGCACAGCGATTCGTTACGCGGGTCGATGAGGCCGAGCAAATCGCCGCGGCCGACGGGGTAGCGTTCCGAGACCTTCCACTGGAACAGCAGGACGACTACTTCAACCGGGCCAAGGAGTCGTCTCGCACCCAAGGGACCGACGACGCCACCGGCTCGTGAGGCGCTGCCCGACTCCCCGCCGGAGGTGGGGTTGCCGCACTTCGGTGCTTGATCCGAAGGGCGATCTGATCGCGCGCCGAAAAGTTCGATGTGTCTTGAACGAGGAACCGAGGTGCGGCCTCCGAAAGCCACGAATGGATGCGATTCCGTGGAGCTGAATTGAGATGAGCGTTGCCCGGTTTGGGCCACGACGCACCAAGATCGTCGGGACGATCGGGCCAGCTTCCTCGAAGCCCGAGACTATTACCCGCCTCGTCGAGGCCGGGATGGATGCTGGACGCCTCAATTTCTCGCACGGAAGCCACAGCGACCACGAGCGATACGCGCGCCTCGTTCGCGAGACCCAGGACGCTGCCGGGCGTCCCCTCGCTCTCATCGGCGATCTCCAGGGTCCGAAGCTCCGCGTTGGCGGTCTCGACGAGCCTCTTGATCTCGCTGTGGACGCAGAAGTTGTGGTCGCGGCGAACGGTGGAGGGAAGGCCGGCGACGTCCCGATCGTCCCACCGGTTCTTACAGAGATCCTCAGTCCGGGTCACGAAGTGCTGATCGACGACGGGGCGGTTCGTCTTCGAGTTGAGGAGGTAGAGCACGGACGCGCCCGCTGCTGCGTCTTGGTCGGCGGCAAAGTTGCTGCGAACAAGGGCGTAAACCTTCCGGGCGTTGCCCTCCCGATTCCGTCGTTGACCGAAAAGGATCTTCGTGATCTCCAGTTTGCGCTCGATCTTGGCGTCGACTACATCGCGCTTTCCTTCGTCCGATCTGCGAAGGACGTTCGGGATCTACGCGAGCGGCTCAACGCGGCCGGCTCACATGCTCTCGTGATCGCGAAGATCGAGAAGGCGGAGGCGCTCGAGGAGCTCGAGGCGATTCTTTCGGCTTCGGACGCGGTCATGGTTGCCAGAGGAGACTTGGGGGTCGAGATCGGTCCGGCAGCCGTACCCTTGATTCAGAAGCGCATCATCCAGGATGCTCTCGAGCACGGAAAGCCCGCGATCACGGCGACCCAGATGCTCGAGTCGATGATCACTCACCCTGACCCGACTAGGGCGGAGGCGAGCGACGTCGCCAACGCGATCCTCGATGGCACCTCTTCCCTGATGCTGTCTGCGGAGACAGCGACGGGTCAATTCCCTGTCGAGGCGGTGGCGACGATGGATCGAATCGCTCGAGCTGTCGAACCCAGCCTTGAGTACCGGCATGAACTCGCGCAGACGGCCGAGAACCCTTTCCCAACGGTCAGTGAGGCGATGTCGAATGCCGCTTGTGACATCGCCGAGGTCCTCGGGGCGACGGCTCTCGTTGTGCCGACATTCACAGGCCGTACGGCGTCGGCCGTTGCGAGGCACCGTCCGCGGCGACCAGTGGTGGCGGTCACGCACCGGCGACATGCCGCGCAGCAGTTGGCGATCGAGTGGGGGGTGGTTCCCGTTCAGATCGAGGAGAGCCGTGACATCGAGGATCTTTGGACTCGCAGTTTGGAAGCGGCGCGAGATACCGGAGTCGTTCAACCGGGCGATCGCGTGGTGGTCACGGGCGGCACCGCGGTCAACATTCCAGGCTCGACGAATCTCATTCGAGTCGAGACCGCGTAGCGAAGAAGGACCTTCCTCGTTCCGGTCGAAAGACCCCGCGTGCTCCCGGGACGGACATATCTACCCCGCCGAGCTATCTTTCTCCGCTGGCTCGGTGTCGCCGTGCTCGTGGCTGTCGTTGTTGCGTACATTCAGCCGATTCGCTCGTACCGGGACACGCAGGCGGAGGTCGGTGAGCAGGAGCGGCGAATTGCAGAGCTCGCTCGTGAGGGCCGAATACTCGAGCGTCAGCTCGCTCGTGCCCAATCGGATGCTTTCGTCGAACGTGAGGCGCGCCGACTCGGATTGGTCAAGCCCGGCGAGAAGCTCTTCATTGTGAAGGGTGTCGAAAAGAGGAAGCGCGCGGCGGTACGATGATCTCGTCGTGATCGCTGCGGAAACTCCGCGAACGTCCCGGCCCTCGATCTCTGGACGCGACCACTAATGCGGAGCGGGGCACGCACGGAAGACGAGTCGGTCGTTTCCTGGCAGCTCGGTCGCCCGATCAGACCGTTTCGCCGCGTTGTCGTTCGGTGCCCCTACGGATTTCCTGCGGTCACCGAGCAGGACGCGTTCGACTCCGACGGGCGGCCCTTTCCGACGACCTTCTACCTGACGTGCCCGTGGCTCGTCGCCGCGATAGCGCGCGTCGAGGCACAGGGCGGCGTCGAGCGCTGGTCGCTTGCGGCTAAGAACGACCCGGAGCTACACGCAAGCCTCTCAGCGGCCGACACAGACCAGCGGAGACTCAGGCCGGAGTTTGACGTTGGAATCGCCGGCACTCGTGAGCGCGATCATCTCAAGTGTTTGCACGCTCATGCCGCGTTCGCCCTGGCAAGACCGCATTACGAACTCGGTGAGCGAATCATGGCCGAGGTCGGAGAGCGCTGGTGCCCAGACGGCCGCTGTTCGAAAGCCCTCGAACGATGAGTCTCGAGAGCATCCGATACCAGTGGGACGAGGGCTGCCGACGCCTCGCCGAGGAGGGCCTCGATACCGCACGCTCGAGACATCTCGCGATTCTGGTGGAGGCAGTGACCGACGAACTCCGAAGGCGCGTCGGTCAGACGTACTCCCTCTCAGAGATCGCGGAAGTCTACGGCGGCTCAGAGGAGTGGGTTCGCGACGTCATCGTGCGCTCCGTGGAGCCGCGATTCCGTGCGGGAATCCGTGACGCGAGCCTGATTCAGGATGCAGCGTTCGGCCAGTATGCGCGCGGTGCGGTGGACTACTCCCCGTGAGTGCGCCGCGGCGGTGGGCGGAATGACTGTATCTCGAGGGCCGTGAGGCGCTGTGAGTAGCCAGAGCCCGAACCCACCGCAAGATCTTCAGTCGGCCCCCGCCGATCTCGCTCGCTCCGAGCGGAGGAGGGCACGGCAGCCGAGGCGTCGGGCGTTGGTGGTCTTCGCTGCGATCGTCGGACTCGGAATCGCGTTCTTTGTCGGCCTCGCAATCGGAAGGGCGATCGAGGATGTTCCGGACCCCGGCGGCACGCAGACCGTCGTCCGCACGCTTGAGCCTTCGACCGTCCGGCCGGAGCCACGGACGGTCACCGTCGTCGAGCCCAATCCGTAGTGATCCCCTGCAGTTTCGCGTCGATAGGTCTGGGGTCGGAGCTCGAGCGTGATGTCTATCTCTGGATAGTCCAGCACCGAGTCGACTGGCTTGACCCGATTTTTCTCGCCCTGACTGTCGTCGGCTACGCGGGGCTCGGTTGGATAGTGCTTGCTGCCGTCCTCGCAGTGACCCTCCACCTCTCGTTCTGGAGGATCGTCGGTCTAACCACTGCGAGTGTCTGGATAGCCGACCTTATTGCTCTTGGAATCAAGCGTGGTGTAGGAAGGCCGAGACCATTCGAGGAGTTCCCAGAGCCTGAGCCCCTGATAGGCGCGACCGTCGGAGCGTCGATGCCTTCAGGACACGCTGCAACGAGCTTCGCCGGCGTGGTGATTCTCATCCTCCTAGCTCGAAGAGCGATACCGCTGCTCCTGCTGCTCGCAGTCGGGATCTCGTTCTCGCGGATGTACGTCGGCGCCCACTACCTCGGCGACGTCCTTGCCGGCGCCGCCCTCGGCACGACCGTGGCTCTCTTTGTCTATGCGCTCTCTAACTCTCGTCTGCTGCCCGGAGTAGGCCGGCGACGATCATCAGAACCGCAGACGCCAGGCTGATCCAGAGCCCGATGCTTCTTCCAGTCGGCTCGATGTCCTCTGGGGGGTTGATGACTCGGATCAGCACCAAAATCGTCGCGGTCGTTCCGAGGATGGTGATCATCGCGCCTCCAGAGATGGACGGCGGCGGGTGAAGCCCGAAAGCCCGAAGCGCGAGGACGATCAAGAGACCGAGCCCGAGAAAGAACACGAGTTTGCCGACCGTCCCCGTATCCCATCCGATCACTGACAGCTTGATGCCGTCGACGGTTCCCGAGTACCACGCCATGAACGAGCTCAGCATGAACACGAGTGCCGCGATCCCGGCTAGCGCATCACCGGGACTCCAGTAGCTGGCCTCTTTCTCGGGTTCAGCGGGGCGTCGAACAGCGCCGCTCGGAGGTCTGGGGGCTTGCGCCATGCCGCTACGTCGCTACGCCTCGCGTCAGAGGCCGAAGAGCGCTTGGATCTGATCCCGGATGTTGAGGCCCAGGATCACGGCGAAGAAAATCAGGGCCGCGATCAGCCACCAGAAGCGCACACGTGCACGCTTGAGCTCGTGCTCGTGCTCGATGCGGGCATACCGCTTCGCGCGCTGACGGGCCATCCTCCTCGGGATCGCATAGGGGTCAACGTCGGGCCCTTCGGTCTCGGGTCGGCGAGCCGGCGCAGCCATAACGGAGGGAATTGTCGCACACCAAGCGACTGATGCTCCAGTGGGGCTTGACCGCCAGCGCCGAAGGAGAAAAGCGGCTTGGACTGCGCCATTCCGTGTGCGAGGCTGGCACCCTTACTGGAGCACTCTTGAGCGAAATTACGACCGTCCCACCCAAAGCAACCCCGTCGGCCGAATCGACAAGTGTTGTTCGCTCTGTGAGCCGGCGACGGCTCAGCGTCGTCGTCTTCATCGCGGGCGGGGCGACGCTTGCGACGGAAATCGCGGCGTCGCGGTTGCTCGCACCGTTCTTCGGAAGCTCGACCGTCGTCTGGGCCAACATCATTGGACTGACGCTGCTGTACCTCTCTGCCGGCTACTACATCGGCGGGAGGTGGGCCGATCGCTCGCCGTCGCCGCGGCTGCTAGGCCAGATCGTTCTCGTAGCGGCGGCCTTTATCGCGATCACTCCGTTCGTCTCGCGGCCGGTCCTCGAGTTGACGCTCGAGGGACTCGACGCGGTGTCGGTCGGCGCGGCGGTCGGATCGTTCTTCGCCGCGCTGGCGATCTTCGCCGTTCCGATCACTCTTCTCGGCACCGTTTCCCCGTTTGCGATTCGCCTGTCGCTCGGAAGTGTCAGCGAGGCCGGGTCGGTCGCGGGCCGTCTGTACGCGCTCTCGACCATCGGCAGCATCCTGGGAACCTTCATCGCCGCGATCATCGCGATCCCGTTGATCGGAACACAGAGGACGATGCTGGCCTCGGCATTGCTTCTGGTCTTCGCTGCAGCCCTGCTCCTTGGCACACGCTGGCAGCTCGGCACCGCCGCAATCGCCGCGCTGTTCGTGATTCCGGTCGGAGCGATCAAACCCACCCCTGGACTGCTCTGGGAGTCGGAGTCCTCGATCCAGTACGTGCAGGTTGTCGAACGGGCGAACGGGTCTCGAGCGCTTCACCTGAACGAGGGAGTGGCGGTTCATTCGGTCTGGTATCCGGACTCGGTGCTGACCGGAGGCGAGTGGGACATGTTCCTCCTCGTTCCGCCGATGCTGGATACGCCGGTCGAGGATGTGGCAATCATCGGCAATGCCGGCGGGACGATCTCACGCGCTTTTGCCGAGTTCTATCCCGATGCGCATATCGACGGCGTCGAGATCGACGAAAAGGTTTCTGAGGCGGGTCGTCGCTATCTCGGCCTGAACGCGAATCGGAATCTGGACGTCGTCACTGCCGACGGACGGCCCTACCTCGCGCTCACTGATAAGACCTACGACATCATCATCGTCGATGCCTACCGACAGCCCTACATCCCCTTTTACCTGTCGACGAAAGAGTTCTTCGAGCTTGCGCGAGAGAGGCTCAAGCCCGGAGGAATCCTCGCGCTGAACGTCGCGGCGACTCCGGGCGACGTGCGACTCTCGCGCGCGATTGGGAGCACGGTCCGATCGGTCTTTCCGCAGGCATGGAGGTGGAAGCCGCTCAAGTTCAACGAGCTCATGCTCGGCTTCAGCGAGCCGATCGCTGGTGACGAACTCAAAGAGCGTGTCGGCATGGTCGCGCCAGAACTGGCGTCTCTTGTTCCATTGTTCCAGGAGGACGTGGAATCAGTCGAGAAGGTTGAGCGGGCGCTCACGGACGATCGGGCGCCTGTCGAGTGGCTGACCGATCGAATGATCGTGGAGCACATCGCACAGGGCGGGCAGATCGACGAGGATCTGTTGCCGACTGCGCCGCGCTAGGAGTCCTGCCGCTCTCGCAGTCGACCTTTCAGTCCCCGGTCGGGACAACATCGTCGCCGCTACCTCCCCGCATGTCGGTGCCTGACTCACCGCACGGCTGAAGTTCGCTGTCCAGGTGTGCAGGCTCCCGGCGGTTCTTGCTGAAACCGACACTGTTCCAAGTTAGAATCGCCTTCGCTGTGGTCCGAATAGTGCTCCTGCTGGGCCTGCTTCTCGCGGTCGGGGCGAGCCCTGCGTTTGCCAACTCCGACGACGAGGGGACGGCCCAAGCAGTCGAGCAACCGGTCAGCCTGCCGGCGCTCGAAGCCGTCGCGCCCGAGATCGTCGCGGAGGGCGTCACCATTGGGGGAGTCCAGGTCGGCGGTTTGACCCGAGAGGAGGCGGCCGTCGCCGTCTCCGCTGCGTTCGACCAGCACGTCGTGATCATGCGCAAGAAGAGGACCGTCAAAGCGTCTCCGAGTCAGCTAGGCGCTCGGGCCTACGTTCCCGGTGCTGTACGTCGCGCCATGAAGGCAGCTCCGGGCGAGGAAGTGAAGTTGGTCGTCGCGGTCAAAGGTGCCGTCGTCCGCGAGTACGTCGCGAAGCTCGTGACGCGCTTCTCGCGCGAGGCGAGGAACTCGGAGCTGAGAATGAAGGGTGCCGCTCCGGTGATTACCAGGTCGAAGCGCGGTTTCCAGGTCGACCGGAATGCGGCGACGGTTGCGATCGTCCGGGCGCTCAAGCGGAACCTCCGCGAGCCGATCGTGCTTCCGGTGGACGTCGTTGAGCCGACGGTTACAAGGAAGACGTTCGGTCAGGTCATCGTGATTCAACGAGGATCAAAGAAGCTCAGCCTCTACAAGGGGGCCAAGCGCGGTGCCAAGCTGAGGCGGTCGTTCCCGGTCGCGACAGGACTGCCCTCGTATCCGACGCCGCTCGGTCGTTTCACGATCGGAACGAAGCAGGCGCACCCGTGGTGGTATCCGCCGAACTCGCCGTGGGCCGAAGGGCTCGAGCCGGTCCCGCCAGGCCCTGGCAATCCGCTCGGTACGCGCTGGATGGGTCTGGCCGGAACGCTCGTCGGGATCCATGGCACCCCGGACGCCGCATCAGTCGGATACTCCGCTTCGCACGGGTGCATTCGGATGCACGTTCCGTCGGCTGAGTGGTTGTTCGGCCAGATCAACATCGGAACGCCGGTCATCATCGTTCCTTCTTAGCCGTCTCGCGATTAGGACGGCCGGTCCTGCGCCTCGCTCGACTGAGCGTCTACCCTTGGTGATCGGCGATGGCACTCCCGACACGTCTCCTGCAGATCGTCGCCGTGGTTGTGATCGGCCTGCTGCTCGTCCTGCTGGGCTGGCAAGTCCTGAACCGAAACCAGGGGCGGAACATTGTCGCAGCGGTCGAAGCGGGCGACACTCCTGCGGCACCGGATTTCGACCTCCCCACACTGAACGGCGATGGAGATCTGGCCTTGTCCTCGATGAGGGGCAAGGCGGTGGTCTTGAACTTCTGGGCTTCCTGGTGTGAACCGTGCAAGGATGAGGCTCCCGAGCTTCAAGCTGCCTGGGAGCGGTATCAGGATGACGGCGTCGTCGTAGTCGGCCTGGATGCCCAGGACTTCAGGAGTGATGCGAGGGGGTTCATCGACCGGTTTGGCCTGACGTATCCGAACGTCCACGACGGCCAGGGCTCGACGCTCGACCGGTTTGGCGTAACCGGTTTTCCCGAGACGTGGTTCATCGACGAGAACGGACGCATCGTTGAACACATCTCCGGTCCCGTGACCGCTGCGACCCTTGAGGAAAATATCCAAGAGATGCTTGGATCCACATGATGATCAGATTCATCGCTCTCTTATGCGTTGCTCTCCTCGCGTTGATTGGCGCGGCAACGGCGAGCGCGAGTGAAGAGCGGCCGACGCTGCAGGAGATCGAGGGCGAGGTCTACTGCCCCACATGCAAGCAGCTGCTTTCGCTGTCCGGCGCCCCCGTCGCAGACAGGATGCGAGAGTTCATCAGCGAGCGAATTGCCGCGGGGGACACGAAGAGCTCGATCAAGGCACAGCTCGTCGACGAATTCGGCGAAGCGGTTTTGGCGGCTCCGACCACGGAGGGGTTCAACGTCTTGGCGTGGGTCCTTCCGTTGGTCGGCGGGGCTGTCGCGATCGTCGCTATCGCGGCGCTGATTCAGCGCTGGACTGCGCGGAGGGCGCTCGCGCCGGCAGCAGTCACGTCGAGAAACGGCAGCTCCGGGCTCGATCCCGAGCTCGAGCGCCGGGTCGACGAGGAGCTGGCCCGCTACGACCGACCCTGACGCCTGGGGGTTCTGACTGGAGGCAAAGATCCCCCTCGCCTTCCTCGCCGGCCTCATCTCGTTTACGACGCCGTGCGTTCTCCCGCTTGTGCCGGGCTATCTCTCCGCAGTCTCTGGTACCCAACCGGGGGCGAGTGGTAGGAAGGTCGTCGCAGCGAGCATTCCGTTCATCGTTGGCTTCACCGTCGTGTTCGTGGCACTCGGGGCTGCAGCCGCGGGGGCGGCGGGTCTCGTCGGCGATCGCGAGCTCGTCTTCAAAGTGGCCGGCATCATTGTTGTGATCTTCGGATTTGCTTTTATGGGCCTCCTGCCCTTCCCGTTCCTCGAGCGGCTCGCTGCACCCGGGCTCGTTGAGGGTGCCCAGCGCAGGGGCTCGAGCGCGCTGCTCGGTGGAGCCTTTGCAGTGTGCGCGGCGCCATGTATCGGGCCGGTGCTCGCTCCCATCCTCGCTCTCGCCGGCGATACGACGACGGTCGCGCAGGGATCTCTCCTGCTGGTCGTCTATTCCCTCGGTCTTGCCTTGCCGTTTCTCCTTGTCGGTGTCGGATTCGCGGGCGCGATGCGCGCCTCGCGCTGGGTTCGCGACCACTACGCGGTTTTCCGCGTCGTCAGCGGGGGAGTTCTCGTGCTGTTCGGGCTGATGCTCTTCTTCGATCGATTCTGGTGGCTCAACGTTGCCGTTAACAGGACGCTGCTGTTCTTTGGCATCGATTAAGGGCCGTTCTGGGACGATTCCGCGCCTGAACCTCCCTTGAAGCTCGCGGAACGGGGGTTTAGGCTCTCGGCGTGGCGACGATCCTGGTTGCTGGGGTCGATCTCTTCTTCCGCGGGAAGCTCGACGCAATGCTCGGAGGAAGCCACAAACTTGTGACGACCGATAGCGTCGACCCGCCAGATCTCGTCATCGTGGATATCGCCCGTGTCGATCCCGAAGATGTGGCCGAGAGCTGGCCCGACACCCCAATCCTCGGGTACACGAATCACACCGATACCTTCGGGCTCAAGGCGGGACAGTCTGCTGGTTTCGACCGGGTGGTGGTGAGGTCTCAGCTCGCGGAGCGGGCGCCGCAGTTGGTCGACGAGTTAGTGGGCTGAGGCCGTTCGCGGAAGAGGCGCGTTGGTCGGGAACGGACGCTACGTCTGACGAGAGCGCGGGGAGTCTTCGCGTTTGCATAGCTTGGACTCGCCACGTGCGCGGGCGGTCCCTCCGGACAAGCCGCCCCTCTTCGGTAGGCGTGCTAAGTCCGCAAAACCTTTCTGTAGGCTTAGTGCGCCATGACCTACATCATTGCCGAGCCCTGTATCGACATTAAGGATCGTTCCTGCGTCGACGTCTGTCCGGTCGACTGCATCCACGAAGCCGACCGTGTTTTGGTGATCGATCCCGAGGAATGCATCGACTGCGGTGCGTGCGAGCCGGAGTGTCCGGTCGAGGCGATCTTCCCTGAAGACGCGCTCCCCGAGAAGTGGGAGCCGTTCGTCAAGATCAACTACGCGTTTGACGACTGGGACGTGATCAACAACCTCGTCAACGACTACGCCACTGAGCACAACGTTCAGAACGAGCCAATCGCCTAGTCGGCGGATAGCACAGCCTCCTCCGTACGTCTCAATCCTCTCACGGGGAGCCTATGCCCCCGGTCGTTTTGGCGCCCTCTCCCCACCCGGGTGGGGAGAGGCATTCCACCCACCACCCGCTACCGATCGTAGAGGTCAGCTTGTGACGCATGGCGACCGGTCTCTCAAAGAGCAGCGACCGGCCGGTCTCAATTTTTCGACCGAACGTGTTCGATCGGCCTGTGCCGGTAGTTCGGCCCCATGGCGCTACCTGCGCGGCAAGTCGGCGTCACGTTTTGGCCGCACGGTGCCGTGGTTCGAGCGGAGCGCGGCCACTCGGCGTCACCTGTCTGGGCCGCTACGGTGCCGGTGGTTCCGGGCGTACGACGTCACCTGCTCCGCCGCTCGGCGTCACCCGTTCGGTCACCTGCTCGGCTGCTCGGTGTCCGTTGCTCGGCCGCACCCGGTCGCCCGCCCGGACGTATGGTGTCACCTGTTCAGCCCGACGGCGTCACTCGTGCGATCGGCGGCGGAGTCTCGAAGCAGGGTCTCGCCGTCCGTCGCGTTCGATCTGCCGCGCCGGTGTTGCCGATTAGCCCGTTGAGAATCGACGTGGTAGTGGCTCGTTGAGCAACACAGCGTCCGGCACAGCCGCGATGACGAAGACCGGGCAGGTGCGAAGGTCACTCGGCCCGCTTCTCGCGGACACGTCGAATGATCTCGTCGGTAAACGAACTCGTTGAGGCGTGGCCGCCAAGATCAGCGGTGCGGGTGCCTTCCGCCACCGCTTCGAGAGCTCCATCTCGAATCGCTTCGCCCACCTCGGCCGCCTCCGGCGTGTCGATGTGTGAGATCAGAGCCGCGCCCGCAAGGATCATCGCCATCGGATTCGCCACATCCTTTCCGAAGAGCCCCGGAGCGGTTCCGTGAGCAGCCTCGGCCATCAGCACGCGCGGGCTGTAGTCGGGGTTGAAGGCGACGAGCAGGGACTCTGACCCGGCGATCGAGCCGAACAGTGGGAGAACGAGGTCAGAGAGGATGTCGCCGTCACGGTTCAGGGAGGGGATCACGAGCGGCTCGCCGGCGGAGCTGATGAGCAGTGCAAACGTCGCGTCGATGAGCTGTGGCTCGTAGGGGACCTCAGGATGCTGCGCGGCTGCTGCGTCCATCTCCTCTTTGAGCATGCCTTCGTAGACCGGCGAGACGGTGTATTTCGGACCGCCAAAGACCTTCGCGCCGGTGCGTTCCGCGTGGCGGAACGAGAACTCGGCGACCGCGCGGCAGATGCGCCGCTCGATTCGCTCGGTGCGGTAGGCGACCTCGCCCTCGCCGCTTCCCTCGCGCCACTCTTGTGCGCCGTACGCGTCCCCCACGGCCATGCGGACGACAGAGATCGGGTGGTGGACGCCGCCGACCGGGACAACACCTGGGATTCTCCTTCCCGTGCGGACGATGACGTGTCCACCGATCTCCTCGCGGAGAATGCGGTTCGGGCTGCCGACGTCGTCCTTTTCTTCTGGGGTGATCGTGGCCGCCTTGAGGCCGAGGCCCGCGTCCCGCAGATGCGCCGCTGCTCGGTGAACGACACCGTTCGTCGTCTTGCGCCTGTTCTCCAGCGAGAGGTCGTAACGCGGAAACTCGAGCTCCAGGCCCGTCACGTCAGGAGAGAGGACGCGAAGTGCTTCGTCAAGGAGCTCCTGTCCGGTCTCGTCACCCTCGAGAACGACGATCGTCTCGGTCTTCATCAGTGGGCGAGTGTACCGGTGTCCCGCGGGAGCTCTCGGCTGTCCCGTGGCGCACGCATCGCAACATCAATTGCGGAAAAACGCACTACTTGCCGTGATTTCGCGGAATATGTGACCGTTCAGGACCTCTTATGCTCCCCCTGACTAACTTCCGTCTCTCCCGAGCGTCCATCTACGTGTAGGCGTGTCCCTTTTGCTGCACGAGCGACGGGTGTTAGTGTCTTCGACGACGAACTGGGAGCCGCTATCGCTGAAGTAATGTTCGAAGGGGTTGCCAAGGTCTACCCGGACGGCACGCGTGCCGTCTCGGGCATGAGACTCGCGATCGAGGACGGCGAGTTCATGGTGCTGGTCGGCCCATCCGGGTGCGGGAAGACCACCGCGCTTCGAATGGTGGCGGGCCTCGAGGAGATCTCGGAAGGAGTCATCAAGATCGGCGATCGCGTCGTGAACCACGTCCCGTCCCGAGATCGCGACATCGCCATGGTGTTCCAGAGCTACGCGCTCTACCCGCACCTGACGGTCTACGACAACATCGCCTTTGGCCTGAAGCTCCGCAAGACACCGAAGAAGGAGATCGAGGAGCGCGTGACCAGGGCGGCTCGCATCCTAGGGCTGGAGCAGTTCCTGAAGCGCAAGCCGAGGGCTCTCTCTGGCGGGCAGCGTCAGCGCGTTGCGATGGGGCGAGCCATTGTTCGAGAGCCGGCCGCGTTTCTCATGGACGAGCCCCTCTCGAACCTCGACGCGAAGCTGAGGGTTCAGATGCGGGCGGAGATCGCCCAGCTTCAGAGCGATCTCGAGACAACCACCATCTACGTCACGCACGATCAAGTCGAGGCGATGACAATGGGCCATCGCGTTGCCGTGATGCGGAAGGGCGAGCTGCAACAGGTCGCGCCTCCCCAGGAGCTCTACGACCAGCCAGTGAACCTCTTCGTCGGGGGGTTCATCGGGAGCCCCGCAATGAACCTGCTCGAAGCACGGCTCGAACGTGCGAACGGGAACCTCAGTGCCTCGATCGGGTCGCAGCGAATCACAATCGACGATGATCTGATCGCGGCCCGACCGGCCCTCGCGAACTACGAGAACCGCGACGTCATCCTCGGGATCCGACCCGAGGAGTTCGAGGACGCTGCATTAGTTCCCGAGTTGGCTCACGATCGATGTATCCGCGGAGAGGTCGAGCTGACTGAAGCCCTCGGTGCAGAGCACATCGTCCACTTCGACATCGATGCGCAGCAAGCGTTCACCGAGGACGTCCGTGAGCTCGCCGAGGACGTCGGCGCGACCGTGGTTCAGGAGCTCGAGAGATCCAAAGTGGGCGCGAACGCAACGCTAGTCGGCAGATTCGGTGCCCGGTCGCGTGTCGGTAAGGGAGAGACCGCCGAGGTGGCCGTCGATACCCGGGTTCTGCACTTCTTCGACCCGGAAACCAATCTTGGTATCTACGACTGATGGACAGTCGGGAGGAGGAGGGAATGACGAGGAAGGAGATCCTATGAAGCGACGCTGGTTACTACTGGGCATCCTGCTGATAGCTCTGGTCGGCGTAGTTGCGGCCGGTTGTGGCGGGGACGACGACTCAGCCGAGCCGGCAGCACCGGCCGAAGCGCCTGCGCCGGAGCCTGCTCCCGAGCCCGCGCCGGAGCCGGCACCGGCCGAGCCGGCAGCACCGGCCGAGCCGGCAGCACCCGCCGAAGAGCCTGGAGTGATGGAGGACGTTTCGGGTGACATCTCGTTTATGGGTATCTGGGTTGACGAGGAGGCAGAGAAGTTCGAGGCCGTGCTCGATGGCTTCCGCGCCATCTATCCAAATGTCAACGTGACCTACGACCCGGCCGGCGATGAGCTGGTGACGGTGCTGACGACGGCGATCGAAGGTGGAAATCCGCCAGATCTCGCGGCGCCGGCCCAGCCTGGGTTCATCGAGGAGCTCGCCGCAGCGGGCGATCTCGTACCGCTCGAATCAATCCGCGCTACGGTCGTCGCGAACTTCGGTGAGTCGGTTGCCCAGGTCGCCGAGTTCGAGGGCACGCTGTGGGGCTACTGGTTCAAGGCCAGCAACAAATCGCTCGGTTGGTACAACGTGGCCGCGTTCGAGGCAGCAGGCGTGGAGCCGCCCGCAACCTGGGATGAGCTGCTCGCCACGGCCGAGACGATCAAGGCGTCGGGGCTTCCCGCCTACTCGGTCGCGGGCGCCGACGGCTGGACGCTGACCGATCTGTTCGAGAACATCTACATCCGCACCGCAGGACCCGACCTCTACGACCAGCTGGCGCGGCACGAGATTCCGTGGACCGATCAGTCGGTCAAGGACGCCCTAGCGCTCATGGCCGACGTGGTCGGCGATTCTGACAACATCGCGGGTGGGACTGAGGGAGCGCTGCAGACGGATTTCCCCACGTCGGCCGGCTATGTGCTCACCGAGGACCCCGCGGCGGCGATGACGTTCGAGGGGTTCTTCGTTCCCGGCGTCGTCGAGACCACGCTCACCTTCCCGGACGGGTATAACCTGTTCCCATTCCCCTCGATCGAGGGGTCGCCCGGGGCCGTGATCAGCGACGGGAACTTTGTGGTTATGTTCAGAGAGAGCGAAGCGGCGCTGGCCTTGGCCGAGTACCTGGCCTCGCCGGCAGCGGCAGCGATCTGGGCTGCGGCAGGCGGCTTTGTCTCGCTGAACAAAGAGCTCGATCCAGGTGTCTATCCGGATCCAGTTGTCCAGGACACCGCGGCTGCCATCGTCGAGTCAGAGATCGTTCGGTTTGACCAGTCTGACCTCATGCCTAGTGCATTTGGCGGAACGGTCGGACAGGGCCTTTGGAAGCTGTTCCAGGACTTCATCGCTAATCCGGACGACATCGACGGCATCACTGAACAGATGGAGGCCGAAGCAACGGCGGCGTTCGGCGGCTAGGCGGCCCAGGAACGACGCTGTTCATGAGCGTCGCAAGCTCAACGGCGGAGCCCCCGGCACAGGGGGCTCCGCCTGCGAAGGAACCCGGTCGCTGGCGGAAGTGGGCCGTCGCGGCCGGGTTCCTTGCGCCTGCCGTTTTCTTCCTCGGGATCTGGCTCCTCTATCCGGCGATCCGGACGATTATTCGCAGCTTTTTCGGCGAGACGGGTGACGACTTCGTCGGGTTCGAGAACTACGAGACGCTCTTCACGACGGACGTCCTCGTCACAGCGATCCGAAACAACGCGATCTGGATCGCGGTCGTCCCGGCCCTCGTTACCGCGATCGGCCTTATCTTCGCGGTCCTGACCGACAAGATCAGCTGGTCAGTCGCGTTCAAGACCGTGGTCTTCATGCCGATGGCGATCTCGCTCTTCGCCTCCGGGGTGATCTGGCGCGTCATGCTCCAGAAGGATCCCGATATCGGGGCCGTCAACGCCGTGATCGCTGCTGTTGATTCGGCCTTCTCACCGGGCGTAATTGAAGACGCGCAACCCGCGACCGGGAACATGACGGAGGTCGACGGCAACATGGTGCTCGACGAGCTGCTCGCACCAGGGGACATCGCGCCCCTCGGACTGACCGGCATTCCGCCCGACCAGGTTCCAGATGGTGCTGAACAGGCCGTCCTACCGGAGCCCCTGCAGGGGGGAATCACCGGCGTGGTCTGGCGAGACTTCAGGCCAGGCGGAGGGGAACCGGGAGTGGTCGAGCCCGAGGAACTCGGCATACCTGGTGCGACCATCGAGCTTCGCGACGCCCGGGGTGACAAGATCGACTCGACAACCGCAACCTCTGACGGCACGTTCGCCTTCGAAGACCTCGACGATGGAGAGTACGTCGCCGCCGTCGGTTCCGACACGTTCTCCAAACCTTTCGAGGGGGTGGCCTGGCTAGGGCCCGACCTGATTCTCCCGTCGATGTTCGTCGCCTATATCTGGATCTGGGCAGGTTTCTCGCTGGTGATCCTCGCGGCGGGACTCGCGGCGATCCCCCGCGATCTGCTCGAGGCGGCGCGCACAGACGGTGCGAACGAGTGGCAGGTATTCCGGCGCGTCACCGCGCCGCTGCTGGCCCCGGTTCTTGCTGTGGTCTTCATCACGATGATCATCAACGTCCTGAAGGTTTTCGACATCGTCCTCTCGCTGGCGCCGGGCTCCGTACAGGACGACGCGAACGTGATTGCCCTGGCGATGTGGCGCACGTCGTTCAGCGGTATCAGGGACTTCGGGGTCGGATCGGCAATCGCTGTCTTCCTCTTCATCCTCGTGATCCCGATTCTCGCGCTAAACATCCGCCGGTTCCGGAGGGAGGTCTGATGGCCACTGCCACAGCAGAGGCGCAACCGGCACCGATCGTCCTCGAGGAGAGCTTTGCGACGAAGGCCGTGCGCGTTTTGACGAAAGCCCCGCTTCAGCTCCTCCTCGTACTGATGGGCCTCTTCTGGCTCGTGCCGACTATCGGACTCTTTCTGACCTCGCTCATGCCGGTCGAATTCATCGACACCGTCGGCTGGTGGAATATCCTCTCGGAGCCGAGCCTGGCGACGTTCGAGAACTACAGCGAGATTTTCTCGAACGAGACGATTACGGGCTCCCTGCTTACCACGCTCTGGATCGCGATCGGCGGGACACTGCTTCCCATCTTCGTGGCCGCCCTCGCCGGCTACGCGTTCGCCTGGCTCGAGTTTCCCGGTCGGGACTGGCTCTTTCTCGTCGTGGTCGGTCTGCTCGTCGTTCCGCTGCAGATGGCGCTGATCCCGATCTTCTCGCTCTACAGCAGCGTGGGACTCTTCGACACGATCATCGGGCTCGTTCTCTTCCACACCGCGTTCGGGCTTCCCTTCGCGATCTTTCTCCTCCGCAACTTCTTCATCGGTATCCCCAAGGATCTCCTAGAGGCGGCACGGATCGATGGGGCATCGGAGATCAGAATCTTCCTTCGGCTAATTCTGCCGCTCGGACTTCCGGCGATCGCCGCCCTCGCGATCTTCCAGTTCCTCTGGGTCTGGAACGACTTCATCGTTGCCCTGACGTTCGCCCGCGAGGTCGATCCGATCACCGTCGCGATCTTCTCGCAGATGCGGTCGTTCAGTGCGAACATCGATCTGATCGCGCCCGCCGCCTTTGTCTCGCTGGCGATTCCGCTCGTCGTCTTCTTCGCCTTCCAGCGCTACTTCGTCCAGGGGCTCCTGGCGGGTTCGGTGAAGTGAGCGATCTCGAGCGCACCGAGTCGCCTCCGCGTGTCAAGTCGTGCGCGATCGTCGGTAGCGGTCTCGTAGGACTGGTGACGTATGCCGCACTCCGCGATGGTGGAGTCCAGCCCGACGAGATCGCCGTCTTCGGCATGGAGAGAGACCCGGCGGCGAAGTGGCGCGCCCGAGCGGCGGCGATCCGACAGCAGGACATGCGCTCGGAGTCCGACGGGCACTGCCTCCCGAAGACGTTCCCGGGGCTGGCATTCCGGGCAGCTCTGCGCCAGCGTCGCCCGTGGCCACTCCTCGCCAGCGTGTGCGACCGCTACCGACCCAGCGTGTCTGAGTTCCTCGAGCACGTTGCCGAAGTGCGTGAGCGCTCGAGATGGGATGTGAGCGTTCGGCAGGTGCACGTCGGGCGGATCCGCGCCGTCGAAGGCGGGTTCGAGATTGCGGGGCAGGGCGTCTTTCGCCATGTGATGATCTCCCCCGGCCATCCCGGTCTTGCCCTGCCGCCCGAGCTCGAGACCGATTCCCGGGTCGTGCACGCCTACGAGCCCCACGAATACGCCGACGATGTAACAGTGATCGGAGCGGGCATGGCCGCGGCGACCGAGTGGCTGAACGCGCTCAATGCTGGATCTCGCGTCGTCTCGGTGAGACGGAGGGAGCCGGAGCGTCGCCCGCTCAACGTCCCCCGGCCGCTCTTCTCCCGTCGCGGTCTCGCAGCGTTCCACGCAGCGGAGAACGATCAGCGGGTTGAGTTCTTGAAACGGTGGTTCGTTCCTTCGTACCCACCTGGCCGGGCGTGGGACGAGCCGATCGAGCGGGCCAGGCGGGAAGGACGCTTCCGGGTCGCCTCGGAGGTGAATGGCGCCGAGCAGATCATCTGTGCCACGGGATTCAAGCGCGGTTTCGACCAGGATCCACTTCTCGCACGGCTCGTGGAAGATCACGGCCTCACGACGGCCAGCCGGTGGATCATCCTCGCGCCTGACTCGACGGTTCCTGGTCTCAGCGACGAGGGCCGAACGCTTGCCCTGGCCGGAGCTCCTGCCCAGTGGGCCTTCCCGGCCTCCGACACGCTAGCCGGGGCGAGGTACGCTGCTCACGGCTTTCTCCGACGGGTGAGGCGATGTCGCTGACTCTGCGCGGACGCCTCGAGCTTCGCCTTGCGGCCTCGCTCGTGCCGTTGCTCGCCGCCTGTGCGCTCGCGGCGGCGCTTGAGACCTGGTGGCCTGTCAAGCTGGCGGCGCTCATGATCGGGGCGGGACTCGGGCTTGACCTGACCCTCTATCACCGATTCCTGCCGTACCAGCCTGGCTGGGTGGCTCTCCCTCTCGGCGTTCTGGAATTCCTCGTCGTGATCGCCCTCGTCAAGCTCACCGGTATCGAGGCACCCTTCCTCGCGTCCGCGGGCCTGTTCTGGGGCTCGTGGCTCCTGGCGCAGGCCCTCAGCCATGCGGTGTTTCCCTCGCTTCGTCTCTCCTACGCGGAGGACGGCGGTGAACTGGGCCGTGCCGGTCCTCCGATCGCGGCCGCGGTCCTCGTGGCCTTCGGGGCTGTCGGGGGTGTTGCCTGGGCGACAATGCCTCCCACCATTTACCTCGAGGAAGGAGTGCACAGAGGGCCCCTCGTACTCGATAGGGCGCAGAACCTCGTTGGTCAGCCCGGCACGGTCATCGACGGCGGGATCGTGGTCACAGCAGACGATGTGACGATCCGTGACGTTCACATCGTGGGCGGAACGAACGGCATCGAGGTCGATGGAGCGGAGCGAGTCGTGATCAAGAATGTCGAGATCTCTAGAGCGCGTCTGGACGGGATCAATGTTCGTCGCGGCCAGGTCGAGATTCACGACTGTTTGATCCACTCGCTCGCGAGTCCCTACGCGCAAGGCATCGACATCTCGTTCTCATTCGACCTCGCGGCCAGTGTCGTCGAGGGATGCACGGTCAACGGGGGCCAGGAGGGAATCGTCACGCACTCCGCGCACGTGGAGGTGCTCGGTAACCACGTCAGCGACACGACGATGCGCGGAATTGCGGTCACCGAGATGTCACACGGGAGTGTCGATGACAACCATGTGCAAGACGCGCTCGGTGTCGGGATCTTCTGCGGTGACTACTCGGCGTGCGAGATCGCGGAGAACCGTGTCCTGCGAACACGTGCCGACGGTGCTTCTGGCGATGGTTTTCGAGCAGGGCATCCAATCGTCGCCCACTTCGGAGCTGAGGCATTTCTGGACGGAAATCTCCTCGAGAGCAACGCTGCAGGAGTCGCGGAGCAAGCTGGAGGACGTTTGCACGGACCGGATGCTGCCGACTAGGCGGACGGCGGCCGCGGCCGCTCCGGCTCATAGAATTCACTACTAGCTCAGTGGGTCTCACGCTCATCGTCGGTCCGGCCAACTCCGGCAAGGTTTCGCGCGTGCTCGATCGGTACCTCGAGGCGCTCGATCAGGAGCCCTTCCTCGTCGTCCCAACCGGTGCCGAGGTCGAGGTAGTCGAGCGAGAACTCCTCTCGCGAGCGCCTGCGCTCTTGGGAGGTTCGATCGGAACGTTCGACGATCTGTTCCGCGCCGTTTCCGTTCGAGCACCCCGGACACGCGGCGCCATCGCTGATACGCACCGACGCCTTCTGCTTGGCGAGATCGTGCGGGAAACGCCGCTGAACGGCCTTGGAAAATCGGCACGCTTCCCGGGCTTCGTGGATGCGCTCGGCGAGGCGATCGCCGAGCTCGAGTCGGCCATGGTTCCTCCGTCCGCGATCGAGGATGACCTGGGCCGATTGCATGCCGCGTATCGCGCGCGTCTGGAGGAGCTCGAGCTTGAGGATCGGGCGTCTCAGCGTCGGGCCGCTGCAGAAGCCGTCGCCGAGGACCTGTCGGCGTGGAGCGGAAGGCCGGTCTTCGCCTACGGGTTTGAGGATCTTACGGGGACCCAATGGAAGCTTCTCGAGGTGCTCGCAGGTCGCAGCGAGGTCTTGGTCTCTCTTCCGTACGAACCGGGCCGCTCTGCGTTCTCGTCCCTCCAGTCACTTGTGGCCGATATCGCTCGGCTCGCCGGCGGTCGGATCGAGGAGCTCCCCCCGGCGCCACGCGACGAGCTCTCCGCGCTCGAATACATCGAGCGGAGGCTGTTTCAAGGTGACTCGTCAGGAGTCGCGCCGCCGCTCAGAGGCGCGATTCGCTTCCTCGAAGGAGCCGGTTCCAGATCAACCCTCGAGCTCGTCGCGGACGAGGTGCTGGCCCTTCTCCGCGGAGGCATGCCGGCCGAGGAGATCGGCGTGCTCGTTCCGTCCGTCGACCGAACGCAATCGGTGTTCGAAGCAGTCTTCGCCTCGATGGGAATTCCGTTTGCGGTCGAGGGACGGGTCCACTTCGGCCGGACACCGTTCGGTCACGCCTGCCTCTCGTTGCTCCGGTTCGCATGGCTCGGGGGAACCCGGAACGACCTGTTCAACTACCTGAGATCGCGCTACTCAGGACTGACGCGATATCGGACAGATTTTGTCGACGGGCGTCTACGGGGCCGCGGTATCTCCGAACCAGACCGGGTGATTGCCGAAACCGTGGAACTCCTCGGTCACCGCGTTCCTGCGCTTGACGCGCTTCGCGCCGAAACTGATCCCGTCGAAGCGGCAAGAGCTCTTCTGACGGAAATGACGTCAACGGCATACGGCCTCGAGACGCCTCCCTCGACCGAAGCCTCGCGGCTCGACCTTCGAGCTCGTGAGAGCGCCGGTCGTGTGCTCGATGACCTCTCAGCTTGGCGGGGCCGCCTCAGCCGGGACGACATCGTGGCTGCGCTCGAGAGGGCTCCGGTGCGTCTGGCCCGAGCTCGAGAGGCCGGGCGCGTTGCACTCCTTGATCTCCTACGCGCTCGAACGAGACGGTTCGCTGCAGTGTTCGTTCTCGGTCTCGAGGAGGGCGTCTTCCCGCAGTACGGACCCGATGCCTCGCTTCTCAGCGACGAGGCGCGCGGTGTCCTCGAGGAGACGTTGCCGGGGAGTCGGATCCGCCGTCCGGATGCTCCTGCGCGCCAGCGATACCTGTTCTATACGGCATGTACGCGACCGCGGGAGCGCCTCACGTTGGTCCGGGAAGCTGCGACCGAGGATGGGCGCCCACGGGAACCAAGTCCCTTCTGGGACGAGGTTCGATCTCTCTTTCCAAAGGAGGACGCGAGTCGATGGACGCGTCGCCGATCGTTGTCCGAGGCCACATGGCCGCTAGAGCGGGCTCCAACCGAGCGCGAGCGTCTTCGCAGCGTTGCCGCACTTGTCTCCGTCGACGAGCACGGGGCGCGGGCGCTCGCACGTGCAAACGGTTGGGAGCGCAAGATCGAACGGGCGCTCGGAGCCTTCAGCCGGCCGACGCGACTCGTCAACCCGCTCGTTCTCGAGGAGCTGCGTACTCGCGATCGGTTCTCGGTTACCGAGGTCGAGCAGTACGGCGACTGTTCGTCGATGTGGTTCTTCGAGAAGGTCGTCTCGCCGAGAGACATCGACGCTGAGCTCGACGCCAGGATACGTGGGTCAATCGCGCACCAGGCGCTGCACCGCTTCTACTCGAGCTTGCCCAAAGAACTCGGGGTCGATCAGGTCGACGAGACCAACATCGATTCAGCAGTCGAGCTCCTCAGAGCCTGCGTCGCATCGGCTGTCGAGGGCGGCATCGGACGTCTCGAGATCTCACCCACTCAGCGAATTGAGCTCGCGGGCACGCTCCAGCGAGATCTGGAGCAGTTCCTGCGCCAGGAGCTCGCCCTGTCGCTCCCACTTGCACCACGCCGCTTCGAGGTCTCCTTCGGAAGCGAGCGGGCAGCGGCCGAGCTCAAGGACGGACTCGACTTTGGGAGTTTCAAGCTGTCGGGCAAGATCGATCGAGTCGACGTCGATCCGTTCAGCGCGCGGGGGATCGTCCAGGACTACAAGCTTGGCGTCGCACACTCCGCCGCGCAGATCGAATTGCAGCAACGCCTACAGGTTCCGCTGTACGTCGTCGCGTTGCGCGATCTCCTCGGTATCGAGCCGCTCGGTGGTCTCTATCGCGGGCTCTCGGGGAAGCGCGAGGCACGCGGGATTCTGCGATCCGAAGCAAAAGACGACGGCCTACCAGGGCTTGCCAGCCGCGATTACGTCGATGACGAGGAGTTCTGGAGCCGTATTGAGCGGGCACGGGAGAGCGCGACGTTGGCAGTCGACGCGATTCACGAGGGCCGGGTCGCTCACGATCCTCGCCGAGGTCAATGCCCGCATTGGTGCGACCTGTGGCCGATGTGCCGGGTGGATCGGGCATGACAAGCCTGAATCCCGAGCAGCTGGCTGCAATCGACGAGTCTGGCGTTGTCTTCGTCTCAGCGGGAGCAGGGACCGGGAAGACGTCGGTCCTCGTCGAGCGGTTCGTGAAGGCCGTCACTGAGCGCGGCTTGCCGCTCGACGGCATTCTCGTGATCACTTACACCGAACGAGCGGCGGGGGAGCTTCGAGTTCGGATTCGCGAACGGTTGGCCGAAGCGGGACGCGAGGAGCTCGCTCGCGATGTTGATCGCGCGTGGATCTCCACGATCCACGGCTTCTGCTTCAGGCTGCTCCGTCAGTACGCCGTCGAGGCAGGCCTCGATCCACGGTTCCGTGTCCTGGACGAGGCTCAAGCAGGGATCATCCGTACTGAGGCGTTTGATCACGCACTCGAGCTCTTCTGCGCGGAACACGAGCCGACGCGAATTCAGCTTCTGACGACGTACGGAGCCCAGCTCCTTCGCTCGATGATCGTCGGCGCGTTCGAGCGACTTCGATCGGCCGGACTCGAGCTCGCGCTGGGCGATCGAGATGAGTCGCGCCTCACCGAGGCGATCGACGCGCTTCGTGCCGAGATCGCCGAGCTCAGCCAGGGTCTCTCCGAAGAGGCTGGTGCTCAATCGCGGGGGCGGGAGGTCCTCGAGGTTCTCGACCATCATGACACGGCGGATGCCCTCCTCGATCTGTCGGACCTCCGGCTCGATGCGAGCGAGCATGAGAGGTCGACGGCCTACAACGACGCGCTGTCATGGGTCGAGCGCGCGGCGTTTGCCGAGGTCGCGGCCCGCGATCGCACGATGCTCGGAGAGCTGCTCGGTGTTTTCGCGGAACGGTACGAGGCGGCGAAGGCGGCGGAATCCGGGGTCGATTTCGAGGATCTCCAATTGATCGCGCGCGACCTGCTCCGCAGCAACACGAGGATCCGTGACGAAGTGAGTTGGCAGCTGCGCTCGATCATGGTCGACGAGTTCCAGGACACCAACCGTCTCCAGTGCGAGCTCGTCGATCTGATTGGTGCTGAGGAACTTTTCTTCGTTGGTGACGAGTTCCAATCGATTTACCGCTTCCGTCATGCCGATGTCGATGTCTTCCGCGAACGTCGGGCCTCCAGCGCCGGCGTGCTCGCATTGACGCACAACTACCGGGCGCGGCCCGAGGTCCTCTCGGTTGTCAATCAGATCTTCCAGTCGGAGTTCGGCGAAGAGTTCGAACCGCTCAGCGCTGCCGGCCGGTTTCCAGACTCGGCGTTTTCTCCAGCTGTCGAGCTGCTCGTGACGGACAAGGCCTCATACAACGGGAAAGACGTGCACTGGCGGGTGGCCGAGGCCCGCCACGTCGCCAGTCGAGTTCGAGAGCTCATCGAATCCGGGGAAACGACAGCGGGCGAGGTCGTGTTGCTCTTCTCCGCTGGAACCGACGCCGAACGCTACGAACTGGCGCTCCGCGAGGAGGGGCTGTCGACGTATCGTGCTGCGGGCCAGGGCTACTTCGAGTCGCAGCAGGTGGCGGACCTCATTGCGTACCTCCGCCTCCTGCTGAATCGGTACGACGACCGAGCGCTCGTCTCTGTTCTTGCATCGCCGCTCGTCGGCTGCTCGAACGACGCTCTCTATCTCCTGCGGCGGGCAGCCGGACGTCGGCCGCTGTTCTCGGGGCTCGAACGAGATTTGCCGGAGGGACTCGGCCAACGGGATCGACGACTTTTCGAGGCCTTTCGCCAGCGGTATGAACGCCTGGTGCGGTTTGTTGGACAGATGAGCCTCGAGTCGCTCTGTGAACGGGTCCTGACCGAGCACGACTACGATCTCGCCGTTCTCGCCCGCTGGGACGGCTCGCGCCGGTACGCGAATCTCCGGAAGCTGGCGCGTCTGGCGCGTTCGTACGAGGCTATCCGCCGCCCGGACTTGGCGGGTTTCCTCGACTTCATCGCCGATCTCGAGGCGTCCGGTACGCGCGAGCTCGAGGCCGCAGCGGTGGAGGAGGGAGCGCAGGCTGTTCGGCTCCTCACCGTCCACGCCGCGAAAGGACTTGAGTTCAAGACGGTCGTGCTCGCCGATGCGGGGCGCGGTTCTCCGTCTGCCGCGATGAGTGAGTTTCTCTGCCTGCCCGACGGGCAGTTCGGATTTCGGGTGGTCGATCCTGCGACCGGGGAACGACGCCCGGATGCAGGCTACGAGCAGGCCTTGGAGGCCGAGCGGAAGGCCGATGAGGCAGAGTCGAGGCGAGTGCTGTACGTCGCCATGACGCGAGCAATGGACAGATTGATCATCTCTGGCGCACTCGATCCTGAACGCAAGGCAGGCCGGGCAAGCTCGATCGGATGGCTGTTCGATCGACTCGACCTCGACCTCGGCGAAGACGGGCCGACCGAACTCGAACGAGACGGCGCGCGTTTGCTGCTGCGTGTCGATCGTTGGCAGGAGTCCTCCGACGAGGCGGTTGCTCGTGAGGATGGCTCGCAGCTCGAGCTCTTCGCCCCGGGGGACGAAGGTTCCGGACCGAGCGCACCTGAGCTGGCGGAGTTGCCTGGCGTTGCGGAACCTCCCAGGGTCGAGGTCCGCCGCCTGTCGTATAGCGCTCTCGCACTATTCGATCGGTGCTCGTACCGCTACTACGCCGAGCGCGTGCTCGGGTTGTCTCCCCGACCACGATTGGCCCCCATTGACGCCGAACCCGGCCTCGCGGCGACCGAGCTCGGTGATGTGGTTCACGTGATTCTCGAGGAGGACACCCCCGAGAGCGACGTGGAAGCTAGGGCCCGGGCCCTGTACCCGGCGGCGACGGCTGACGACCTTGAGCGGGTGGTCGTTCTCGTCGGCGCGTGGCGCGAATCGTCGCTCGCGCGCCGGCTCGGGGCATCCGAGGCCACCCGGCCGGAGCTCGCGTTTACGTATGAGCACGATGGGGTTTTGCTCCATGGGCGCTTCGACGCCTTCCTCGTCGACGATGGATCCGCTCTGGTTGTCGACTACAAGACGAACCGGCTCGACGATCTCGAGCCGGCCGATCTCGTCGACGATGACTACTCCCTTCAGCGACTTGTCTACGCGCTCGCTGCGCTCCGCTCGGGGGTCGATAGCGTCGAGATCGCCTACGTGTTCCTCGAGCGGCCGGACAATCCCGTCACGGCGACGTTTACCGCAGCGGATGTCAGCGAGCTCGAGTCGGAGCTTTCCCACGCAATCGAGGCCATTCAGTCAGCCGATTTTCGGCCCACCCCGAGTGAGTACGCCTGTGCCGAGTGCCCCGCATTGGACGTCGTATGTGCCGGCCCCCGGCTGCTTGCGACCGCCGAGGCCGAGGTCGCAAGCGCGGGTGTCAGCTAACAACTCCGGGGTCGGATCGTGCAATCGCGCAGACCTCGCTCCTCTATGCTCGATTGCAAGATCCGACCCCTTACACGTGGCTCGTAGCTACGCAGGAGAGGCAAGACGTCGGGTCGGCCCAAGGCGGGAGCGCATCGGCCCGATCATCGAGCGGCTCGCCGCTGAGCACACCGACGCCACGATCGCACTTCGGTTCGGACGCGACCTCGAACTGCTCGTGTCCGTCATGCTCTCGGCACAGACGACTGACGTCCAGGTAAACCGGGTCACGGCGACCCTGTTCCAGAAGTACAAGACGCCCGGGGATTACCTCGCCGTACCCCTCGAAGAGCTCGAGCGTGACATACGTCCAACCGGGACCTACCGCCAGAAGGCGAAGAACATCCGCGGAACGATGCGAATGTTGCTGGAGGAGTACGACGGCCTCGTCCCCATCGAGTTGGACGAACTCGTTCGACTACCTGGAGTTGGTCGCAAGACGGCGAACGTCGTCGCGGCCGAACGGGGCGCGACGCAAGGAATCGTGGTCGACACGCATGTGCGCCGTCTCTCCCAGCGGCTCGGACTGACGAAGCAGCACGATCCGGAGAAGATCGAGCGAGACCTACAGAAGCTCGTTCCACGCCGCGACTGGGCCCGCTTCCCGCACCTTCTCATTTGGCACGGCCGCCGCGTCTGTGACGCGCGTTCCCCCCGCTGTGAGGACTGCGTGCTCTCGGACCTCTGTCCGTCGAGCCGCGTCTTGCGGGCTGGCTATCCGCCGGGTCGAGCGTAGGAGACTGCCTGCGCCTTCTTGAGTGCTTCGAGCGTCTCCTCGACTGTCAGGAGCACGTCGGTCTGCACGGACGTGACGGCGCCACCAGCTGCGGCTGCGATCGCTCCCGCTGCGGCTGAGACGTTGTCCGGTGCCTCGATGAGCACATACCCGTCCTGACCGCCGAACGAGTACCACATGCCCTCGAGGCTTCCCCCGACGGACTCGGCGAGCGAACCGACGACACCACGCCGATCCTCAGGGTTTTCGACGAGGTCGGCCCACGACTCGGGCTTGTAGCTGAAGCGAATGAGATAGAGCGGCATCCGATCCTCCTTGATCCGGTGTACGCCGGCATCATGAACGCTCGTGTGTGATGTCGCAAAGGAGGGCCGCAGGTGTCGTTCGGACCGCTCTGCCCGAGGGGACTTCAGCTCGACGTCTTGGCCTTCTGACGCCGACGCGGGCGGATCGCAACGAGCAGCCCGCCGTCCTCGTCATAGGCGGGGAAGAAGTCGACCGTCACCTTCTTCTCGATCCCGGATTTGGTTCGCAGCGGGAGCTGCTGGCCCATGCGCCGGACGCCGTATTCAACGGCGAGCTCGGAAGGATCGGGGTCGATGGCTCCATCCATCCCGAACGCCTCCATGACCTGCTTCCCGATCAGTTCGCGCTCCTGAAACCCGGTGAGCTCGAACAGGCCGCGCCCGGTGGCAATGATTCGGCGGTTTCGATTGCAAACGACGAACGCCGTATTCGGGCTCGGATAGTAGTCATCGAGGATCTCGAACAGGAACCCGAAGCTGCAGTGGGGGCAGCCGACCGGCTGGTGCGTGAGCCCATCTCGACGGTCGTCGTCGACGACACGCCTTTTGCAGTTCGGGCAGATGAAGTTCGGCATTGCGGCCCGATGGTAGCGGGACGTCGGCTTGGCGCACGCGTCCTTGCCGGCCGCCTCAGCTCGCGGCCGAGGCGGCGAGTGCCTCTTCTCCGCTTGCTTCTTCCTCGGTGAGGAATCGCTCGGTGTCGAGGGCGGCCATGCATCCTGAGCCGGCCGCGGTCACGGCCTGTCGGTACGTGTGATCCTGGACGTCGCCGGCGGCAAAAACGCCCGGCACGTTCGTCTCGGAGGACTTTCCCTTGGTGATGATGTAGCCCTCTTTGTCCATGTCGATCTGACCCGTGAACAGCGAGGTGGTTGGGTCGTGTCCAATCGCGACGAAGAGGCCCTCGGCGGGAATCTCCGTGGTTTCGTCAGTCTTGACATCGCGGAGTCGAACACCGCTCACGTTCCCCTGCTCGTTCGTCAGCACCTCATCGACGACTGAGTCGAGAATGAATTCGACCTTCTCGTTCGCTCGGGCTCGATCGACCATGATCGGCGAGGCGCGGAACTGATCACGTCGGTGAACGATCGTGACCTTCGAGGCGAACTTGGTCAGGAAGGTTCCCTCCTCCATCGCGGAGTCCCCGCCACCCACCACGACGACTTCCTTGTCGCCGAAGAAGGCCGCGTCGCAGACGGCGCAGTAGGAGACGCCACGCCCCTGCGCCGCTCGTTCCGACTCGAGTCCAAGCTGTCGAGCGGTTGCGCCGGTGGCGATGATCACGGCCCGTGACCGATACTCGTCGTCCCCGATCCAGACGCGAAACGGGCGCTCCGAGAAGTCGACCCGGGTTACGTCGTCCGTGATGAACTCGGTTCCAAACCGTGCAGCCTGCGTGCGGAAGTCCTCCATCATCTTTGGGCCGAGGGTTCCTTCCGCGTATCCGGGGTAGTTCTCGACGTCACTCGTGATCATCAGCTGACCGCCCCACTGGAATCCCTCGATCACAAGTGGATTGAGGTTGGCACGGGCGCTATAGAGCGCCGCCGTGTAACCGGCGGGCCCACCACCGATGATGATGACATCGCGGATTTGATTCTCAGTCACGACAACCTCACTGTCGTTCTGTTCCTAGCTCGAAGTCTCGCAAACGTGGAGGAGGGCCCACATTGGAGCCCTCTCTGTACGCTTAAACGACGGGGCGGCTGCTCGTGTTCCCGGCCCGAGCGACGGGCTTCGCTCCTGCGGTCGGAAGATCGAAGAAGAACGTCGATCCAGCTCCTTCCTGAGACGAGATCCAGATTCTCCCGTCCATTCGCTCGAGGAGCTCGCGTGTGATGTAGAGACCGAGACCGGTGCCTTCGATCCGCGCTGTGCGCCGCGACTCGAGGCGATAGAACTTCTCGAACACGCGAGGCTGCTCCTCTGCCGGAATACCGATTCCTTCGTCACGGACCGAGAATCGGACCCGGTCATCAACAAGCTCGAGCTTCACGATGATCGAACCGCCCTCGGGGGAGTACTTGACCGCGTTCTCGAGCAGGTTCACAAGCACGTGGCGAAGTCCATCTGGGTCGGCCGCAACCTTGGGGAGTTGATCCGGTGCGGCCAGTTCGACTCGAGTCGACGACGGCAACGTCAAGCGTGCGGAGCCGACCACATCGCGGGCGATTGCCTGAGCGTCACATGGCTCGATCAGGAGTCGCAGCTTGCCCGACTCGAGGCGGCCGACCGAGAGAATGTCGTTCACCGCCCGGCGGAGCCGAGCGGCCTCTCCAGCAATCACCGTCAAGAGCCTTTCTCGCGCCTGAGCCTCGAGCTCGAGGTCCTCGCGCCGGAGCGCGATGGCGGCACTGTAGATCGAGGCAAGCGGAGACTTCAGTTCGTGCGTCAGCGTCATGAGGAACTCGCGTCGCCGTGCGTCGGCTTCCTCATCCGCGGTCGGCGAGCGAAACGTGTAGACGCGCCCGTGTTCCGTCTTGACCCCCGAAAGCAGGAGTGCCAGTCGCTTACCCCCGGTGAGTTCAAGGTGAACGATTTCCGTGGCGCTGAGTTGGCTACCGGCGGTGTCGGCGAGTTCGACCTGGTCGAGAGTCGCGCCGAAGGCGCCCACAGCCGTGTGTACATCTCGGCCCACGAGGTCTTCCCGAGGGATGCCGGTAATCGTCTCGGCCGCCGAATTCCACGACCGAATCTGGCCGTTCGTATCGACGGCGAGGACGCCTGCCGAAACGGCGTCTAGCGTTCGCGAAACCGAGGCTCGAGGGGCCATCTCGTACCCTGGCCCCTTCCCCGCCCGGAAGGGATTTCCTGCCGGCCAGACTCCGAGCGGCAGGAAGGCGAAGTCGGAGCGTGCGACCTAGAGCCTATTCCGGTAGGTGCGGCACTCCCGGCTGGCGGCTGAGACGCGGCGGTCTCATCCGTCCCCGACGGCACCGCACCTACCGGGATAGGCTCT